>NZ_BAAFPR010000005.1:0-181650 GCF_042847315.1 Lacticaseibacillus jixiensis
TAACTTAGTGGTAACCAATCCACGGATAACAGAGTGGCTAATCGTCGATGGACTCGATTCTGAAGCTTCTTGATGTCATTGATAAAGACGAAATTGTGGCTTGACAAAGGTCACTTCATAACAGGCGGAAAACACGCGTACTTTGCGTGGTTGAAGCCGGCCGCACCGCCTGCGCCGACGCTTTCCCCACGGCGCGCAGCCGCCCCTGTCCGGCCCTTTACGACTGTGGTCTTCGTCGGGCTGCACAACCCAACACGGATGCAGTTAGCTACGCTATCGAACTCGGGGCAAAGTGCGCCCCAAGCACGATAGCTAGGCTAACTGACCCGCTAAGTACGGGCTGCTCCGCTTTGGGTCTTCGTCGAGCTGCACAGCCCAACGCGGCGTGATATAAGCTGTGACGCCGCCAAGGCAAAGAGCGCCTTTGCGTCATCCCATCTTATATCCACCGCTAAGTGCGGGCTGCTCCGCTCTGGTAAAAAAAGTTTTAGCACTCTCTTGACACGAGTGCTAAGAGGCGGTACTATTATTATGTAAACAAGGAGCGGTTGAGAACCGCGAATAAAGAAAGGAAGTCTGTTTTATGGCTAATGAAATGATGCGTCGTAATGACTGGTTGGATGATCCATTCTTTGATAACTTAGGGCGGCACTTCTTCGGCAGCTTCATGCCGACACAAGCGCAATCTGAAGCGTTGAAGACCGACATCACCGAGACGGATACAGATTATGTGGCCAAGGTAGACATGCCTGGGATCGATAAGGAAGACATCAAGCTGAACTACCAAGATAACATCTTGAGCATCAGCGCCAAGAAGAGCAGCTTCAATGATCATCAAGATAAAGACGGCAACACCTTGATGAGCGAGCGCAGTTACGGTGCCATGAGCCGCAGCTATCGGTTGCCGAATGTTGATGACAAGAAGATCAAGGCCGCTTATAACGACGGCGTGTTGACCATCACATTGCCGAAGCTGACGGAAACGCAACAAAGCCCGCATCAGATTACGATTGAGTGATTTTGTATAAGTCTTGAAAACAAGCGTCTTTGCCTCGCGGTACAACTACCGCGGCGCGAAGGCGCTTGTTTTTTGCGTCGTTAAGAGCATTCCTCATGATGAAATGTTATTTATGAGAAACCCTGCAACAGGCGTTGACGGCGCGGCGACAAGACTTGGTACGCTTTCACGGATTTCGCATATATGGCAGTGGCGTGATGGGATTTTGGTTCTAAAAGCCTGCTCGGCTATTTACTTTAATGCGTTTTTAATGTAAAGTAACAATATTAAGTTGTTGCGGCCATTGTGGGGTCGTGACGGCTACCGGCGCACCAACTTTAGAACCACAAAACGGTGTTCGTCGTCAGTGATGGTGACGGCACCGTTTTGCATTTCGCGATAGATAGGAGTTCTTTCCATGGTCAAATATGTCTTAAAGCGGATCGGGTTCTTGATCTTGACGTTATTCCTTGTGGCTTCCATCACGTTCTTCCTGATGAAGATGCTGCCAGGGACGCCGTTCAACAACCCAAAGATCCCTGCTGACCAAATCGCCCAGTTGAAGGCGCAATATGGCCTCGACAAGCCGGTTTGGCAACAATACCTTTCATACATTCTCGGCGCCGCTCATGGCGACTTCGGGACGTCATATCAGTTTACCGGCCAGACGGTTTCTTACTTGATTTCCAGCCGAGTTGGCCCGTCATTGCAATTAGGGGTCCAAGCGATGGTCGTTGGGACCTTGCTGGGGATCTTGCTGGGCGCCGTTGCGGCGATCCGCAAGAACTCTTGGGTCGATTCTGTAGCGACGATCTTTGCCATCATCGGCCGTTCGATCCCTAACTTCGTGTTTGCGGCTTTGCTGCAGTTCGTCATCGGCTTCAAGATGGGCTTGTTGCCAGTGGCCTTATGGGAAGACGGCTTCTCCAGTTCCGTCTTACCGACGCTGGCTTTGGCAATGGCACCATTGGCTAACACCGCGCGCTTTATGCGGACGGAAATGGTTGATGTGCTCAGTTCTGATTATATTGAATTGGCCCGCTCCAAAGGCGATTCAAAGTGGCAAGTCGTGGCGCGCCATGCCTTGCGTAATTCCATGATCCCGATCATCACCATCATCGGGCCAATGGCGGTCGACTTGATGGTTGGCTCCATGGTTGTGGAGAACATCTTCGCGATCCCAGGTATTGGTGAACAGTTTGTTAAGTCCATCACCACCAACGATTACCCAGTGATCATGGGCCTCACCGTGATGTATTGCTTCATGTTGACGGTTGTGATCTTGATCGTTGATATCTTGTACGGATTCATTGATCCGCGCATTCGACTCAGTGGGGAGGCAAACTAATGGCAGACGCTAAAATCAAACTTTCACCAGATGCATTCAAGCCCGCCAAAGTCGCCTCAGCAGACAAAGAGCGCATTGCCACGCCGGCTTTGACGTTCTCTCAAGATGCGATCCGGCGTTTGAAGCAGAATAAAGCTGCGGTGATTTCATTCTGGATCTTGGTCGTGATCTTTGCGGTTTCGATCATCACGATTTTCATCTCACCGCATAACCCAGATACCCAGAACTTGAATTACACGTATTTGCCGCCGAAGTGGGGCAATTTGAACATTCCATTCTTCAATGGCAAAATGGGCGGCGTCGATTATTACGCGCAAAACCACGTGCCGAATGGGACCTACTTCTTGTTAGGGACGGATTATCTCGGCCGTGACTTGCTGAGCCGGATTTTTGTCGGCACCCGGATCTCCTTGGAAATCGCTGTGGTTGCCACGTTCTTTGACTTGGTCATCGGCGTTGGCTATGGCATCATCTCCGGGTGGAAAGGCGGCATGACGGATACGATCATGCAGCGTATCATCGAAATCATTTCCTCTGTGCCGAACTTGGTGGTCGTGATCTTGATGCTGTTGGTGTTCAAGCCAGGGATGACGTCGATCATCGTGGCTATTGCCATCACCAGTTGGATCACCATGGCCCGTTTGATCCGGGCGCAAACCTTGCAGCTTAAAGATCAAGAATTCGTGCTGGCGGCGCGGACGCTTGGCGAATCAAGCATTAAGATCGCCTTCAAGCATTTGGTGCCTAACTTGAGTTCAACGATCATCATTCAAACCATGTTCACGATCCCAACTGCCATCTTCTTTGAAGCGTTCCTGTCTTATATCGGTATTGGGCTGCCAGCGCCGACAGCCAGTCTGGGGACGTTGTTGAACGATGGGCAGAAAGCCTTGCAGACGCAGCCTTACTTGCTGATTTATCCGGCGATCGTTATCGTCGTGTTGATGCTGGCCTTCAACTTATTGGCTGACGGCTTGCGCGATGCCTTCGATCCGAAGAGCTCTCATTAGGAAAGGGGCAGAGAATATGGATAGAATCTTAGATGTGAAAGACTTAGCCATCGATTTCACCACCTTCGCCGGCCCTGTTCACGCCATTCGCCATGTGGATTTTCACTTGGACAAAGGTGAGACTTTGGCGATCGTTGGGGAATCAGGCTCTGGTAAATCGGTGACGATGCGCACGGTGATGGGCTTATTGGCCAATAACGCGCATATCACCAGCGGCCAAGTGCTGCTGGAAGGCAACGATATCCTCAAGAAAACTGAAAAAGAAATGAACGACATGCGCGGCAATGATGTCGCCATGATCTTCCAAGACCCGATGACGAGTCTGGATCCGACCATGACCATTGGTAAGCAAGTGGCTGAACCATTGCTGCTGCACAATGATATTTCCAAGAAAGACGCGATGACCGAAGCGGTGCGCGTTTTGGAATTAGTCGGGATCCATGATGCCGGCAATCGGTTGAAGGACTATCCGCATCAATTCTCCGGCGGCCAACGCCAGCGGATCGTCATTGCCATTGCGATCATCAACCACCCGAAGATCTTGATCGCCGATGAACCAACCACTGCCTTGGATGTGACCATTCAAGCGCAGATCATTCATTTGTTGAAAGACATCCAAACCAAAATCGATACGGCGATCATTTTCATCACGCATGACCTTGGGGTCGTGGCCGGGATCGCTGATCGCGTCGAAGTCATGTATGCCGGTAAGATCATCGAATACGGGGATGTGGATGAGGTGTTCTACAACCCGCAGCATCCGTACACCTGGGGCTTGCTGGAAGCGATGCCGACGCTTGAAACCAAGCGCGACCGCTTGTTTGCGATTCCCGGCACACCGCCGGACTTGCTGGATCCGCCTAAGGGTGACGCGTTTGCACCGCGGAATCCTTTTGCCTTGCAAATCGACACCGAACAAGAACCGCCATTCTT
The DNA here is from genome assembly GCF_042847315.1 of Lacticaseibacillus jixiensis. Lineage (NCBI taxonomy): Bacteria > Bacillati > Bacillota > Bacilli > Lactobacillales > Lactobacillaceae > Lacticaseibacillus > Lacticaseibacillus jixiensis. Next base: position 4,289 of record NZ_BAAFPR010000005.1, read on the forward strand.
CTCAGTGTCGCCGACGCATGCCGCGGCAACTTGGTTGTTGCATCCAGATGCGCCTAAAGTTGAGCCGCCAGCAGAGATCCGGCGCCGCTGGCAGATCTGGGCTGACAAACACCCAAGCAAGGAGGCGGACTAATGGCTGACGAGAAGAAGAAAGTCCTGGTGAAGGTCAAAGATTTGGTCCAGACCTTCAACGCAGGCAAAAAGAATGAAGTGCGCGCCATTCAAGACGTCAACTTCGATATTTACGAAGGCGAAACCTTGGGCTTGGTTGGTGAGTCTGGTTCTGGTAAAACGACCACAGGCCGGGCAATCATTCGCTTATATGACCCAACCAGCGGTGAGATCTGGTTTGAAGGCAAGGATATTGCCAAGCTCAAGAACGGCTCCAAGGAAATGTTGGAATTCCGTCGTCAGACGCAAATGATCTTCCAAGATCCCTACGCGAGCCTCAATCCGCGGATGAAGGTCAAAGACATCATCGCCGAAGGTTTAGATATTCACCATTTGGTCAAGAATGATGCCGAACGCGATGCGCGAGTGGCAGAATTGTTGGAAGAAGTCGGCTTGAACGCTGATCACTCCACGCGTTATCCGCATGAATTCTCCGGTGGTCAGCGCCAGCGGATCGGCATCGCCCGTGCGCTGGCTGTTGAGCCGAAGTTCATCATCGCCGACGAACCGATTTCAGCCCTTGATGTGTCGATCCAAGCGCAAGTGGTCAACTTGCTTAAAGACATCCAAGACAAGCAAGGTTTGACATATCTGTTCATCGCCCATGACTTGTCGATGGTGAAGTACATCTCTGATCGCATCGCGGTTATGCACTATGGCCGCTTGGTTGAGTTGGCCAGTTCTGATGAAGTGTACAACCATCCGCTGCATCCCTACACCAAGAGCTTGTTGTCAGCGATCCCAGAACCGGATCCTGATACCGAACGCAAACGTGTGCCGATCCCTTATGATGCTTCTAAAGTCGAAGACGAGCGGCCGCGCAAAATGGTTGAGGTTTACCCGGGACACTTTGTTTTCGCCACAGAAGATGAAGTCCCAGGCTATCAACAAGCCGCCCAAAGAGAACACCAGAACGATTAAACCAGAGCGGAGCAAAGCGTATTTAGCGGTGGATATAAGGCGGGATGACGCAAAGGCGTACTTTGCCTTGGCGGCGCCACGACTTATATCACGCCGCGTTGCTTTGCGGAGCTCGACGAAAAACCGCACCCGCGTTGCGCCACGCAGCTCGACGAAAAGACCCAGAGCGGAGCAGCCCGTACTTAGCGATGTGTATAAGGCGGGATGACGCAAAGGCGTACTTTGCCTTGGCGGCGTCACGACTTATACGCGATCGCGTTGGGCTGCGCAGCTCGACGAAGCCCACAGCGTATGAAGCGTGGACTTAGGTTTTAAGGCACCGGATTGGTGAATCCGGCGCGCGGGGCAAGCGTCAGTGCAGGCTGTGCGGCCGGCTCCAACCACGCAAAGTACGCGTGTTTTACGCCTAAGAATCGAGCCAGGCGCTCGCTTTGCTCACTAGCCCGTCTCGATTCTTGCCGCGATCAGCGTCGCAAGCCATGCAAAGACCGCAAGGCTTGTGACGCTGATCGTTTCACGGCCTGATCGACGTTTGCCCCGCGCGCCTGCGCTTCACCGATCCTTCGAAATTCGCATCGAGCTGCAGGGCTTTACATTAACCAATCATCACCGACAGCGACCAAATATGGTCGGTATTCAGCGCCCAGCGCTGCCGGTTGCTGGGCGCGTCCCATTGACCATGGAGTGGGCCAGGAGTGATCCTGGTCTATTTTTTTGTCGCTAGAAGGGCATGATTCAGCAGTATAAAGCCGTTGGCAGTGCGATTATGTCCCGATCGCAATAATCGTACATATTGATTCATCGTTACGAACAGACGACGGGTATCTCAGCGAGGTGCTCGTTTTTTGCAGACGCAAAAGCCTCAGCAGGATGCGTAAATCTTGCTGAGACGGGTTTAACGCAAGACACAATAATATTATTAACACTTATAAAATGAGCCTTAATAATATGATAATGGTGTTTTAAATGGCTTTAAACGTGGCATTTAATCAATATAGTATGCTATGATTAGTTTGTTGTCTGACCCACGCTAGGAGGATACTTGATGAAATTGACTAAGCGCGTTACGCTATGCGTCACAATAATTATCGGGTTAGTGATTGTTGCTGGTTTCTTGACACAAAATTTGCACGCCACAGCTGAACAGCCAGTCGGCAAAACGGTCATTTACAACAATCACGGTGACCACACCGCCACCTTGACTGCTGACTGATAAAGATTAGCGCCAATATTCATTATTCCATTGATTAGTCGAGTCGATAAGTGTAAATACCACGAAAAGAATTATCAATTCTCTTGTATTGGTGGGTTGAGCGGTCTATACTTATATACAACTTAGAAATCAAATAAACCTGCTCACCTGGATTGCTTGGGAATCTGGGACGACCCGTACGCAGAGGCTTAGCCTGCTGTTGTGCGGGCCTTTTTTTATCGTTAAGTAAGGTTTTTGATGACTTTGGGATCGGCGAGCTGCGCAGCCTAACGCGGGTGCAGTTGGCTTTTGGGCACAAAAAAACACAGGACCTTGGGAGTAATCCTGTGCATATATGGGTGTAAATGGCTTGGGAGACATTTACCTAGTTAGTTTAACACAATCTATCTTGGGGAGCACAATTATTTGTGTATAAGTTAGGCTTGGGAGTGGGTCGCCGCTGGCGGCCCTTTTTTTCGTGGAAAAGGCGAATTGGCACCGGTAGCCAGCTTGTGGCATCTTATGTTACAGTGGTTGCGGAGCATAAGGGGGAGAATTGATGCGAATCACCAAGACAAAGGCGAATTTAATGTTGGGCTTGGCGGCTGTGATCTGGGGGGCAGGGTATATTTTCTCCAAGCAGGCGACCAACGCCGGGATGCATGCAGGGTTGATCAACGCCATTCGGGGGCTGATCTATGCGGCGTTGGCTTATGCGTTCTTTCACAAGACCATCAATGCCATGACCAAGAAAGATTTGAAGATCGGCTTAATTGCCGGCGGGATCAACTTCTTAGGCTATCAGCTGCAAACCATTGGCTTGATGTACACCACACCGGCTAATAACGCGTTTCTCACCGCGATTTATGTGGTGCTGATCCCGTTTATCGTATGGATATTCTTCCATCAGCGCCCGGAGCCGAAGAGTTATTTGGCCATTATTGTATGCATGATCGGGATGGCGTTTCTGACTGGTGTGTTCGGCCATGGGGTGCAGCTGCACATCGGCGACTTGTTAACAATTGCTTCGGCGTTCTTCTATGCGCTGCAAATCGTGTATTTCGGCATGTCGGCCACAGAATCAAGTCCGTGGATCATCGCGTTCATGCTGGGCGTGACGCAAGGCGGCTTCGGCTTGGCGTGGTCGCTGTTGTTTGAACGCGGCACTTATGCGCAAGTGGATTGGCTGCAAGGCTTGTGGCCGGTGATCATCTTAGGCATCGTGTCGTCTTTTGGCGCTCAGACTTTGCAACTGGTGGGTCAGCGCCACACCGATCCGACACCGGCGGGGCTGATCTTAATGACCGAGTCAATGTTTGGCAGCATTTTCTCAGTGGCGCTGGGCTTTGAGCCGTTCACTTGGGATCTGCTGATCGGCGGGTCGTTGATCGTGTTGGCGCTGTTGATCATGCAAGTGGGGTTGCGCCGGTTATGGCTGTTTCGCAAGTCAAGTCGAAAGGAAACATGATGGTAGAGATTCAAATCAAAGAAACGAATGAATTGACTCCAGGGGAATTGCTGGAGGTCATGGCGGCGCGCGTGGCGGTGTTTGTCGTTGAACAAACTTGCGCTTATCAAGAAGTGGACCACAAAGACGCCACCGCACGGCACGTGATCTTGCGCCAACAAGGCCAATTAGTGGCTTATGCGCGCATCATTATGCATGACGATGGGCAACACATTTCCTTTGGACGGGTGCTGGTGGTCAGAAAAGCGCGACACCAACATTTAGGCCGACTATTGGTCCGGACCACACTTGACGAGATAGAACGTTTATATCCCGGCCAAGCCGTGTTGATCCAAGCTCAAGATTATCTGCGGGCCTTCTACAGCGGCTTCGGGTTCGTGCCGGTGTCGGAAACTTATTTAGAAGATGGCATTCCTCACGTCGATATGATAAAGAAATACTATCATCCTGTGCTTGACCAAGCGCGAGCAGGCAAGGCATAATGACGCCAACAACTAAATGATCCGGTGTTGAAGAGAAGAGTAGCGCGAGCGTTTGTTTCCAGAGAATGGCTAGTTGGTGTGAGGCCTGACGAACTAACGCGTGAAGATGAGCTCTGAGCCGTTTGCAAGTTCACGCTTGCAAACCGTGGGCAAGCGATATTTTGCCGGGTTTCCGATTCTGGGAACCGTTGAGGCGTCTTTTAGACGCGAATTAGGGTGGTAACACGCACAAGCGTCCCTTTCTCCAGTATTTGCTGGCGGAAGGGGCGCTTTTTGATTTAGGCGTTACTGGACTTGAGACATTGGATCGAACATCCCACGACATCAAGAAAGGAGGGCTGCGTATGCAGGCCAAGCGAATGTGTTCGTTGCGTTGATGTTGAGCATCTCACAACGAAAGGAAATTATTCATTATGCAAACTAATCTTACGATCGTCTTGATCTTAGTCGTCGCGGTACTGATTCTGGCAGGCATTGCTTACTTACACCGCAAAGGTTACAGCTTCACCAAGTTGGTCTTTGGTTCATTGGTGATCGGGGTCATCTTCGGCCTCGCCATTCAGCTATTATTTGGCAACACGTCGGCAGTCACCACCGGCACGATCAACTGGTTAAACATTGTCGGCTCCGGTTATGTCGCTTTGCTGCAAGCTTTGATCACGCCGCTGGTGGCGGTGTCTTTGATCGGCGCCTTCACCCGCTTAAGTGATGTGGCCAACTTGCGCAAAATTGGCGTCACTGTCTTGGCCACCTTGCTGCTGACCACTGCTGTTGCTGCCTTGCTGGGGGTCTTAAGCGTCTTCTTGTTCCACTTGCAAGGGGCTGATTTTGTCAAAGGCGCCAGCGCCGATGCGGCAAACTTGGCGGCCATCAAGCAGCATCAATCCGTAATCAAAGGCGTGACCTTGCCGCAACAAATCATCAGCTTCTTCCCGACGAATATCTTCGCTGACTTAGCTGGGACTCGCGCCACTTCCACCATCGCCGTGGTGATCTTCTCGGCAGTGACTGGTATCGCTTATCTGGGCTTGCGCAAAACGGAACCGGAAATTGCCAAGCAAGTCGCCAAAGGCATCAATGTCTTGGATCGCTTGGTCCATGGCATCATCAAGTTAGTCTTGTCCTTAACGCCTTATGGGATCTTCGCTTTGATCACCAAGGCGGCGGCTACTGATTCTTTGCAGTCCATCGCCCAACTAGGTGTGTTCATCATCGCCGCTTATGTCGCGCTGATCGCCGTTTTGTTGGTACACACCGTGCTCTTGTTAGCCAACCATGTTAACCCGATTCGCTACTACAAGAAGGTATGGCCGGCTTTGATCTTTGCCTTCACGTCTCGCACCAGTGCCGGGACGTTACCGCTGAACTTGCAGATCCAAACGGAATCCTTAGGTATCAGCACAGCAATCGCCAACTTTGCCGGCAGCTTTGGCTTGACTATCGGTCAGAACGGCTGTGCCGGCGTTTATCCAGCCATGATCGCCACGATCATTGCGCCAACGGTTGGCGTTAACGTTTTCTCCGCGCAATACATTCTGACGCTGATCGCCGTGGTCACTTTGGCCTCGTTCGGTTCTGCCGGCGTCGGCGGTGGCGCGACGTTCTCCACGTTGATGGTGTTAGGCACCTTGAACCTGCCTGTTGCCATCATGGCTGTGATCATCGCCATCGACCCGATCGTCGACATGGCGCGGACTTTAGTCAACGTCAACGATTCGATCTTGGCTGGCTTGATCACCGCCAAGGCCACCAATACGCTTGATGAGGCGACTTTGAACGACGACCACAAGCTGGTTGCTAACAACTTATAGCCTATTCAAAAGTCCCCCGCTTGCACGATTTGTCGTTGCAAGCGAGGGGCTTTTGGTTCATTTGCGCTTATTCTTCAACAGCGTCATCAACTTCTCGATATCTTTAGCTGAAGCGGTGGTGTCGTTAAGCCGCAGATTCGGGAAGCTCTTTAGCAAGCGCCGCTGCACTGCCGACAAGCGCGGCAGGCGGGCGCGAGCTGCGGCATCTTGCCGATAGCTTTCCAGCCAATCCAATTGCGTGTCCAAATGGGTCTTGAGTTCTTGTTTCTTGGCGTCGATGGCCGCATCGATGCGCTTGGTCGCCGCGCCAAAAGCCAAGGCGTTGGCTAAGGTGAAGCCAAAGTCAAACATCGCTGCCGCCAGCATGATGATTGCCGCATAAATGCCATAATGGCCGTCCAGCCAATTCACCCCGCGGGCCACGAAAGGGTGGATGAACTTGACAATCACCACCACGCCTAGGCCCCAAAAGGCCGAAATCGGCAAAGCCACGCGGCCGTTAAGATTCAATGGCACCTTGGAATAATCCCACCACCGCGCGTGAAACAGCAACTCCATCAACCAGCTGGTGAGGTATTCGATGATAGTGATCACCACGGCACTGGCCAGATACAAGATCAGCAGGTTGTTTTTCCAAGGGGCGATCACCGCCAGCACCGTGACCATGGAGAAGCCATACACGGGGATGATCGGGCCGTTTAAGAAACCGGAGTTGACCCATTTCTTCTTCTGAAAGCTCACATAGCCGGATTCCCACAGCCAGCCAACGAAGCCGTAAGCAAAGAAATACAGCAGCCACAAGGTGAATTGATGTTCAAAAGGCATTTCAGACTTCCTTTCTCAAGCGACCATCAGGCAGCGGCATCAAGGTGTGCGCGGCGATCAAGGCGTCGATGCGCTGCGTATACCAAGTCTCGTCGATCCCCAAATCATAACCGATGGCCGTTGCGATCCGCTGCGCCGCTGTCGCCAGCGGTGCATCCAGCAAGAAGCAATCATAGAAATCAGCCGGCATGCCGACGATCTGCCCGTTGATGACCACGCGCAATGGGGTTTGAGGCAAGTCACGGGCTTCATAGCTATAAGCTTGCGCCATGGCGTTAGACAACGGGGTTTCAAATTGCAGCAAGGCTGAGACATCTTCACGACTGAAGGCCGCCAATCCGCCGCTGATCAACAAGCTGGCTTGCCCGCGCCAATTCGGCAAGCGCAGCGGCACATGGACTTGGCGCAGCGGACTTGGTGCATCCGCCAGCTCGGCGCAGCTTAACAAGAAGCCGCATAAATCGTCTGCCGTATCGGTCCACCAAAGCCGCAGCGGCGTGCCTCTTTGGGCAAGCTGGCGCAAGGTCTGCAAGGCAGCTTGGCGCTGGTTGTCGTAGGTTTGAGGAAATTGGCCGTGCAGCGGCAAATAGTTGCTTGGCAAACCGGCTTGCTGCAAGACTTTAGCATAAGTCTGAGAAAATGTGATCTCCATGATGTTCCTCCGCATTAAAGATGCCTAAAGTTTACCATGCCAGCGGTCAGTTGCGTATTATAATAAGCCTAAACACTTGGAGGTCTGAGATGTCAGTGATCAGCGATTACATCAGCCAGCAGCCCAGCGCCCAACAAGGCGCGTTAAATGAAATGTACACGATTTTGCACCGCGCTTTGCCAGACGCCCAAGAGCGGCTGAGCTACGGCATGCCGGCTTTTTGGCAAGGCCGCGTGCTGGTGTATTTTGCCGCCAATGCCAAGCATATTGGTTTGTATCCGACTGCCGCGCCGATCCAAGCCTTTGCGGCGCAGTTGGGTGAGTACAAGACGTCTAAAGGCGCCATTCAGTTTCCATATACCAAGCCGCTGCCGCAAGCTTTGATCATTGAAATCGCGCAGTACCGGTTAGCTCACGCAGATGTTGTCACCAAACCGCGCAAACGTGAACCGCCAACAGTGCCGCCGAGCATCGCAGAAGCCTTGCAAGCAGCGGGGCTTGAGGTGATGTTTGCCGCACGCCCGCAGTATCAGCGCACCGATTACATCAACTGGATCACCAGCGCCAAGCGCGAAGCCACGCAAACCAAGCGCTTGGCCCAAATGCTTAACGAATTAGCCGTTGGGGATGTCTATATGAAGATGCCTTGGCATGGCAAGCAGCAGTAAAGCCAATTCAAAAGACCTTGCGTCACCAACTTCGGTGAGGCAAGGTCTTTGTATTATCCCGGATAGTTGCCAATAAACTGTGCGTTTTTCCAATAACTAGGACGGAGGGAGCGTTGCAAAGGGGGGCGGCGTTCAGTCAGGCCGTGAAACGATCAGCGTAGTGAGACAAGCGGGTTGTGCTTGGCTTGCTTCGCTGATCGCGGCAAGAATTTAGACATGCAGGCGAGCAAAGCGAGCGCATGGCTAAATTCTTAGGCGCAAGACGCGAAGCGGCTGAAGCCGGCCGCACAGCCTGACTGAACGCCGGCCTCCGCCGCAACGCTCCCTCAGTCCGGGCCCCGCTTAGCCTTCGTGCTTGACCTTGCAGAAGGTGGTTTTCGAATCTGTGACACGGGCGATGATATCGTAATTCGGGTCATTGGCGATTTGGCCGAAGTGAAAAATTGATTCCTCCGGGCCATCTTCGACTTCGACTAAGGCGTTGGCGATCACTTTGACCCGGTCGGCTTGGTGGCGGTGAGCGGCCAGCAGTTCGGCGGCTTTGGCCAAGGTGTAGCCTTCATCGATCAACGATTTGATCAAGACGATCTTGGCGAGATTAGGAAAGGTGAAGCGTTTGTTACCGCCGGCTTCACGTTGGAAAGACTTGATCAGCGCCTTCTTCTCCCAGTAGCGGATCTGCGTTAAACTGGCGCCTGTGATGTGGCTGGCTTCCCCGATGCCGACCGACAGATTGATTTCTTTGAGCCTTTTGACAAAATCCATTTCCAACTTCTTCCCCCTATTTATGACAACTCGTCATTATTTCAGAAAACACATTGACTTATTACTAATGTAAGTGTAACATAACGTTTTGTCAATATCACATTATGTGATAAAGAGATTACGAAATATACTTACAAAAGGGGCGGTAACTATGCCAGTACAAGATCGACATGGTAAAGCCATCAATGTACCAATGATGGTTGTGACGCTGATCGTCGGCGTCTTCATTACTGTATTGAACCAAACGATTCTCACCACGGCTTTCCCGACGTTAATGAAGGCCTTCGATATTTCCACTGGGACGGTGCAGTGGTTGACCACCGGCTTCATGATGGTCAACGGGATCATGATCCCAGTGTCGGCTTATTTGTCGGCGAAGATCTCGACGAAATGGTTGTACATCGGGGCGATGTCGATTTTTGGGATCGGGACTTTGGTGGCGTACATCGCCGGCAACTTCCCGATGCTGTTGATCGGGCGCTTGATCCAAGCGTTAGGCGTCGGTATCACGATGCCATTGCTGCAAAACATCATGTTGAACCTGTTCCCGCCGGCTAAACGCGGCACGGCCATGGGTTTGACCGGCTTAGCCGTCGGTGTAGCCCCGGCGATCGGTCCGACCTTGTCTGGGTGGGTGATCGATAACGCCGGCTGGCGGACCTTGTTTGGCATGTTGCTGCCAGTGGTTGTCGTTGTCTTGATTTTGTCTTTGTTCTTTGTGAAAGACGTCTTGCCGACTTCTGATCCGAAGCTTGACGTGTTGTCTTTGATCGAATCAAGCTTTGGCTTCGGGTTGTTGCTGTATGGCTTCTCTGAAGTTTCCAGCCGCGGCTGGGGCGATGCGGTGGTCTTAGGCAGTATCGTGGTCGGCTTGGTGATCATTGCGTTGTTCGTGATGCGCCAGTTGCGTTTGGAAGAACCTTTTGTCCAAGTTAAAGTCTTCTCCAGCAAGATCTTCACGATTTCGACGATCTTAAGCTCCATTGCCATGATGGCCATGGTCGGCGTCGAAATGATCTTGCCATTATACTTGCAGATCCTGCATGGCAAAACAGCCTTGGAATCTGGTTTAACGCTGCTGCCAGGGGCGTTGATGATGGGGGTCATGAGTCCGATCACTGGGGTCGTGTTTGACCGCATCGGCGCCAAGCGCTTGGCCCGGTTAGGTTTCTTCTTGTTAGCCGCTGCCACCTTGCCTTTTGCCTTCATTACCGCTGATACGCCAAGCTTGTTCATCACCTTGATTTATGCGGTGCGGATGTTTGGGGTATCAATGGTGATGATGCCATTGACCACCAACGGCATGAACGCATTGCCGATGAACTTGATCCGCCATGGTACGGCCGTCAACAACACCGTGCGCCAAATTGCCAGCTCTATGACCACGGCGATCTTGGTTTCGGTATTGTCTAATGTCACCAGCAACGCGGCGCCGGCTAAGCACATGTTGACCAGCGACCCGCTGCATTATCAACATCTGTATTTCAACGCGACTTTGGATGGCTACCATGCGGCATTCTGGTTTGCCATTGGCTTCTCTGTTTTAGGCTGGGCTTTGACTTTCTTGCTGAACAAGAAGGCCGTTGCTTCCGCCGATGTGACTGCTAAGGAGGTGCGCGAATGATCATCGCAACTTTGATCATCGGGGTGCTTGGGTTATACCTGAGCTTCATTATGATGAAAACCGGCTGGCTGCGCGGCGTGCTGATCGCAGTGTTTGGCGTGGTAATGTTAGGTTCTTTATTCCTGGTCAACGCCAATGACAACAGTCACTTTGGCATGCATAAAGTCACGACGACGAAGACGACGACGATTTACTCCGCCAGTCCTAATGCGGCAATGCCGATGTTATTGAAACAAAACGTCGGCACCGCCGGCAACCATCAAGTGTACATCTACAAGTTAAGTGCCAAAGGCGAAGCCACCCATACCAAGGCCGACTACAAGATCCAAAACAAGGTCGCCACCACGACCGGCAAGACGGCTTCGATTAAGACGGTGAAGACGCAGTGGGTGTATAAGAGCAATTTCTACCGTGATTTCTTCAGCAATCAGAACAATCACAAGCTGATCGAACAAACTAACACGATCACTGTGCCGAAGACTTGGGTGCAATTGACGACCCAACAAGCCAAAGCTTTGGCCAAGCAGCTTAAGGGTTTGAAGAACCCATCAGCTGCTCAGAAAGCCAAGATGCAACAAGCGATCCAACAAGCGGTGATCGCCGCGAAAACCAAGAATCCGCAAATGACCGCGGCACAACAACAGCAAGTGATCAATGCGGCCAAGGCCAAGCTGCAACAGCAAATGATCCAACAAGCGATCAAAGCCGTTAAGGCCAAATAATGACGACAATTAAGGCAGCCATCAGAATCCATGATGGCTGCCTTTTTTGTGCGCTGGTGTGCTTGTTGCAGCACAAGAAAAGCTCGCCAGCCGCGTAAGATTGCGCAGACAGCGAGCTTTTCTTGTGAGTTGGGACATGCTTAATTTTGTTTGTCGACTTTGGCTTGTTTGGCTTGATCGGCGATGCCATAAGGAAGTTGGAAGCGGGTCTTCTTATCGGTGCAGGTGAAGTGCCACACCGTTTTGCCTAATTTCAGGTCTAAGCCGGCGCCGGTTTTGGTGAAGGTGCCAACGGCTTTGCTGTCGCCTTTTTGGCTGTATGAATATGTTGTCGGATTGATGCCGTTCTTGGCGTCTGAAGCCTTGCTGAAGTTCATCGCGGTCACTTCGCCGGTGGTTGTCAGCGTCGTCTTGGCGCCTTGAACCTTGCGCGTCACCGTTTCATAGCGGCGATAGTAAGGCGGCTGGCTCAGCGTGGCGGTTGACAAGACCCCTTGCGTCTTGTCGTCTGAGCTCAACGACAAGGTCATGGCAATGGTGTTGCCGGTTTTGTGCGTCTTGCCAGCGGTGGTGTAAGTCCGTGCCTCATAGACGCTGCCGCGGGCGCTGGAGTCTTGGCGCTTGCCACAGGCGCTTAGCGCAAACAGAATACTTAAGCCGACGAGAATAACCGAGATATGGCGTTTCATTGATTGCCTCCGTGTTTAATATTTATCTATTCTACCATACAACGTTAGGCCACGGGGTAAATCAGTCTCTTGGCTGACGACGGCGGACTCGCGCCTTGATAAGCTTGAGGCGTTTACAAGGAGGGTCTTATGGATAAAAGGGAGTTTCTCACGTGTCTGCGTGCCGGGTTGGCCGGCCATGTCACAGCGCGGGAAGTGAATCGTTTATGTACATATTATGCCGCAATGCTCGACGACTTAATGGTGCAAGGCCAAAGCGAAGCTGATGCCGTGGCCGCCATGGGCAGCGTCGGGGACTTGGTTTATGCCGCCGTTGATGCGCAGCCGCAGCCAGCGCGCAAGCTTGCAGGTTGGCAATGGCTGGTGGTGATCATCACCGCACCGTTGTGGGGGCCGATGCTTGTCGCACTTGCCGCGTTAGGGTTAGCTTGTGAAGTGACGTTTTGGTGCATTCCTTTGACTGGCGGCGGTTTGGCGTTAGGGTTAACGCTTGGCGGGATTTGGGCCAGCTTGGTCAGTGTGCCGGCGAGTTTTGCGGCGTTGTTTGTCGGCGTCAGTCAACTTGGCGTGGGCTTGATGATGCTTGGCGGTGGTTTGTTGTTAGGCTGGTTGACTTGGCAAGTGGTGAAGTATGCAGCGCTTGCGCATCGCTGGCTATTTAGGCGCATCGCCCAACACTTCAGTCACCAGGAGGTATGGGCATGAACAAGCACACGCTTTTGCGCATCAGCATTGGATTGATTGGCGTTGGCATGGTGATCAGCATGCTGGGCTTCTTGATGGCCGGCGGTAATTGGCAGGCATATGAACCATACGCCAACCGCTGGTATTCGGTGGTCCATATTAATTGAGGCGAAATCCTTTTGCGGGCTGGCGCTAGGCCTTGTTGCCTCCTGGTGTCGCGACGGTAAACCAGGTTTTCTTTGCTTGCGCATCATTGATCAAGCCGTTATGCTAGATATAAGGATGGAGGCGGTTTCGTGAAACATAACAAGCAATTGTTTGCCGTGTTGGGTGTGGGTGCTGTGGCGTTGCTGCTGCAATATGGGTTGCATCAAGCGCGCTGGGCGCAAATCCTGATCACGGTGTTAGGGGCGTTGATCGCCTTGGTCATGTTCGTCGACATGGTCAAGGTGTTGCGCCGCGGGGATTTTGGTGTGGATCTGTTGGCCATTACCGCGGTGGTGGCGACGCTTGCGGTGGGTGAGTATTGGGCGGCGCTGATCGTGTTGCTGATGCTTTCAGGCGGCGAAACGCTGGAAGCTTTTGCCGCGCGCAAAGCCAACAGCGACTTGCAGCAGCTCTTGGTGAACACGCCAACTACCGCGCATCAAGTGGTGAATGGCGACACCAAGCAAGTGGCCGCTGATGCTCTAGTGCCAGGCGACACGATCGTGGTGCGGCCAGGGGAACTGGTGCCAGTCGATGCCCAAGTGGCCGCTGGCAGCAGCACGGTAGATGAAGCCAGCCTCACCGGTGAAGCGCGGCCCATTGACAAAACGGTAGGCGACACCGTGATGTCCGGCAGTGTCAACGGCGATGGCGCCTTGACGCTGACAGTGACGCATACCGCAGCCGATTCGCAGTATCAAAGCATTGTGAAATTGGTGGCCCAAGCGGCAGATCATCCGGCGCATTTTGTGCGGATGGCCGATCGTTATGCGTTGCCATTCACAATCGTCGCATATGTGATCGCCGCGGTGGCTTGGTGGTGGACCAAAGATCCGTCGCGCATCGCTCAAGTGCTGGTGGTGGCGTCGCCTTGTCCGTTGATCTTAGCGGCGCCAGTGGCGATGGTGTCGGGGATGAGCCGGGCGTCGCGCGCTGGGATCATCGTCAAGTCCGGCACTGTGCTTGAGAAAATGGCTGCCGCGCGCACCTTCGCTTTTGATAAAACCGGGACTTTGACCAAAGGGGTCTTGGAAGTCGACCAAGTGTTGCCGGCTGATGGCCTCACGGAAGCCGAACTGGTGGGCATTGCCGCAGCAGCCGAGCAGCAAAGCGCCCATATTCTGGCGCGGTCATTAGTTGCTTATGCGCCAGGCCCGCTGCCAGTGGCCACTGATGTGAAAGAAATCGTTGGCCAAGGCGTGGCGGCACAAGTGGCAGGCCATGCAGTCAAAGTCGGCCAGGCCCGCTTTATCCCAGGCAGCCCCACGCTGAGTCAAACGGCGATTTATGTGGGGATCGATGATCGATATGCTGGTGCGATCACGTTTTCTGATACGCTGCGGGATGAGGCGGCTGCCACGATCACCCGTTTGCATGAACAAGGCGTGGCGGACACGATGATGATCTCCGGTGATCAAGTGGCCAATGCCGAAAATATTGCCAAGCACGTGGGCATTGATCATGTCTTTGCCGAGTGCCTGCCTGCTGCTAAAGTGGCGGTGTTAGAAGACTTGCCTGAAGCCAAGCGGCCGGTAGTGATGGTCGGCGACGGCGTCAATGATGCGCCAAGTTTAGCCGCAGCTGATGTGGGTATTGCCATGGGGGCACATGGCGCCACGGCTGCCAGTGAGTCTGCTGATGTGGTGATCTTGCGCGATGACTTGATGAAAGTTGCCACGGCGCGCACCATTGGCCATGATACGCTGAAAGTGGCCAAAGAAGCGGTGATCATCGGCATTGCGATTTGTACGGTGTTGATGTTGTTTGCCGCAGTGGGCTTTATCCCGACGATCATTGGGGCCTTGCTGCAAGAAGTAATCGATACGGTCACGATTTTGTACGCCTTGCGCGCGCGGCATTGATCCTTTGCACATAAACAGGCCTTCCCAGTGTTATCGCGGGGAAGGCCTGTTTTATGTGCAAGGGCCCGGACCGTTGAAGCTGCGCATCGTGGGGCAAGCGGCGGTGCAGGCGGTGCGGCCGGTTCCAACCGCGCTGCTAGCTCCGCTTCGCTCCACGTCGACGCGCGTTTTCCACCTAACTTTTGAGCTTTGCACTCGCTGGCGCTCGCCTTGCAAATCTCAAAAGTTGCCGCGATCAGTATTGCGAGCCAAGCAAAGTGCGCTTGTCTCACAATACTGATCGTTTCACGGCCTGACCGCCGCTTGCCCCACGATGCTCCGCTTCAACGCTCCTGCTGAGGTCAAACAGCATATTTCTTTGGCATCGGCGGGGCATGATGTCGACGTGTATCGTAGAGGTAATGCCGCTGAAGGCGGATACTGATCAAAGGTGTGGAGGGTGTCATTGAGGTGGACGATTGTCTTGCCGTCTCTATTGGCAAGAACAACGACACCACTGACGTTATCGGCCTTCGCCTCAGCGGCCCATAATTGTCGGTTTCTGCTTTGTTTGTTTCAGTTTATGGCACATTGGTTTGCCAAAGTGTGAACTGATACAGACGATGTCGGGTAAGGGTCTCGCGCCGCACCGCAACCCTTACCCGTCCGGCCAGCCACGAAGTCGACATAATCCGAGCTGCAAACGAGTTGAACAATCGCGTTTGGGAAAATTCTTGGATATGCTTGCATTTGATTACGATTAGGAATAAATTAGAAATCAAATATAACTGAATGGGGGATATATAATGAAGTTTACGGTAATCGGCGCTGGGGCCATGGGCCTGCGCTATGGTGTCTTGTTGCAAGAAGCTGGCAATCAGGTGGATTTTGTTGACGGCTGGCAGAAGAACCTTGACACGATTCATGCACAAGGTGGGGTATATGTTTCGCGGGATCATGAAGGACGCCATCTGGTGCCGATTACGGTGACGACGCCAGAAGACTATACCGGCGATCCGGACTGCTTCATTTTCTTCTTGAAGCAGATGCAATTGGCAGATATGTTAAAGCGTTGCGCCCACTTCTTCAAACCTAACCAATATGCCTTCACCTGCATGAACGGCTATGGCCATATAGAAAAACTCGCCAAGTACTTTGCCCCAGAGAAGCTGATCGCCGGGACGGCTTTGGTGGCGACAGTGCTTAACGGGGCCGGGGATGTCGACTTCATCGGCAAGCGCGGCGCTGGGTCCATGAACATGGCCAACTACACCGAAAAGCCTGATGACTTCACCCATGCGTTGTTTAACGAATTGGATAAGGCACAATTCCATCCGACGTTGACCACCAACTTCATGGGCACCTTGATGTCCAAAGTTGTTTTCAACTCGGTGCTTAACACCATTTGCACCATGTTTGAATTGACCATGGGTGAATTTGCCGCCTATCCTGGGTCTGAAGACATGTCCCGCCAGTTGATCGACGAAGCCTATGACGTGTGCGAACGCGCTGGCATCCAATTGATCAACACCCGTCAAGAAGAAGTCGCCAGCACCATTTACGTTTCTCGCGACGCCATGCCGCTGCATTATCCGTCGATGTATCAAGACATGCGCAACGGCCGGCCAACCGAAGTCGATTACATCAACGGCTACATTGCCAAGCTAGGCGAGAAGTACAATTACGATGCCAAGACCCACAGATTCTTGACGCATGAAGTCCATCTGGCTGAAATGATGAAGCAGAAATCTATGGCCAAGTGATCAATTGTTTCCGACCAAGTTGTGTGCTATGCTTATGGCAACGCATACATAGGAGGTACAACAAACAATGGATAAGACATTCACGTTGGAAGAACTCAAGCAATTCGATGGCCAAGACGGCCGCCCGGCATATGCAGCCGTTGACGGGGTCGTGTATGATCTGAGCAATGTTGGCCCTTGGGCTGGCGGCAAGCATCACGGCAATCATGCCGGTGTTGACTTGTCTGAAGCCATTACCCATTCTCCGCATGGCAAGGCCGTGCTGGCCAAGCTGCCGGTAGTGGGTAAATTAGCCTAAACATATTTTCGCCAATAATGGCTTGTGCGCCTGGTCGCATGAGCCATTTGGTCGCTTTAAGCGCTTGCATCCAGTGTATAATGGAGGCGAGAGGTGATGAACATGTTTAAACTTGATCAGCGCCTAACAGAATTGCCGCAGGCGCCGCAAAGTGTGGTTAAAGCCGTCAGTCCCGAAGACTGGGGCAAGTATTGGGACATGGCCAGCATTGGTATGCCGCAACAACAAGCGTTTGCCTTGACGTTTGATGCGCAAGGCCGGTTGGTTGACCAGAAACCTCAGCCTGTCGCTGATGTGTTGCAAGCAGCCAGCGGCCAAGGCTGGCTGGTGCAAGACGCCAATTCGGCTGGGTTATACCTGCATGGCTCGACGCAAGACTACTTGCTGGTGGCCAGCAACGCGGCTTATTGTGCCAGCGAAGACTGCCATTGCGGGTAATGGGGATGCGCCTGTAAACACGCGGTTTGTGTTTACAGGCGCATTCTAGCCTTGGCGATTCTGCGGTATACTGAAAGACAAATGGAGGACTCACCATGAAACAAATCACCGCAGGCATCGTCGCCCATGTCGACGCAGGCAAAACGACCTTATCAGAAGCTTTGATGTATCACACTGGCGCGCGCCGTGAGTTAGGCCGCGTGGATAACGGCACGGCGTTCTTAGATCCTGACGCCTTGGAGAAAGCGCGCGGCATCACCATTTTCTCGCATCAGGCGCGCTTTAACTATGGCGAGTTGGCGGTGACTTTGTTGGACACGCCAGGACATGTGGATTTTGCCAGTCAAACTGAACAAGTGTTGTCGGTGCTGGATTACGCGATTTTGGTGGTGGCAGCAGGTGATGGCGTCACCGGCTACACGCGCACGTTGTGGCATTTGCTGGCAGATTATCAGGTGCCGACGTTCATCTTCGTGAACAAAATGGACGCGCCAGGCGTCGACAAGACTGCCATTAGCGCAGCATTGCAGGCCCAACTGGCGCCAGGTGCGATCGACATGACGGCCGCTGATGCCCAAGAGCAAATCGCGATGTTGGATGAAGCGGTGTTGGACGATTATTTGGCTACGGAAACTTTGTCGGCTGAAACGATGCAAAGCATCATCGTCCAACGCCAACTTTTTCCCGTGTATTGGGGCGCAGCGCTGAAACTGGATGGCATTGGCGAATTGTTAGACGGTTTAGCCACTTACACCCAGGAACCGGCACCGCAAGCTGAATTTGCCGCACGTGTGTTTAAAATCACCCGTGATCCGCATGGCGAACGCCTCAGTTGGGTGCGGGTGTACGGCGGCAGGCTCAAGCCTAAAGCAGTGGTGGTGCCAGGCGAGAAGATCAACGAATTGCGCGTGTATAACGGCGAGAAATACACCACCGTACCAGAACTTGGTGCCGGCCAAGTCGGCGCGTTGACCGGATTGGTCAATACCCATCCCGGCATGGCGTTAGGTCGCATGCCCAAGCTTGCCGCACCGGTGATGCAGCCGGTGTTGACTTACGCGTTGGATCCGCAACAAGAAGACATTCACGCGTGTTTGAAGGCCTTGCGCGAGTTGGAAGACGAAGACCCTAACTTGCATGTCACTTGGCGCGAGCAGGTGCAAGAGTTGCAGGTGCAGGTAATGGGCCAGATCCAATTGGAAGTATTGACGCAATTGCTGAAGACGCGTTTTGCCTTGGCTGTAGGATTTGACGCGGGCAGCGTGTTGTATAAAGAAACCATTACCGGCACGGCAGAAGGCGCCGGCCACTTCGAGCCGCTGCGCCATTACGCTGAAGTCCACTTGCTGCTTGAACCAGGCGCGCCAAACAGCGGCTTGACCATTGATTCCACGTGTTCGCTGGAGATGTTGACACGCAATTATCAACATCAAGTGCTTGAGAACCTTCGCGCCAAAACGCAGCTGGGTACCTTAGTCGGCGCGCCGCTGACCGATGTGCATATCACCTTGGTGTCCGGCCGCGCCAGCATCAAGCATTCTGTCGGCGGCGACTTCAAAGAAGCCACGTGGCGCGCTTTGCGCCAAGGCTTGATGGTGTTGAGAACCGCTGGTGAGTGTCAGTTGTTAGAGCCGTGGTATCACTTTGAGTTGAGCCTTGCACCAGAGTTTGTCGGCCGCGCAATGACGGATATTCAACAAATGGGCGGACAAATGGCGGCACCAGTGATCGGCGAAGCCAACACTACTTTGTCAGGCCGTGCACCGGTGGCGGCGATGCAGCATTACGCCGCCACTTTGCGCACGTATAACCATGGCCAAGGTGTCTTGGAGTTGGTGGTGGCAGGGTATTATCCCGCGCATGATCAAGCGGCGATCGTTGAAGCGCGCGGTTATGATCCAGTGGCCGATGTGGCCAACACCCCAGATTCTGTCTTCTGCGCCCACGGTGCCGGTTATCCAGTGCGTTGGGACAGATTACCAGAAATGGCCCATGTCCCATACCAGAGCGGCGCAAAGCGGTCTTAGCGGTGGATATAAGGCGGGATGACGTTTGGGCGGTTTATGCCCAAGCGGCGTCACGACTTATATCACGCCGCGATGCTTTGCAGAGCTCGACGAAGTACCCAAAGCGGTCTTAGCGGCCGGACTGGTGGCGCGCTGCGACGCGGGGCCAGCGGGTCGGCGCAGGCAGTGCGGCCGGCTGCAACCCCGCAAAGTGCGCGTGGTTTCCGCCTAAGTATTAAGCCCCGCATCGCTGCGCTCAACGCGGGTCTTGAAACTTGCCGCGTGTGGTGTCGAGCAAGCCTCGCCTCTAGCTGCGCTGCGCTTGCGTCGACGCGGGTCTTGCTTGACACCACACGTTTCACGGCCTGACCGACCCGCTGGCCCCACGCCACAACGCGCCACCAGTCCTACTACGTTCGTGTTGGTCAAGTGGGCTGGCTGGGCAGAAATTGTCAGGTGATAATTTACTCATTAGATTAACCAGATCCGCGTTGCAAAGTATCCTTACCGTTTGATACAAGATGGGATGACAGTTTATGCGTGAGCTTGGACAGCCTGGGTACATGCGTTGTGCCATTTGAGTAAACCAGAGCGACCCAACTGACCAGTCATTAACTTGTTTACATGATGTAGGACAGGGGTTGCGGAGTGTCGTGGGGATAGCGGGGTGGTCAGGCCGTGAAACGATCAGCACAGAAAGACTTGCGGGTTGTGCAAGGCTTGCTGTGCTGATCGCGGCAAGTTCAAAGACGGGCAGGTGAGCGAAGCGAGCGCCTGGCTTTGAACTTAGGCGTAAAACACGCGCTCTTTGCGTGGTTGGAGCCGGCCGCACCGCCTGCGCCACCCCGCTATCCCCACGACGCGCAGCAGCCCCTGCCCGGACCGGTAGAAAATCCAGATCAGCGCAAGCGTGGCGCTAAAGTCCATGCCAAAGTTTCAAAGGAGTACATCTATGAAAATCGAAGAAGGCTACATGCCGTTTCGCGGCTTTAAAACATATTATCGCATCGTTGGGGAGAAGACCCCAGGCAAGGCACCGTTGTTGCTGATCCACGGCGGACCAGGCTCGTCACATAATTATTTTGAATTGATCGACGATTATGCAGCCACTGGTCGGCAGTTGATCATGTATGACCAAGTTGGTTGCGGCAAGTCTTCGCTGCCTGATGATGAAAGTATCTACGTCAAAGAAACTTGGGGCGATGAATTAGTCGCCTTGCGCAAGTATTTGCACCTTGACGAGATCCACATGCTTGGCCAGTCTTGGGGCGGGATGCTTGAGATGTATTACTTGACCCATTACGACCCGCAAGGCATCAAGAGTGTGATGATCGACGGCTCGCCAGCTTCGATCAGCTTGTGGACCAAGGAGCAGCACCGCTTGATCTCGTATTTGGATCGCGTTGATCAAGAAGCGATTGCCGAAGCAGAGCGCACCGGCGACTTTACCGGCGTTAAATACCTCGCGGCCAATGATCGCTACATGGAGCGTTATTGCTGGGATGACCCAACCCCGGCTTCACCAGAGCCGCTGCGCCGTGCCACTAATGGCAAGCGCGCCAGCTTGATTGCAGAAGGCCCTAACGAATTCACCGAAAACGGCACGATTTCTGATTTTGAGTTGACCGATGAACTGTACAAGATCCATGTGCCAACGCTGGTGACCAGCGGTACCGACGATTTGTGCACGCCGTTGATCGCCAAGTCTGTGGTCGATCACATTCCTGGCGCCAAGTGGCATTTGTTTGCCAACTCGCGGCATTTGGCCTTGCTTGACCAGCATGATGAGTTTATTCAAGTGCTGGATCAATGGCTTAACGCGAACGACTAACGCAATAAAAGAAGCCGGAGCTGATGTCTTAAACGCATCAGTTCCGGCTTCTTCTAGTATGTAGCAAATATTAACGGTTGCGTTTGGGCTGCTTCTTCTGCCGCCAATAGTGAATGGCGAAGGTGCCGATGAAAGCAACCAAGACGAAGATTGAAAAGAAGGTGTTGGAGACTTCGATCCCAATAGCCGGCACGCTTAAGCCTAACTTGAAAGCGATAAAGGCGATCAAGACATAAGCCATGTACAACAGTTCCGGGATCTTGTCGAGCAAGACGATCATGCCTTGGGCGACAAAGCGCATAGCCAAGATCCCGATCATCCCGCCGATCAAGACGATCACCGGATTGTTGTCGATGGCCAAAGCCGTCAAGATCGAGTCGATGGAGAAGACGAAATCCAAGAAGACGATCGCGGCCACCGTGCCCCAGAAGCTGCGGACCTTTTTGGGGGCGGCGCCTGCTTCAGTAGGTTTTGGCGCGTGTTGTTCCCAGAAGAAATGCAGCGACATCCATAGCAGATATGCGGCACCTAAAGCTTTGATGATCCAGAATTTGATCAAGAAGCTGCCTAGGCCAATGGCGATGAAGCGCAAGATATATGACCCCCACAAGCCCCACATCAAAGCGGAGTGTTCTTTCTTGGGGTCGCCGAGGCTGGAGGTCTGTGCCGCTAAGACGACGGCGTTATCGACGGACAATAGGCATTCCATGATCGCCAAAGTTAAGATCGTCATTAAGCCGGCGCCGGTCATAATGGCCGCATGCCAGTCGCTGGCGGAAAAGAATGGCGCGTAGAGTTTGATAAGCGTGTTGATAGTGGGGCCTCCTTCGATCGTGCTAAATTACATTATACTAAAATTTTGATTAAAAACAGTACCAAAATGCACAAAATTCGTACCGATAGATGAACATGCCATCGATGGCCGACTTCACCACAGCTTGAATCAGCATATCGTTAAGAATCAGGGCATAATTGTCGCGAATAGTTGGTGGCGTCAAGGACTGGCAGCGCGTAAAGTGGGAACTATATTGAAGAGGAGGAACCACCATGAGCTTAGGACAAAACATTGCAGCCGCGCGGCGCAAGGCGGGGCTGTCGCAGGAGCTGGTCGCGGCGGATCTGGGGGTGAGCCGGCAGACGATTTCCAAGTGGGAAACCGATGAGACCCTGCCGGATATCTACCAATCAAAGCAACTAGCCGATCTTTATGAATTGACATTGGATAAGCTGGTGAGCTTTGATATTGACGTTGATAAAATCGAACACACCATTATGCACACATCTGATGTTGCAGCGCAGAAGGTGGACTGGACTGCGCTGTGGGCCAAGAAATATCCTGTGTTGGCAAGTTACCCCGCGACAGTCGACACCCAAGCGTATGCCAGCGGGTTGCGCGATATGCTGGCGGCGCTGCGGCACGACTATAGCTACAGTCAACAAGACGCTTTGTTGGTGCTGAAGGATATTTTGGGCAAACAGGCCATTGCCGATTGACAGCCACCAGCAAAACTCTAGGGGTACGATTAATTTGCCAATAAGGCGCGAGCAGGGATTGCCTGCTTGAATGAGAATGATGAATAAGCAAATTTGGCTGGTTGTGTCGTTGTATCTGTTGCTGATCGTGGCTGCGGTGAGTCTTTTCGTGGCCAAGCCCGTCCACACGCTGTTGTTTATCATCGTCGCGGTTTGTGATCTGACTGCACTGATGTTGGAAATCACTGGCGACCAGACGAAGTAAAGGCAGCACAAGCATCTGCTGAGGATGCTTATTTTTTTGCGTTAAAAGTATCGTCACTAAAACTCATTGGTTATTGTTTGACACCAAGAAGGCCGTTTCGTTATGCTTAAATTAGGGAAAAGGTTGTCATACCGGGATTTAGTTGAGCCGGTATAGCAAGCTGCTCTCTGCTGCAATGTTATTTTATCGTAGTCAAGGAGGTGGAGAAGATGCTACACATGATTTGGGTATTGATCGTTGGCGCAGTGATTGGCGTGATCGGACAGTTGATCGTCGGTCGGGATATGCCAGGCGGCTGGATCGGTAACATCGTGGCCGGTTTGGTAGGTGCTTGGATCGGCGGGTCCCTGCTTGGCAGCTGGGGGCCAGTCGTTGGCGGCATGGCGATTTTGCCAGCCATCATCGGCGCCGTGGTCTTGGTATTCGTGGTGTCACTGGTATTAGGCATGTTAGGCAAGAGCCGCAGTGCAAGTTGAGGAGGCAGCATCATGCGACCGATTACTAAGCTCGGACTCGGCTTTGTGGCGGTGCTTGGCTTGTTGCAAGCGGCGCTAGTGGCGTTATGGTTCTGGCCAGTGGCCGGGTTCTTACGCTGGTATGGGCCATTGCGGTATGTGATGTTGGGCTTGACGGCTGTGGTGGCCGTGGTGTTTGTGGTGATGTTGTTGGTGGCGATTTTCCGCCGGCCAACCACTAACCACTTGCGCATGCCCAACGCGCGCGGCGAATTAGCCTTGAGCAAAGATGCCGTCGCAAACACGGTGGCCAAAGCCGTCGCCCAAGAACATGCTGTTAAAGGCGTGGATGTGGACGTGGCAATGCACCAACGCCGCCAAGAAGCCAGTGTCAATGTTGAAGCATACAGTCTCAGCAACGTCGACTTGAAAGAAGAAGGCAAGCGAATCGAAGCCACCGTGATCCAGAAGGTGACAGAATTACTCGGCGTGTCGGTGAAGAAGGTCAAAGTGGTGCTGCACCCGGCGCAACACGCTGACCGCACCGTCAAAGCCTTGTAGTCAAGGAGTGATGATGATGCATAAAGGGCTCATCGGCGCGATCCTCGGGGCAGTATTGGCCGCCGCCATTCTCCAATGGGGATTAGGCGGTGCACTGTTGGTGATCGTGCTGGCTGCGGCAGGTTATGCGGCTGAGTCCTTCATCCGAGCCAATCAAGGCCTCTTGACTGGCTGGTTGAGAGACGGCCAACGCCGCTTGAAAGATCGCTAGTTGGTTTGACCCTAAAGGAGGTGGCGAAGTGCAAGAAACCATGACCTCTGACG
Source organism: Lacticaseibacillus jixiensis (assembly GCF_042847315.1). NCBI lineage: Bacteria > Bacillati > Bacillota > Bacilli > Lactobacillales > Lactobacillaceae > Lacticaseibacillus > Lacticaseibacillus jixiensis. The sequence continues at coordinate 28,365 of NZ_BAAFPR010000005.1, forward strand.
TACAAACCCTTAAAGCCAACAGTCGCTTGAGTTTTGATGATTATGTCCTGCAGAAAATCGCAGGAATTTGTGCTCAGCAAGTCGATGGGATCTTATCGATGGACGGCAACGTGATCGATAAAGTCTCAGAAACCTTGGGCCGTGACGAACGGATCACCAAGGGGATCAAAGTCGACGTCGGCGAGCAACAAGTGATCATCGAAATGACTGTGGTGATCGAATATGACGTCGATGCGCAGGTGATTTTTGACATGCTGTGCACCAAGGTCAAAGCCGCGGTCAAGCACATGACCGGCTTGGAGTTAGTGACCTTGAACCTGCATGTCAGCGATGTGTTGACGCGCTCAGAATGGCAGAAATTGAACCGTTAGAACGACTGAGGAGGCAATAATGGACAACAAGCAATTACACCAAAACACCCAGCCGCAACATGACGAAACAATGAAGCAAAATGACGACATCAAGAAGCAGCTGCAATTCGATGACAATGTGGTCCAGAAAATCGTGGGCAAAACAGCCAGCGAAGTCGATGGGGTCTTAGATCTGCATGGCAATATCTTGTCAGACGTGGCAGATCGTTTCCGCAATACGGATAACCTCAAAAAAGGGGTATCGGTGTCGATTGAAGACGACAAGCGCGTGACGGTGGCGTTGGATGCGGTGATGAAATATGGCACCAAGGCACCGGAAGTGTTTGATCAGGTAACTGATGCGATTTGCAAGAACGTCAAGGAAATGACCGGCATGGATGTGACAGAAGTGAAGTTAGTGGTTAAAGACATGCTCACTGATGAAGAAGTGCAGGCCCAACAAGACGCGGATAAAGACACCAAGCAAGAAGAAGCCAAGACGCCGCAGCCACAAATGAGTTAAGTGAAACACCCTTGCGTAAACATTTGCGCAAGGGTGTTTTGTGGTGAAGCCAGGCGGTGCCTATACGGGCCGGAAACGCCATCTGGCGGCCGCATTGGGCTCCGGTCAGATGGCGTGGAACGGGGTGGGCGGCGTCAGAGCTAACTCGACAACTCCGCTGCGCTGCGCCTGTCGAGTGGATCTCTGACGCGCGCCTTGTTCTAAGCGCCTCCGCGCGTTGCGCTACGACGCTAAGAACAACGACACCCCTGACGCCATCTGCCCTCCGCCCAATGTGGCCGCCAGATGTCGTTTCCTTCGAAGTGGGATCCAGACTATGCAGATATCGGTTGACGTTGCGCAGAAAACTTTCTAGCGTTTCATGAGATGGATGAGTGTTACTGAGCATTATGGGCAAAGGCATACGTTCTTGAAAGGGTTCTGATACAGCCGATTGCTGTTGCTGACTTGTGTCGGTCTCAGTGCTTCGTCATTAATCGCAGTGAACTAAGCCTAACCAGTTGTTCTTATTGGATCACTTCATGGGAAGCGTCGGACGTACTGAATTAATTGAGTTTACGTCCAGCATGTTGGTTTAATCATTCTTGATCGATGACAGTGAATGCTGAAACGTACTTTGGAAGAAATGGCGACCGGGGGCGGCTGGGGCGGAGGCCAAATGGCGTCAGGGGTGTCGTTCTTCTTGGCAACGGAGCGCGTAGCGCGGAGGCGCCTAGAAGAAGGCGCGTGGCAGAGATCCACTTTGCAACGAAGCGCAGCGCAGGCGCAAAGTTAGCTCTGCCGCCGCCCACCCCGTTCCACGCCATTTGGCCGTAGTCCCAGCCGCCCCCGGTCGCCATTTCTGGCCCCTTATGTCAAAGTGACAATCGTCAGTCCTAAGCCGGATATTACACTGGAACAATTGTAATTCAGGCGGCGAGGCATTATGCTAAGCTAAAAGTAAAATTCTTGATAAAAATTGAAGGAGCACACACTTTTGGGGAAACAAGCAAAACGCGTGAGTCTGGCAGGGATGCTGATCACTATCGGGATCGTCTATGGCGATATCGGGACCAGCCCACTGTATGTTATGAATGCCATCATCGGCGACGCTGGAAGCGTCGGCGCCGTGCGGCCGGACTATGTCATCGGCTCAGTGTCGTTGATTTTCTGGACCTTGATGTTATTGACGACCATTAAGTACGTGCTGATCGCTATGAAAGCCGATAACCATGGTGAAGGCGGGATCTTTGCGCTGTTCGCCTTGGTGCGCCATCGCGGCCGGTGGCTGGCGGTGCCGGCTTTAGTCGGCGGCGCGGCGTTGTTGGCCGATGGCACCTTGACGCCGGCGGTGACGGTCACTTCAGCGGTTGAAGGGCTCAAAGGGCAGCATTTTGGCAATTGGACATTTAGCGACTCGCAGCTGGTGGTGATGGTGATCGCCACGGTGATCATCTTCGGCATCTTCTTGATCCAGAAGTTCGGCACCGCCAGCATCGGCAAGCTGTTTGGGCCGGTGATGCTGGTGTGGTTCTCGTTCATGGCGGTGGCTGGGTTGTTGCATCTGTCCACTAACTTGAGCATCTTAAAGGCCTTGTCACCAACTTATGCCGTGGCGATTTTGTTTAGCCCGGACAATAAGGTGGGCATTTTCTTATTAGGCAGTATCTTCTTGGCGACGACTGGGGCTGAGGCGTTGTACTCGGACATGGGCCACGTCGGCAAAGGCAACATCTATCGCACCTGGCCGTTTGTGTATTTGGCATTGATGCTCAATTACTTCGGCCAAGGCGCCTGGTTGCTGCAACACGCCCAAGATGCGGCGTATCGCAACTTAACGACGATCAACCCGTTTTATCAAATGCTGCCAAGCGGCTTTCGGCCGGTGGCCATTGTTTTGGCGACATTGGCGGCGATCATTGCCAGCCAGGCGTTGATCACCGGGTCCTTTACCTTGGTCAACGAAGCGGTGGGCTTGAAGTTCCTGCCCAAAATGCGCATCAAACACCCTAACGACACCCGCAGCCAGATCTATATTGGCTTGATCAACTGGTTCTTGTGTGCCGTGACCTTAGGCGTGGTGTGGTTCTTCAAGACTTCAGAGCATATGGAAGCCGCTTATGGTTTGGCCATCACGGTCACCATGTTGATGACGACGCTGTTGCTGTTTGAATTTCTTTCTGCGCGCGGCTCCAGATTGCGGGCCAGCTTGATTGCCGGGTTCTTCGGCGTGATCGAAGCGATTTTCTTGGTGGCCAGCCTCACCAAATTCATCAAAGGCGGCTATGTCACCTTGGTGATCATGTTGGTGATTTTGGGGATCATGGTGGTGTGGTATTTCGGCAACAAGTTCCGCGAACAATATCAAGACGAATCCGAATATGTGGTATTAACGGATTATGTTGATCAGTTGCAGGCGTTAGCTGATGATGACGAGTACCCGCTGTTGACCACCAATTTGGTGTACATGACCAAGGTCAAATCCGGCTATCGGCTTAAGCGCACCACGATGTATTCGATTTTGGATAAACAGCCCAAGCGCGCGCAGGTTTATTGGTTTGTCACGGTTAATGAAACTGACACGCCTTGGGACATTCGCTACACGGTGGACATGTTAGGCACTGACAATGTGGTATCCGTCCAGTTGTATCTGGGCTTCCGCCGCTCACAACACGTCAATGTCTACATTCGCCAGATCATTAACGACTTGTTGGATGTGCATGCCATCAAGCCGCAAGCGCCAACGTATTCCACCATGAAGAACCGCCGCGTTGGGGATTTTCAATTCGTCATCATCGGCGAACGCTCAGCCGGACTCATGGCCGCCAGCAACATTCCCAATTGGCAAAAGCGCATCATTTCCGGCCGTTTGTGGATGCAAAATATCACCACCACTCCGGCGCAATGGTATGGCTTGGAATTTGCCAATGTGATCGAAGAAACAGTGCCGCTGTTTATCACCAGTCCGATCCAGCCGCACTTCCGCGTTGGTGAAATCAAGAATACCAAGAAAGGGCCCAAAGCATGAGTGCACAACAAGACTTAGCCGCGATCATCGCCCAAGCCGCCCAAGATCCGGCGGTGGCGGCAATTGGTACCGAAGGCGCGTTGAATGATGTTGCACTTCAGGCCGACGAATGGTCGGATCTGGATGTGACCATTTTCGTCAAAACCGACGCAACGATCGATAAGCAGGCGTACATCACCGCTTTTGGTGCGCCGGTGATCGTGCAGCACTTGTTGAACCAAGACATGTTTGGCCCAAGTTCCGCGATTTGGGACACCTATCTGGTGCGCTACGCCAAAACCCAGCGCATCGATTGGAAATTCGCACCAGCAGCAGACATTGACGCATACTTGGCATCTGACAGCTTGAACACCTTGGTGTGGCAAGCTGGCATAGGCGCCGTAACGCCGCGGGCTACTAGCGCTCAAACCCACGCCGTGCAGCTGCCAACAGCTGAAGAATTCGCAGATAGTGTCAATGAATTGTTGTGGTGTGCCGGCAATGTCGCTAAAGGCTTGCACCGTCAGCAATTGCTTTATGCCAATGAAATGCTCAACTTGCATGTGCGCTCAGAATTATTGCGCTTATTGGCTTGGCAAGTGGCGCTTGATCATAGCGACTTTGATGCAGGTGCTTGTTACAAGCACCTGCCAGAAGCCCTTGAACGCAACCAGCGGCAAATGTTGGCTAACAGCTATGCGCAAGCCAGCTTGGCGGATACCGCACACAGCTTAGCGCAGGTCTTGGACCTGGCTGAAGCTGCTAGCGTCGCTGTGGCCAATGGCTGTGGGTATCCGGTGCCAAGTGAACTGGTACCAGCTTTGGCACAACTGCGTGATTGGTTGGGCTAGAGTTGCCTGGCATAAGTAGCAGGCGTGGGAGAAATACATTAAAAACACCAATGATCGCCAAGGTAAGTGACATATTTTAGATAGCGAAGGCTCGTGGGGGCAGCAGGTCGGTCAGGCTGTGAAACGTGTGCTGGCTAGGAAGACTCGCGTCGACGCAAGCGCAGCGCAGCGAGATGTGAGGCTTCCCAGCCTGCACACGCGGCAAGTTTCAAGACCCGCGTTGAGCGCAGCGAGGCGGGGCTTGAAACTTAGTCGTAAAACGCGCGTACTTTGCGCGGTTGAAGACGGCCGCACCGCCTGCGCCGACCTGCTGCCCCCACGAGCCGGCACCGCACTGAATTCCCGGCCTGCCAAGCTTTCTGCAAAAACTTTGACGAGATACTAAGAGACGCGTCATACTGAACTCACCATAAAGGAGGGGTCAGTATGACGCGTCTTTCATTAATCGTTCCCATGTATCAACTTGGCAAGTACCTGGCACCGATGTTGCAAACGGTAGCGGATCAAACCGCTGAATTCGAACTGTGGCTCGTTGACGACGGCTCAAGCGATGATACCTTAGCCCAAGCGCAGCGTTTTGTCGCTGGCATCCCCAACTGGCATGCCGAAGCTTTGCCGCATCACTCAGGCATCGGGGCCGCGCGCAACTTTGGTCTTGAACAAGCGACTGGCGACATTGTGGCTTTTGTTGACGGCGATGACCGTTTGGCGGCCGATTATGTTGAAACGATGTACACCGGCTTCACCATGCAGCCGCAAGTGGCGGCGGTAACTGTCGGCTATCAATGGTGGGGCGGCGGCGCCCCGCGCCACGGCCGCTGGCAGCAGCTGGATCAGCGCACGATGTTTGAACAAGTCAGCCATCACGGCACTCAAGTCGGCGGCTATGTGTGGAACAAGGCTTTTGCGCGGACGGCCATTGGGGCGCTGCGCTTTGATGAACAGTTGGCCATTGCCGAAGATTACTGGTTCACGGCGAGTTTTGTGGCGGCAAATGCTGGCAGCTATTGGTTTGAGCCGACTTTGCGCTACACCAAAGTGACGCGCCCCAACAGTACGATCCATTCGGCAACTTGGGGGATGCGGGCGCAAGAAGATGAGGTTTTTGCCAAGATCAGCCGCTTAGGCGAACATTTGAATAATGGCCACGACCACGATCGGCACCACTAACGCCGGTAAGAGGTTAAGGGTTTTGATCGGCTTGAGACCGAGAATCGAAATGCCGCTGGCTAAGATCAACACGCCGCCGACAATGGACAATTCGGTGAGCATGCTATTGGAAATCGAACCGGCTAACAGCTTGGCTAGCAAGTAGATGCTGCCTTGCCAGCAGAACAACACCGGCGCCGCGGCGATCATGCCGATGCCAAAACTTGCCGCCAACACCGTGGATGTCACTGCATCCAGCATGCCGTTGGTCAACAACATGGTGATGTCGCCTTTGAGCGCTGCGGTGATCGGCCCGACAATCGACAAGGTGCCGATGCAATAGAGCAGAATGCCTGTGGCTAAGCCTTGCGCTAATCCTGCTTGGCCTTTGAAGCGGGCCAATAAGGCGCTGAAGCGGTCATCTAGGCGCAAGCTGCTGCCGATGAAGGCGCCAATGGCGAGACTGGCGATGAACAATACCGGATATTTGCTGGCGCTCATGTGGCTGAGCGTGGTGTTTAAGCCAATGACGATCACCGCCAAGCCTAATGCCTGCATCAACATGTCATGGGTGCTGGCTTTGAGTCCGCGTTTGAACAGCGCGCCTAAAGTTGAACCTAAGATGATCATTGCGGTGTTAAAAATTGTGCCTAGCATAAGCCGCCTCCAATTACAGATAAGCTAACTTTACCATAAGTGGGCCGGTTGCGTTGAGGTGGATCTTGAGTTGGCAGATGCCAGATGAGTGGTTAAGCTGCGCAAAGCCGAACAATGCGCAGCTTTTTTGACGGGTGACAAGAAGTTATCCGGATTTTGTGCATTAGCACTTCCAATCTGAACTGGATTCTTCTACAATTAGGGGCACGCAGAAAGGGGCCTGTCATGTCAGCACAACCTAGTGTCATCATTAGCCAAGACTTGTCCGGCATCGGGCAAGTCTCCATGGGCGTGGCGTTGCCGTTGCTGGCCGCCATGGATTATGCGCCTTACATTCTGCCGACTGCGCTGTTGTCGACGCACACTGGCGGCTTAGGCGCTAACACGTATCTGGACTTGGCTGATCAAATGCCGGCGATCTTGGCGCATTGGCAAACGTTAAACCTAAAACCCAGCGGCTTGCTGCTTGGCTATCTGGGCCAGCATGCGTTGACGCAATGGCGCCAGGCACTGCCGACGTTTGCAGCCGTGCCTGTGCGGGTGATCGATCCGGTGATGGGCGATCATGGCCAGTTGTATCAAGGCTTTGATCACGATTATGTCGCTGCCATGCAAGATTTGGTGCGTCAAGCCACAGTGATCACGCCTAACGCCACAGAAGCGCAGTTATTGTTGGACCAAACGCCAACTGACGCGCGCTTAACGCCGCATGCTGCCTATGAGTTGGTGCAAGCGTTAGTGGCCCGCTATCAAGTGGCGGTGGTGCTGACCGGAGTGGCAATTGCGCCAAAAGGGTTAGCAATCGTGGGCCAAGTGGTTGGCCAAACGCCTTGGCTGCAAGAAGTCCAGGCGCAGCCAGGGCATTACTTTGGCACCGGGGACATTTTCGCCAGTGTCTTGTGCGGGGCGTTGATGCGGCGCTGGTCGCTGCGTGCGGCCAGCGACTTGGCGCAGCAGTTCGTGGGCATGGGCATTGCCCGTACCAGGGCACAAGCAAGCGACGTGCGCTTTGGCGTCAACTATATGGCCGCGCTGCCTTGGCTGTTGGGCCAACTGGATCCACGTTAGAAGAACTATATTGAAGGAGAGTAAATGATGCAACGTCATTCAAATTTACGCAAACTGATCCTGACGGGTTTGTTTGCAGCAATTATTTTTATTGGGATCTCGCTGTTGCGGATCCCGCTGCCGGCTTTAGTCGGCAAGCCATTTATTCATTTTGGCAACACGTTGATGGTTTTGGCCATTTTGTTTCTAGGCGGGCCTTATGGGTTCGTGGCTTCGGCCATTGGCTTAGGCGGCTTTGACTTGCTTAACGGTTACGCCGCCACCAGTTGGCTGACGGTGTTGGAATGCGCGGTGATGGCGGTAGTCGTCTCCAGCTTGTTCAAAGCTTTGCGCGATAAGCAGGGGTTGTTAGGCACCAAGCAAATCGTGACGATCTCGGTGCTGGCTGGGATCACCAAGGTCATCACCTCGTATTTGGTGACGGTGGTGGAAGCGCTGATGGTGGGCACCAGCTTCAATGTTGCTGTCGTTGCAGCTTCTTTAGCTTGCTGAGTGCGGCGATCAATGCCGTGTCCTTGGCGATCATCGTGCCGATTCTGTATTTTGCCTTGCGCGGCGCTTTTAAGCGTGTGTTGCAGTAACGAATACTAAAAGCGCCCCATTCACCGAAAGTTTGGTGGATGGGGCGCTTTGATTTTCTTGGCCGAAGTTGACGATCTTGCTGTCTTTAATCTGAATGCCAGCCGTCTTTAACGGCCTGCACGGAGCGGTGTGTTCACAGCACACCGCTCTTTTTATGCCCTCATGATATCACAGCGTGCGGCACGAATCCAAATGACAAAAGCGTGTGCGCCACGCTAAATATTAATCGTTGATATGCTGCATCCCAGCAATCGTCGGGCCGTTGCCTAATAGCCACGGGATCATCCGCGGCGGCAACGCCAAGTCTTCGGCTTGGCTGCGACTGGTGATGGTAAAATGCAATTGATCAGCTTCACCGGCTGCCAGCTTCTTGGCAAAATCCGGCTCGGTGACGATCGCATGCGACATCGCCACTAAATCACCATATTCCAAGCCGGCTTGCGCTTGCGCCAAATCAGTAGCACCTGGCACATAGATAAACGCCGCGCGAGAAGCGATGGCGTCGCGCAGCGCTTGACCATCAGTGGGTTCAGTGGCGTGAATATAGGTGATGCCAGCAGTGCATAATTGATCGACTAACTTTAAGGTATCGGCAATGGTGTAGCCCACGCCATCTGCGTGGGTTTCACTTTGGGTCAGCCGATAGCCGATCACGGCGTCGGGTTTGCCAACTGCTTGAGCCGCAGCTTTAACCGCAGCCAATACCGCCAAAGCAAATGCCGGCCCGGCGGCAAATTTGCCACTACGATGGTTGGAGTAAGGGGAGAAGAATTGCTGAATCAAATGGCCATAAGCGCCATGTAATTCCACGCCGTCAAAGCCGGCTTGCAAGGCGCGCTTGGCCGCTTGCGCAAAGCGGCCAATGACAGCTTCAACGTCGGCGTCGCTTAGCTCGGTCACTGGGTGATCGAGTTGATGGAAACTTTTGGCGCTGGGGCCGACGCATTTGCCGAATTTCTGATATGCGATATTAGCGTTGACGCCGGCGTGATATAACTGGGCGATCGCCACGCTGCCGTGAGCATGGCAAGCCTTTGCCAACTTGGTTAAGCCAGGCAATTTACTATCGTCATCTAAGGCTAATTGGTAAGAGAACTTCTCGCCTAGCGGATCAACTAAGCCGGCGCCGGTGATCAACATGCCGGCCGCTTGGCTGCGCCGGCGGTAATACGCGATATCGGCATCGGTTTCGGTGCCATTGACCGTGGCGCCTTTGGTGGTAGTAGGCGCCATGACGATGCGGTTTGGCAAGGTGATATTTTTGGTGAGTGGGAATGGATCGAGTAATTGTGGCATAAAGACACCTCCTGTGGTTCATTTTACCGCGACAATTGCGATAAGGGACTTGTTTTGTGCGAATAATGCGGTACGTTATTAGCAAACGCACTATTTAGGAGGACTTATGGACTGGACGACGATCAAGTGGCTCATTTCGGCGATCATACTGTTGAACACGATCGGCGCGATCATCACCGTATTTCGCGAGAAGCGCGATATTGCCGCGACTTGGGCATGGCTGTTGGTGTTAAACTTCCTGCCGGTGATCGGGTTCTTGTTGTATGCGTTCTTGGGCCGCAAATTGACCCATCAACAATTGACCAAGATCCGTTCGCAGCCTAATGCCGAATTAACTGAAGCGCTGCGGCAACAACAAGCCGCTATTCCGCCTTATGCACCAAGCGACACGCATGATGTGGCCTCGGTGAAGAATATGGTCACCTTGTTTCAAGACATCAATTCGGCCTTCGTCACCAACAACAACCAAACTGCCATTTTCACCGATGGCAATGAATTGTTTGCCGATATGCAACAAGAGATCCGCCATGCCAAACATCATGTGTATGTCGAGTTCTATACGTTCTATGCCGATCAGCTGGGAGCCGAGATCTTAGCGACCTTGACGGCAAAAGCCAAAGATGGTGTCGATGTGCGGGTGTTGTATGATTCTTGGGGGTCAATGGGGGCTTCGGCGCGCTTTTTTCAACCGCTGCGCGATGCCGGCGGGTATGCAGAGCCGTTCTTAGGCGTGCGCTCCAACAAGCTGAACTTCCGCTTGAACTTCCGCAACCACCGCAAGAGTGTGGTGATCGACGGCTGGACCGGCTATATCGGCGGGTTTAATATTGGCGATCAATATGTTGGCCGCGATAAGAAGTTCGGCTATTGGCGCGACACGCATCTGAAGCTGGAAGGCGATGCGGCCTTGGCGCTGCAGCAGCATTTTATTCAAGATTGGGACGCGACGGTCACCGACCATCAGCTGGATGTTAACCAGACGCATTGGCCTAAAGATGATCCAGGCTTTGGCGACACGCTGATGCAGATTGTTACTTCCGGGCCGAACAATGACTTGGAACAAATTAAGCTAGGTTATTTGCGCTTGATCAACTCGGCGCGGGAGCACTTGTATATCCAATCGCCTTATTTGATCCCTGATGACTCGGTGTTAGACGCTTTGCGCACCGCGATCCACGCCGGCGTTGACGTGCGCATCATGGTGCCGCATATGCCGGATCACGCCTTTGTCTACCGCGCGACGCAGTATTACGCGCGGCAATTGGCCAATGACGGGGCGAAGATCTATTTCTATCAGAAAGGCTTCTTGCATGCCAAAACGGTCACCATCGATGACACGATTTCGTCCATCGGTTCGGCGAATATGGATTTTCGCAGCTTCAAGCTGAACTTCGAAGCCAACGCCTTCATCTACAGCAGCGACGTGGCCAAACAGCTGCATGAGATCTTCTTGAATGATATCGAAGATTCAACCTTGATCACGCCGGCGGACTTTGCGAATATGTCTTGGTGGCTGCGCTTTAAGCAAGCGTTCTCGCGCTTGTTGTCACCGATCTTGTAATTAAGGTATACTACAAGCATAATGCGAGGAGGAGACATGTGAAAATCACTCACAAACAATTGATCAAATATGCTGTGATCGCTGCGGTGTTTCTGGTGTGCTTGATTTATCCAGCTCAATTGGCGCAAGGCTTTCACGCGGTGTTTAGCATCGCGTTGCCGCTAGTGTTAGGCGGGGCGTTGGCTTTTTGTATCAATTTATTATGTGTGCGCTTGGAGAAACATTTCTGGCCGCATGCCACTCACGCTTGGGCGCAGAAATTGCGGCGGCCGCTGGCGATTTTGGTGTCAGTGGTGTTGATTTTGGTGATCATTGCAGGCGTCTTGTACTTGGTATTGCCGCAGTTTATCGCAGCCATCGATGGCTTCTTCTCCAGCTTGCCGCAAACGCTTAAAGCACTCAACAAGTGGCTGACTAAATCCGATCAAGCCAATGCCTTGACCAAGCAGCTGGCCAGCGCCAAAATCGACTGGGCCAGCTTGCAGTCAAAGATTATGAAGTATGTTTCCAGCGGCGTGTCTGGGCTGTTCTCCAGCTCGATTTCGCTGTTTGGCAATGTGGCATCGGGGATCTTTAACTTCATCTTGTCGTTCACCTTTGCCATTTATTTGGTCAGCGGCAAAGAGCGCATCGCCGGCAAGCTCAATCGGGTGTGTGATGCTTTCTTCCCGCACCGTTTGATGCAGCGCGTGCGCTATGTGTTGGATGTGGCCAATCAAATGTTTGCCAGCTTCATTGTCGGCCAAGTCACCGAAGCATTCATTCTAGGCACCTTGTGTGCGTTGGGGATGTTGTTGTTCCGCTTCCCCAACGCCGTGTCGATCGGCGCGTTGATCGGTATGACCGCCTTGATTCCGATGGTAGGTTCTTTCATCGGCGGGGCAGTGGGCTTCGTGTTGATCGCGGTGTCGAGTCCGATGCAAGCGGTGTTGTTCATCATCTATCTGGTGTGCTTGCAACAAATCGAAGGCAACTTGATTTATCCGCGCGTCGTTGGCGGCTCCATCGGCTTGCCAGGGATCTTGGTCTTAACGGCGATCACGATCGGTTCCGGTCTTGGCGGCATCATCGGAATGCTGTTAGGGGTGCCGCTGATGGCGACGATTTATCGCTTGGTGCGCAATGCCACTTGGCGTAAAGAAGGCAAACTCGAATAACGAACAAAACCGCCAATCCACCAGCTTCGATGCCGGTGGGTTGGCGGTTTTGTGCTGCGAAGTCACTTCAGCAAGGTTTTCGCCATCGGATATTTTGCTGCATTCGAGCCGTCCGAAAAAAGCGACGGCTGCGTCGATCGATCAGCCTAAATTGCGTAAAATGATGAGAGGACATCTCATGGTTTTGTTATGGATTGGGGGTCTCTTTGGCAATGGCGGTTGAACCGATTCAGCTGACAAGGCGTTGGCAGAAGACATTGGTATACCTGCAATGAGCTGCGATTCTTGGCATGATTGAGCATGGTGCATCACTGATAATAAAGAATAGGGCATGTTGCATTATTTTGAATCACTTTAATGTGAATGATAAGAGTTCAATGAGGAAACTTATTGATTTTAAACGTCGGTAAACGCTTTCCCTGTGTTATGCTAGAAGCATAAGGAAGGGGCGAGGACGATGACAGATATCACGAAACAGGCCCGTAAGCAGCTCATGAATGTGATCGAACCGGTACTCGGCGAAGATGTGGTCCGCCTAGGGCTGATCAATAAGGTAGAAGTGTTTGATGACGGCAGTTGTGTCGTTACCATGCCGGATTCCGTTTGGGGTCGGCCGCTTCAACCGGCAGTTGGCGAGCAGATCTCAGATAAGCTGCGCGAATTGCCTGGCGTCGATCAAGTGACCATCAACATGATCTGGCCACCGGTACGCTTAGTGATGAAGCTCAAAGCCTTGCTCAACGGCGAAGCGTAAGCGTGCGCTTCAAGCAAAATAAATCCCGCTGCCCTCTAAAACTGGGGACAGCGGGATTTTTTGTCGTTAGTGAGTTGGCGCAAGTCAGCTAACAGCGGGCTGCTTCGCTCTGGTCGTCGAGCTGCGCTGAGCAACGCGATTGTAGGTAAGCTGTCCCGAGTCCATGGCAAAGCCCGCCATTGACTCAGGCCAGCTTACCCACATCGCTAAACCCGCTCAGCTCCGCTTTGGTATCGTCGAGCTGCGTGGCGCAACGCGGGTACAATTAGCTACGCCCCCGCACTCGCGGCAAGGTACGCCGCAAGCACGAGGGCTAGGCTAATTGACCCGCTAACAGCGCGCCACTCCGCTTTGGTTAGTCGTGCAAAGTGAATTGTAATTGCATGCGTGGGGCGGCAAGTTTGACCATTTCGCCTAAGAGATGGGTGGCTTGTTTCATGGCCACTTGAGCCATTTGCTCGTTGACTTGGGTGAGGTATTCAGCCGGGTCAGCTAAGTCTTTGGCTTGGGCATCAGCAGCGTGTTGCAGCTTGCGGCAAGCGGCGACGGTGTTTTGTTCGAAGAGGTCTTCTTGATCTTCAAACAAGTTGAAGTCGTAATCGCCGAATGTTGCCATCAAGTAAGTCAGCCAATACATGCTGCTTGGATCAAACTCAGTGGTCGTGTCGCGATAAGCTGCTGGCGTGTCGTTGACGTTGGCGTAGAATGGCACGACGGCGTTGAAGGTGTTGGGACCAAAGGCTAACCAGTGCACGCCTTTTAATGCTTTAGGCTGGTCGGAGCGGATCTGCAGGATGTGCAGTTCCTGGTTGCGGTTGATGCCGATCGGCCGAAATTGCTTGCGTTGGGCTTCAGTGCCGGTGCCGTAAACATCATATGGCGTGTTTTGGTAGTGAGAAGATTCGATGAACTTCACGTCTTCAATCGAGATCAAGCGGTTGGCATGGCAGATGAATGGCAAGTCTTGATCGATCGGGGATTGCTCAACGTCTGGTGTGAGGTATTTCTGGCCAAACCAAGCCCGCGGGTTGTTGTAGCGGGTGTCTTTAGGCGTTGCCGAGCCAAAAATGTGGCGCAAGTTGTAGCCTTTGCGGTCTGGGTTGAGGTGGTTGTCATCGATCAGCTGTTTCAGATCCGCAGAACACATGGTGTCATCGGAATCAAAGTCAAACCAGTCGATGTTGAAGCGGTTGGGGGCGATCACATACGCGTCGTCTGGGATGCGCACAGCAGCCCAGTGGTGGCCGCCAATCGTGTCAAAATACCACACTTCATCTTCATCAGAAAAGGCGATCCCGTTAGTTTCATAGGTGCCATACTTTTCATGCAACGCTCCAAGGCGTGCGACGCCTTCTTTAGCAGAGCGAATGTATGGCAAGGTGATAGCGGTAAGGTCCTCTTCACCGATGCCGTCTTTGACCAAAGGATCTAAGCCAAGAATACGAGAATTAGTGGTGGTGGTTTCCGTGGCGGTCATGGCGACGTTCTCGCTGTTGATGCCGGCAGCACACCAGAAGCCATGTGCTTCTTCAACATCTGGTGTCGCGGTGTAGCGCAACGGATCATCAGGCAAGTCGATATGGAACTTGCTTAATTTGGCTTGGTAATGGCGCGGCTGGTCTTTGGGCTGTACCAAGGCGAACTTCTCGAAGTTTAAAGGCGCATAGCCGTCTTCGTTGCGAGCGATGATGGTCGAGCCGTCGATTGACGCTTTCTTGCCAACTAATACGGTGGTGCAAGATCCATGATGATATTCTGTCACAATGCTCAGTCCTTTTATCTAAGATAGTTTCATTGTAGTCCAACCAACAAGAGCGGCGCAAAACGATTTTAGCAAACCAAAGCGCAGCGGCCCGCACTTGGCGGTGGATATAAGGCGAGATGACGCCAACATCACAATTGCCCAATATCATCGCGTCTAAATTGATCTTGTGCCGCGCAGTGACGGCATAAGCAAGAATTGCGACAGGCCACGACAGGTTTGGATGGTGGCAATAGCGCAGATTGCGGGTTATAATAGCTCTAATACGCAGGTGTATGATCAGGAGGTGGACAACATGGACGAAACATTCAAAGACAAAGCACTTGAAACGCTTGAACAGGTGATCGATCCGGAGTTAGGCGTCGATATCGTGGACTTAGGCTTGATCTATGATGTCAAGTTAGATGACAACGGAGTATGTACAGTGAAGATGACCTTGACGATCATGGGGTGCCCGCTGTCAGATATGCTGTCAGAAGATATCGAAAGCACCTTGATGCACTTGGATGAAGTCGAATCTGTCAAGATCGACTTAGTTTGGGAACCAGCGTGGTCGGTCGATAATTTGTCGCGTCAAGCCAAGATCATGCTCGGCATTCACTAAATCGCACCATCAAGCGTGCCGTTTTGAAATTTCTCAACCAAAAAGGTCAACTGTCACCGAAGCGAATTTCGGTGGCAGTTGACCTTTTTGGTTGATGCTTATAAATTCTCAGTTTGCAGTGGTACCGGCTGGCCGAAGTAATAGCCTTGAACATAGGTGCAAGCATGCAGGTCCTGCAAATACGCAATGTCGTCTAAGGATTCGACGCCGGCCACATCAAAGCGCTTGTGGCTGGTTTCGGCACGCTTGGCCCAAAATGCCAGCCGATCGCGCAAGTCCGCGTCGTCGTTGAACATGCGCAGATTCTGCAAGCCAAACTTATAGCTGGTCACATAAGGGGTCATGGCTTCGACCAGCCCAGGCAAGTTATTCCCAGAACCGACGTCATCGATGCATACCGAGATCCCGGCGGCAAAGAAAGCCTTGGCCGCTTCGATGATCCTGGTGTTGTCGATGGTGGGATCATGGCGTTCCGTCAGCTCAACTGTCAACTGGATCGGGGTGCTGGCTTGCACATGCGAAACCATCGCCAAATATTGCGGGTCCACAAAATGCACGCGCTCCAAATTGAAAGAAACCGCGGTGATGGTCGCAGGCATGACCTGCAAGGCCTGTTGTAATAAGACTTCAAACTGCTCTGACGGCAGCTTCGTGAAGTCTTCTGGCAACAGCCATTGCCCGTTGTGATGCCGCCGAATCAGCAGCTCATAGCCAACAGCGTTAGCATCTAAAGCGGATAATAAGAATTTCGGTTGTCCATAGAACGTATCCATGATTATGGTCCCCCGTGAAACAGACTGCATTACCATTAAGCATGACAATCTTAACCCACCAGTTACAGCCGGTCAATTCCAATTAATAACTGTCACGACCTGCAAAACGATTGGTCTATACCGTAGCCTTTTGCATTGGCTTATTTCATCGCTAATGTGGCGATCGCCACCAAGGTTTCGGCCAGCTTGCCCATTGCTTCCAATGACACGGCTTCATATGGCCCGTGGAAGTTGATCCCGCCGTTAAACAAATTCGGGGTTGGCAAGCCTTGGTAGGTGATCTTCGACCCATCAGTGCCGCCGCGAAACGGGACGATCTGCGGCGTCAAGCCCACTTGGCGAATCGCCGCTTCAGCCAAATGCACCGGCGTCATGTCTTTGGCGATGATGTCGGCCATGTTGTAATATTGATCACTCATCGTATAAGTGATCCTTGGGCTAGCATAAGCGGCGTTAAGCGCCTTGATGGCCGCCACGAACTGTGCCTTGCGCGCCAAGAAATGGTCATGGTCAAAATCGCGAATGATATACACTGCTCGGGCGTGGGCCACGGTGCCATCAAGTTGCAACAACAAGTTGAACCCTTCGCGCTCGGCAGTATATTCCGGTCGTTCAAGCGCTGGCAAGGCTTGATCTAAGGCAATCGCCAAGCTTAAGGCGTTGACCATCAAGCCTTTGGCCTCGCCAGGATGGACCGAGACGCCTTGGATCGTGACTTCAGCTTGCGCGGCGTTGAAGGTTTCATATTCAATGTCACCTAAGTTGCCGTTGTCCAAAGTATAAGCAAAATCCGCAGCAAATCCTGGCACATCGAAGCGATCAGCGCCGCGCCCGATTTCTTCATCTGGGCCAAAAGCCAGCTTCACCGCGCCGTGTTGCAGTGCCGGTTGCGCTTGTAAAGCACGAATGGCGGCGATCGCTGCAGCAATGCCGGCTTTATCATCGACGCCAAGCAGCGTTGTGCCGTCGCCGGTGATCAAAGTCTGGCCGAAATACTGCTTGAGCGCTGGAAAATCTTCAACAGTCAGCTTCAACCCATTGGCCCATTGAATGTTTTCGCCTTGGTAATGGGGATGCAGCTGGGGATGGACTGCGTCAGCGTTGTAATCGGCAGTATCCAAATGCGCGATGAAGCCGATCGTCGGGGCCTTCTTGGTCGTGTTGGCTGGCAAAGTCGCAGTGACATAACCGTTGTTGGGATTTAACTGAACAGCTTGTAAGCCCATGGCCGTGAGTTGTGCGACTAACATTTTGGCCAGCACAGTTTGGCCTGAAGTCGTCGGCACGCGGTTGATTGCGGCGTGTTCGTCGCTTCTGGTGTTGATTTGAACGTAGCGCAAGAAATCAGCTTGCAGTGCAGGTAATGCAATTGCCATCGCGGCCTCCTAATACACAGCACCGTCATAGACTTGATGGTGGATCTGGGCGAAGTTGAAGTTTGTCAAGTCTGCAACATGGATCACAACAGTGGCGCCGATGGCCGGCATCAGATTCAAATCGGTGGTGTTGTCATCCGGCAGTACCAATACCACCGGCTTGTGCAAGCCATAGGCATAACCTAACTCCCATAACACGCCAGGATCTGAATTCAGCGGTGTGGGGTCATATAAAGCGATCACGATATCAGAAGCATTGATGCCGGCGACATCCGATGCGAAGGTGCCCAGCTGCCATTCGGTGTTGGCCAATAAATCCGGATGGCTTTCAAGCGTCCAATCACGATAAGCGTGCTCTTGCGGGCGAAACGAATTCTCCCAATCTAAGCTGATATTGGCTTGTAATTTAGGGGTGGCGGCGGCGAGTAAGGCAAGTTGAGCTGGATTGAACCAACTTTCAGCGAGATAGGCAGTTTTCATGAGGAGCTCCTTTGAGATTGTTAATGTCAGTGTAGTAGAATTGGCAGGCGATTGCGAGTGTTTCCGGCCAGGTGCGCCAAGCTGATCAAATTATGAGTTTGAGATTAGCTAAAAGAGTTATTGACACACTATATTTTAATGTGTAACATCGAACCTATCAACCGTACCAAAATAAGCACAAGGGTGTGCCGGCTTATTTTGACCATACGGAATAAAGGAGATGGTTTTCATGTGTTCAGGCATGTGTGTGATGTCACGCTTTACGAATAGGAGGCAACGGAATGGACTGGACTGTGATCGCCAAAAGCTTGCCACAATTTGTGGCAGCGTTTTGGCTGACCCTGAAACTCTCCTTGATCGGAATTCTCGCTTCAACCTTCGTGGGGGCGCTTGTTAGCCTAGCGCAGTATTTCAAACTGCCAGGCTTGCGCCAAATCGCGTCGGTTTACATCGAGATATCACGTAATACCCCGCTGCTTGTGCAACTCTTCTTCATTTATTACGGCCTGCCAGGGCTTGGAATGAAGTTGAGTGCGACCGTCAGCGGGATTTTTGGGTTAACTTTCCTCGGTGGCAGTTACATGGCAGAAGCATTCACCAGCGGCTACAACGCGATTTCCAAAGGCCAAATCGAATCTGGTCGGGCTTTGGGTTTCACGAATCTGCAACTGGCGCGCTACGTCGTCGTGCCTCAAGGCTTGGCGGCGTCGGTGCCGGCGCTGGCCGCAAACGTGATTTTCCTGATCAAGGAAACTTCGATCTTCACCGTGATCGCCATTCCGGAATTGACGAACACAGCGCTTGATCTCATTGGTTTATATTATCGCAGCAACGAGTACTTATTTGAACTGGTGGTGGCTTATGCCATCACCTTGATTCCATTATCTTTGGCCTTGACTTGGCTGGAAAGGCGGGTGCGTTATGGCGAATTCGGGCATTAATCTGCTATTCGAAGGCCAGAACTTCCATCGCTTTCTGGCAGGGTTTGGGGTGACCTTGAAGATCGCCGTGATCACGCTGATCTTAGGCGGGATCTTAGGGGTCATTCTAGGGGCCTTGCGTACCATTCATAACCGCCCGCTGCAGCTGGTGTTGCGGCTGTATCTGGAAATTTTTCGGGTCATTCCGACGGTGGTGCTGCTGTTTGTGGTGTATTACCTCTTGCCGCAGATCATGGCGGTTGATATGGACGGCCAAACCGTGGCCATCATCACCTTCACGCTGTGGTGTGCCGCTGAAATGTCTGATATTATCCGCGGGGCATTAAACGCCGTACCAATGCATCAGCGCGAATCTGCCGCGGCCTTAGGGCTGACGCGCTTGCAACAGTTGCGCTATGTCTTGTTGCCGCAAGCGGTGCCGGTGGCCTTGCCTGGGACGATCAACTTGGCAACGCGGATCATCAAAACCACCAGCTTGTTGTTGATGATTTCGGTGATGGACATCGTCAACGTCGGCCAAACCTTGGTGGAAGCCAACGGCCACAAGCACCCGGCGTTTGCCTTTTGGGTGTATGGCATTATGTTCATCATGTATTACATCATGTGCGCGCCGCTGTCTTGGTGGGCCAAGCATATCGAGAAGAAGCGATTGGAGCAGAGTAATGGCTGAATTATTAAGCGTACGTCATTTAAGCAAGGCGTACAACAAGAATCAGATCCTGCACGATATCAACTTTGACGTGCATAAAGGCGAAGTCGTGGCCTTGCTTGGCCGCTCCGGCTCTGGCAAAAGTACCTTGATCCGCACCTTGAACGGCTTGGAACCTTTCCAAGCCGGCGAGCTGTACTTCGACGGGCACAAAATTGAACCAAAAGCGGCGACTTGGCTGAAGCTGCGCCAACACATCGGCATGGTTTTTCAAAGCTATGATTTATTTCCTAATCTCACCGTGTTAGACAACGTCTGCTTGGCGCCAACGAAGGTCGCCAAGCGGCCACGGCAAGAAGTTGAACAAGCTGCCCGACAACTGTTAGAAAACGTGGGCTTGGCAGCTTTTGCCGAACGCTATCCGCGTCAATTATCCGGCGGGCAAAAGCAGCGCGTGGCCATTGCCCGCGCCTTGGCGATGAATCCGGAAATGATGTTGTTTGATGAAGTCACCGCCAGTCTTGACCCAGAAATGGTGCGCGGGGTCTTGGATATGATGGTGGACTTGGCCAAACAAGACATGACCATGATCGTCGTCACGCATGAAATGAACTTCGCCCGCCAAGTCGCCGACCGCGTCTTGTTCCTAGACGAAGGTACCATCACCGCCGACGTGCCGGCAGAAGAATTCTTCACCAACCCGCCAACCGACTCAGCCAAGGATTTCCTAGCCAGCATGAGCTTCTAAACCCAAAGCGCAGCAAAGCGGTTTTAGCGGTGGATATAAGGCGGGATGACGTTTGGGCGATTTATGCCCAAGCGGCGTCACGACTTATATCCCGCCGCGTTGCTTTGCGGAGCTCGACGAAAACCCCAAAGCGCAGCAAAGCGGTTTTAGCGGTGGATATAAGGCAAGATGACATTTGGGCGTACTTGGCCCAAGCTGCGTCACGCCTGATCTCCCGCCGCAGCGTGTCGTATTTTGCATCGACATGCCACATCATCATCAATACCTTCGATGTGGCCGTTTCCTCGGTGCAGCTTGCACCGTACAACTTGCACACAATCGCATTGTATCAAGCTTCATTGCATCATCACTTCATTCCATAAATCCACGAGCGGGGATACGCTCACAATAAAAAGGGGACTCCTCATGAAAAAGAAGCATTTATTAGGTTTATTTACCGTTTTGGCTGCGTTGTTGGTGTTCGCCAGTGCTTGCGGCAAAAGCAGCAGCTCCTCCAGCTCCAGCGCCAGCAATGATGCCGTAGCAAAAATCAAGAAAGCCGGCGTGATCAAAATCGCGGTGTTCGGCGATTTACAACCTTATGGCTGGATCAACAAGTCCGGCAAGCGCGTCGGCTATGACTTGGAATTGGCGCGCCAAATCGCCAAGGACTTAGGCGTTAAGGCCAAGTTCGTGCAAGTTAACGCCAACGGCCGCGTGGACGCTTTGAAAGCCGGCAAGGTGGATATGGTTTTGGCCAACTTTACCGTCACTGACGACCGCAAGCAAGTCGTTGACTTCGCCGATCCATACATGAAAGTGTCTGTCGGCGTCGTATCCAAGAAGTCCAAGGCAGTCACTAAGGTCAGCCAGCTGAAAGGCAAGTCGGTGATCGTCACCAAAGGCACCACGGCGGAACAATACTTCACCACTGACCAGAAGTCCGTCACTTTGCAGAAGTATGATTCCAAGACCCAACAGTTCAACGCGTTGAAGAATGATCGCGCCGCCGCCTTGGCTGATGATAACTCCTACTTGTATGCTTGGGTCAAGAACAACCCAACTTACACTGTCGGCATCAAGACCCTTGGCCCAAGCTCTTACATTTCGCCTGCCGTTAAGAAAGGCAACAAGGCTTTGTTGACTTGGACTAACAAAGAAATCAAGAAGCTCAACAAGAACGGCTTCTTTGAGAAAGATTACCAGAAGGAATTGGCACCGTACTTCGGTTCTGATATCAAGGCTTCTGATATCATCATCACGAAATAAATACGCATAAGGCTATAATAGAAGCGTCGCTGTACCACGATTCAAACTTGAATCGCGGTGCGTCGGCGCTTTTATGACGCGCTTGAAAGGGGCAAAAGTATGCGCAAATGGCACAAATGGCTGATCGGCATCGTGGTGCTGCTGGCTGGGTTAAGCGGGGCTTGCGCAGTAGCTGTGCATCAGTTGACCTATCAGCCGAGCAAGACTGCTGAACAAGCCAATCAAGCTGCAACTCGCAAAGCTTATGGCGATTATTTTCCAGCAGCCAAAGTCGGCAAGCCCACGGTGATCTTCTACCCTGGGGCGTTAGTGGCGCCGCAAAGCTACAGCATTTGGGCCAAGCGGGTGGCTGCTTGCGGCTATCCGGTGGCGATTGTGAAGATGCCGTTGAATTTGGCGGTGTTATCAGGCAATGCGGCAGATAAAGTGGCGACAAGCCGTGCTGGGTATGTGATCGGCGGCCATTCGCTAGGCGGGGTGATGGCGGCACGGTATGCCCACAATCATCCAAGTGCGAAATTGCACGGGGTGTATTTCATGGCGAGCTATCCTGACGCCAAAGGCAGCTTGAAGCATACTGGCGTACCGGTGTTGTCACTGACTGCCAGCAACGATGGGGTGTTAAATTGGTCAGCTTGGCGCAAAGCAAAGGCATATTTGCCAGCTGATGCGCAATATAAGCAGCTAAGCGGCGGCAATCACGCGGGCTTTGGCAGCTATGGTGCCCAACGTAGTGATAAGCCAGCAACCATCAGCGACGCCAAACAGCAGCACTGGATCGCGGCGCAAATGATTGCTTGGCTAAAACTTACGACCAACGACTGAAATTAATTGCGACGAGAGGCGAATGTGGCGTCATCACCTGTCTGATATGCTGAAGCAATCAGACAGGAGGGATGATCGTGAAGAAGATCTTGGGATTTTGTTTGAGTGTGGTCGTTTTGATCGCGGCATTGTTAATGGGTGCCAAGCTGGTTACGGCGCGCAGCAGTTCAGAAATGGCGGCAGTGGTTGATTCGTTTAATCCGCTAGTCAAGCCAACCACGTATTATGTGTTGATCGGCAAACCTAAGCAATACGACAGCCACCACACGCCTATTTACCAACAAACCGCTGCTGCGGCAACTGGACAAACGCGGCCGCTGCAATTTATGGGCATGAAAGAATTGCAAGTGGGCAAGTATTTGGCGATTCAAAGCAAAGGCGCTTATGTGATGAGTTATCATGCCGTTTCCATCAAGCAAGTGCCGCAAGCAGCGTTTAAGGCGCTAAACTGATCGCTCAAAGGTTGGTTAAGGTCTTAAACTTGACGTGACGGCATGTGCTGCAAGGGGTATCCTAGAATCAAGCAAGTTGCAAGAAAGGAGAGTTTCCCCTTGAAGAACAAGCAAAACCTCGCTTTGGCGATCGCAACCGTCACGATTGGCGTGCTGGCCGGGTTAGGCGCCGTGTTGTTAAGCGGCTTCTTGGAATTGGTATTGCATGTGATCTTTAATTTTGCCGAAACTGCCCAACATCCTTATGCGGTGGTGTCGCCGCTGCATCGCGTCTTGGCCATTGTCGGCGGCGGCATTGTCGCTGCGATAATTTGGTGGGTGATCCGCAATCGCCTCAAACCCACCGTCAGCGTCAAAGACGCTGTGGCCGGTGCGCAAATGTCTGGGTTGACCACGGTGCTGCATACTTTCACGCAGATGTTGTACGTCGGCGTCGGCGGTTCAGTAGGCCGCGAATTGGCGCCGCGCGAATTTGCGGCGATGTTGTCGCAATGGTGGCAGCGCGTTTTGCACAAATGGTTACATATCCAATTAAGTCCAGACGATTCGCATTTGCTGGTAGCAGCAGCGGCAGGCGCTGGGTTTGCCGGCGTGTATATCGCGCCGGTCACCGGCATGTTGTTTAGCGTTGAGATCTTATACAAAAAAGTCACCCGCCGCGCGGTGTTAGTAAGTTTAAGCATGTCCATGATTGCCATGGGGGTCGGCTCGCTGTTAAAAGGCTTCAGGCCATATTATCTAGTCGGTCCGCAAGCTTTTGCCCCGAAGATCGTGGTGTTGGCTGTGGTGATCGGCCCGCTTTGCGGCGTGATCGGCGCGTATTTTCGCCGGGCGATCCAATGGGCCAGCTTGCGCCAAGCGCAGCGGCGGCCGCTGTTGTGGCAGCTGCCGCTGGCGGCTTTGATCACCGGCTTAGTGGCGATCAAATTCCCGCAAGTCACCGGCAACGGCCGCGCCTTGGCGCAGTTGGTGTTTAACACCCACAGCACTCAGGTGTTAGGCTGGCTGGTGTTAGGTGCGCTGGTTAAGGCGCTGGTGACACTGCTTAGTCTCAAAGCCGGGGCTGCCGGCGGGACCTTGACGCCATCGATTGCCGTGGGTTCAGCAATTGGCGCGTTGTTAAGCGTGTTGATGCCAAGCCTGCCGCTGTGGCAAGCGGCGATGATCGGCGCGGCGAGCTTGCTGGCAGTGACGCAACAAGCGCCGCTGATGGCGATGTTCATGTTGATCGAAGTCAGCCACTTGAATTATTCGGCATTCTTGCCGCTAGGGGTCGGAATCGTTTTGGCCATGTGCGTGGCCAATTTCTTCTTACCTCAGCGCACCACGCGAGAAGCTGGTGAAACAGAAACCGCCGAGCGCCTGCAAGCCAAAGCCGAGCGGATCTTGAAACAAGAAGATGACGCATAACAAACATCCCCATGCCGCGGCATGGGGATGTTTGCGTTAACGTACTGCTTGCTTGGCATAATAGGCTTGCACCACTTCGGCATCATCAAAATGCTGCTTGGTGGTGCCAATGATTTGATAATCTTCATGCCCTTTGCCGGCGATCAACACAACGTCACCTGCTTGCGCTTGGCTTAAGGCATAGGTAATCGCTTGGCGGCGATCACTCAGCCGCGTGTAAGTGGCCGGATCAAGGCCTGCCACCATTTCGTCAATGATCGCTTCAGGCTCTTCTGTGCGCGGATTATCTGCAGTGAAGATCGGATCGCTGGCTTGTTGAAGCGCGATAGTGGCCATTTGCGGGCGTTTGGCCGCGTCACGATCGCCGCCGCAGCCCACCACACAGAAGATCTTGCGTTTGGCAAAAGCGCGGATCGTGGCCAAAACATTCGCCAAGCCGTCTGGCGTATGCGCATAATCCACGATCACCGTGGCCTTTGTCGGCGTCGGAACAACTTGGAAGCGGCCGCGCACGCCGGAAACTTGCGCTAAGGCGGCAATGATCACCGCTGGTGCGATGCCGCGGGCGTAAGTCGCGCCAAAAGCCGCCAAGGCATTATAGACATTAAATTCGCCCATCAGCTGCAAGTGTACCGGATAACGGCGGCCGGCGATTTGCAGCGTGAACGACGTGCCATGCGCGCCTTGGCGAATATGGGTGGCTTGCAGCATGCCGCGGCCTTTTGTGCCATAGGTGATGATATTGGCAGCGGTACGGCCAACAAGCTTGCGGCCGTACGGGTCATCGATGTTGATGACAGCGGTTTTGACCTTGCGCCCGTGATGATAGCTGTTGCCGAGTTGTTCAAACAATAATGCTTTAGCCTCGAAGTAATTGGCAAAATTCTGGTGATAATCCAGATGGTCTTCGGTAAGATTGGTAAACACCGCCGTATCAAAGTCGATGCCGCGCACGCGTCCTTGTACTAAGCCGATCGACGACACTTCCATGGCACAGGCCTGCTTGCCGGCTTGCACCATTTCGCTTAAGTATTGTTGATTGGTGAAACAATCAGGCGTGGTGTTCACTGCTTTGTGAGTCGTGGTGCCGCCGGTAGTCGCCAAGGTGCCGATCACCCCGCAAGGTTGGGCAGCATGCTGCAGGATCTGGGCGATCAGCTGGGTGACTGTGGTTTTGCCATTGGTGCCGGTCACGCCGACCACATGCAGTTGGGCACTGGGGTCGCCAAAGCAGGCCACCGCCAGTTGCGCCAAGGCTTGGGTGGTGTCTGGTACTTGCACGATTAACGCCCCGGTGGCAGAAACCGGGTGTTGGACGACAACCATGATCGCACCGGCTGCAATTGCTGCTTGAACATGTTGATGCCCGTCGAAATGCCGTCCGGTGATCGCCACAAAACACGCGCCAGGTCTCACTTGGCGCGTGTCCGGCGTTAAAGTTGTCAACGTGGCATGGCGGCTTTTGACCAGGTCTTTGGTGGGTTGATCAAGGTTCATAATATTGGCGCAATCTGCGATTTGCATCGATAACATCCTTCCTGAAGCTGAGCATACAAGTTCTTTGTTGACCACAGTATGCCAAGCCAACCATAAAGTTGGCTTAAACCATTCAGATGTTAAGCAATAGTTGCTGGCCAAAGCTTAGGCTTGTTCGAAGAAAATGACTTCGCGCTGCCAGCAGGCGATCAGTTCGTCGATTTCTTTGGTGTCGAAAATATTCTGCTCCGGCTCAGAGAAATTAACGATGATACTTTCCATCCCAGGGGCAAAGAATAACTTGGCTGCGGCGGTGCAATCAGGGACATAGATTTCGTGTTTGGCGACGCGGCGCTTGAGAAATTCTGCCAGCAGCTCACGCACATGATCGGTGCCAGTTCTTGTGATTGGGGTAACATGCGCTTCGAAATCTGCCCGATAATACAACATGATCGACATCAAATACCAGTTGTCATAGAAGATCTCAACGAACTGGCGGTAGAACAAATGCAAAGCTTCGACCAAGGGCATGTTGTCGTTTTGTTGGATGAGTTGTTCGAGTTTGTCGAACTCTTCTTTGATGTCGCTTAATAGCAGCGCCTTGACGATATCTTTCTTGCCTTGGGGGAAATAGTGATACAAGGTGCTGATGTTTTTGTTGCTCAAAGCCACAATATCACTGACTTTTGTGCTGTCATAGCCTTTGGTTTTGAACAGTTGCTTGGCCATTTGCAAGAATAAGGCCCGAGTCTTATTGTACTGGGCTTGGCGCTGTGATAGTTTCTCCTCCATACCGTTTCACCTCGAAGATCATCGTAACATGAATCTGCCGTCGCAGGAAATAAACTCATCAAGTATTACTTGACGAGTTTATTGTAAGGGGTTACGCTATGAACGTAAAGGAGATGTGAAGAATGTTACTAATTACCTGTGCATACGGCAAAGTCGGCCGTCAAATCGTGCCTTACTTAGCTGGTAAAGGCTTCGATATTCGCGCCATCGACATGAACCCAGACATTAAGCAATTCGAACAACAAGGCGTCAAAGAAACCATGGTTGGCGACAGCCGCGATCCTAAATTTGTGGCCGAAGCCATGAAAGGCTGCGATCGAGTCTTATATATCCCGCCGCAATTTACTTATCAAGAAGCCAAAATGGGCCGCATCGCCATTGATGCAGCAATCAATGCCAAGGTCAAGAAATTCGTCTACTTGTCTTGCATGTACCCGAACATGGATACGCTGCTGCAACACCGCATGAAGGCCGAAGACGAGCGGTACTTGCTGTATCGCGGCGCTGAAACTGATTTAGACTGGTCGGTGCTTCGGCCATCTACCTATCATCAAAATATCTTCATGAAGCTGTTTTATGACATGGGTGAATACCCAAGCATGTGTGACATCGACAAAGTTGTTTCTTGGGTCGATCCCTTGGATGTTGCCGATTGTGCCAGCAAGATGCTCACCGAAGACGGCTTTAAGTACGCCATTTACACTTGCAGCAACGAGACAATGACGCCGCGCGAAGTGGCGGCGGTGATGAGCAAAGTGTCAGGCAAGACCATCACGCCGATTTCGGTACCAGAAGATCAATTAGTCAAATACTGGCCGGATTATTTCGCCGGCAGCGACAGTTTTGCCACGGAATGCTTCTATGCGCTGCGCAAGTCTTACAACAAGTGGGGCTGGGCCGGCAACAATCAGCAATTGTTGTCGCTGCTTGACCACAAGCCGCGTTCTGTCGCTAACTGGTGCGCACGCCAGTTGGTCGCAGCCGGGATCAAACCTGCCATCAGCGTTGAAGCAACTGAGCAATAACTAAAGGAGAAATTCAGATGAGTGATAAACAAGCAGTTGTAACTTTGATCACCGGGGCTGAACGCGGCATGGGGTTTGTGCATGCCAAGGCGTTAAGCGAACATGGGCAACATGTTTTCATGGGGGCTTATGATATGGCGCTTGGGCAAACTGCCGCCAAGCAGCTGCAAGATCAAGGCTTGGATGTAACGCTAGTGCATTGTGACATTACCAATCGCGAATCGATCGATGAAACGATCCAAACGATCCAAGACAAGTACGGGTATTTGAACATTCTGATCAATAACGCCGGCATTTCCGGCCCGCAAGGCGTGATGCCATCGGCGACGACTGAAGCCGATTTGCGCAAGGTGTTTGAAACCAACTTCTTTGGTACCGTGGCCATGACCCAAGCCGCCATCCCGTTATTGAAACAAGCGCCTTTTGGTAAGATCATTACTGTAACCTCCGACATGGGGTCGCTAGGCTTGGCCACGGATCCGCAATCGATGTTCTCAAAGATCGTCGCTTTCCCGTATCAAGCGTCTAAAACCGCGTTGAACGCCATGACCATCGCCTATGCCAAAGAGTTCAAAGGCACCACCATCACGGCTAACTCGGTTAACCCAGGGATGACCGCCACGGATCTGGTCAACAAAGAAGAATTTGCCAAGCACGGCGCCAAAACCGTTGATGAAGGCGCCAAGCGCACCATCGAATTGGCGTTGTCACCAGACAACAAGCTTAACGGCACCTTCACTGAAGAAGACGGGATCGTGCCGTGGTAAACGCCGCGATCGCACAAAAATAGCGCCAGTCATCACATTTGTGATGATCGGCGCTGTTTTTGTGGAGATTGGGTTATTTGGCTGAAGCCAACAAGTTGGCGATGTTGTTCAGCGCGTCTTGGGCGATTTGCATCGCATCAGGATCGATTTCAAATTCCGGTAAGGTTTCGTCGGTGTAGTGCAACAAAGCACTGGCGCGGGCCACCATGTCATACCAGTTCTGGAACGGCATCTTGGTGATGGCGCCATTGATGGCACTTGGCAAGGTCTGTAAGAGCTGGTTGATGACTAACTTGGCTTGCGTCAAGGTTTCATCAGGCACTTGCGTTAAGCTGGTGGCTTTGTTGGCTAAGCGGAACAAGCGCTCGGCGGCGATCAACACCGGGTTGTGATAGCCGGCTTGTTGCTGGACGACGCTGTGGTCGTCTAACATGTACTTCTGCAAGCCGATCATCGAGAATAAGGTCACTTGATCACCGACAACAGCACCTAAATCAGCCAAGCGGGTGATGCCGCATTCGGCCAATTGATCTTTGGTGAAGGTCAATGCAGCATGCGCGGCGAAGTCACTGTATTGAATGGCAATGGTGGACTTGGAGTCGCTGGTGCGCAGCATGAACATCACGTCTTTGCCGGTTTGGGCTTTGACATAAGAGTTCAACATGCGCGCCGCAACGGCCAGTTGTTCGTCTTCGATTTCATTGCGGCGATCCAAGGCAATGCGTACCTTGTTAGGCAAGTTCTCGATTTGCTGCAGCACACGCAAGATCGTGGCGATGTAAGGATATAACACGCCAAAGCCTAACGCGAAGTTGCCGGTGTCAGATTGCGGCGAGTAAACCACGAAGTTCTCGGCTTGATCAGAGTGGGCTTGTGTCAACATTGCCGCGATTTGTTCGTGGCTCTTGCCGCGGGCTTTGACCTCGTCGCCTGGTTGCCAGCCGAATGGATACAAGGTGTTGGTGAATTGATCCAAGGCATGGGCGTTGTCTTGGTTGACCAAGGTCACGCCGATAAACATGTTGCGTTGATAATCGTTGCCATGGACAAAAGATTCATCCACAAACAACTGCAGGGTTTGATTGTGCTCATGTAGCAAAGGATGCGCCACAGTTTGCACGTCTGGTTTTGGTGCCGGCTGTTCGCTGGTTGTTTGAACCACTGGCGTCTTGGCGCGATGCACAACTGGGGTGTTGTTGGCCGCTTCAGCCGGCTTGGTTTCGGCTTTAGCAACAGGCTTAACTTCGACTTCAGGCTTGGCTTGAGCTTTAGGCTGTTCAGCTGCTTTGGCAGTTTGTTTAGCTTGAGCTTTAGGCTGTTCAGCAGCTTTGGCAGTTTGTTTAGCTTGAGCTTTAGGCTGTTCGGCTGCTTTGGCAGTTTGTTTAGCTTGAGCTTTAGGCTGTTCGGCAGCTTTGGCAGTTTGCTTAGCTTGGGCTTTAGGCTGTTCGGCAACTTTGGCAGTTTGTTTAGCTTGAGCTTTGGCGGACTTGGCTGGTTTTGCAGCAGCTTGGCTGCGCTTGGCGGCTGGTTTTTCCGCTTTCGTCGCGGCTGGTTTTGGATCCATGCTGCCGACTTTGGCTTGGGATAATTCTTCAGCCCTGGCGGCCATTTGTGCCGTGTTAGACTTGGCTTGCGGCTTGGTGTCGTGGGCCTTGGCGTCTTGCAAGGCTTCTGGCACGATCGGTTCGCCATCGATTTGATGGATCACAAACCGCTGCTTAGCCGCTTGTTGGCGCTGGCGGCGCGTTGGCCGCTTCAAAGCGGGCTTTGTCTCAGCCGCTTCAGCAGTCGTTTGCTCAGGCTTTTGTGCCTTGGCTGCCGCTTTTGGCGTTGCTTGGCGCTTAGTGGCAGGCTTGGCTGGTTTGGCAGCGGGTTGCTTGGCTGCTTGATCGGCAGCCTTTTTGGCAGCGGCTTGCTTAGACTCGTTGGCAGGCTTGGCTTTGCGTTGGCGGGTTTGGCGCTTGGGTTCAGCCGACTGTTCAGCTTTGGCCGCACGGGCTTTTGGCTGGGCAGGCGTGGTTTCTGGCGTGGCGGCTTTAGGTAATTCGCCTGGGCGCGTGGCCACGATGTCTTTGTGTTCGTCGATGAAGCGGTTGACCTTAAACATCACGGCTTGGCTCATCTTAGTGTCTTTGAGCACCTTACGCATGCTCGACGGTGAGATGCCGATCAGCTTGGCGGCCTGCGTCAAGCTGAGGTGCTCGGCACTCATGATTTGTTTCAAATGGAAGGCGGTGCTACCATTCATAAATTGTTCCTCCTAATAAATGGCCGCCTGAAATCGGCGACAGTGGGTAGATGTGAGCGCGAGGATCGACAACAGTGAATACCGGCATAACCCAAGGCATGCCGGCACTCGACTGAAGGCTCAACGATGTGCTCACGTTAAGCGTACAACACTTTAATCTTTTTTGCTGAAAAATTCGTCTAAAATTATGCCAATCGTGCAAAATCGACGTTAACTAAATGCTGTAGTAGCCATTTCGATAAAAGTCTGCAGCGGTTCATTAAGCTGGCGTTCTTGGTTATAAGCGATTTGCACTTCGGTTTGAAAAACGCTGGCATCCAAGGCCACACACACCACTGCATGGTCTTTGAGATAAGACTTGGGCATCGAATTCGGCACAATGGTAGCGCCTAAGCCGGCAGTGGCCAGCACACAGGCGGTGGTCAAATTCGGCGTTTGCAGGATCTGGTTTGGGGTGATGTTGTATTTGGTTAAATATGCGGCAACTGTGCGCTGATAATCTGAATCTGGCGTTTCGGCGATGAAGTCCACGCCGTTAAGCAAAGGCGCCGCGTCTTTGATCGGCGATGCCGGCAGCTTCGCCGGGGCCAAGGCTTTGGGCAATACCAGCATGCCGCCGTCGTTGTATAAGTGGCGATAGGCTAAGGCCCGATTATAAGCCGGCGTGACGCCGATATAAATGTCTAAATCACCGTTATGCACCAGCTGCTGCAAAGTTTGGGAATCGCGTTCGAGAAGCTGTACTTCGATTTGCGGATAATGGCGATGAAAGCGCGGCAAGATCCGCGGCAAGATAACTTGGGCTAAGCTGGGATTGATGCCGATGGATAATTGCCCTTGCAAATCGGTAGCGTAAGCTTGCAAGTTGTTGCTCATGGTTTGATACGCTTGGGCCAAGCCCTTGATCTTGGTGAGGTAATATTCACCGGCGTAAGTGAGCTTCAAAGGGTGGGCGGTGCGATCGATAAATTCGCAGCCAAATTCTTTCTCTTGGGTGCGAATGATCTTTGAAACAGTGGGTTGAGTCAAGAATAATTCATTAGCGGTTTGGGAAATGTTACCAGTGCGCGCCAGACTTTCCAAGATCTGGATCAGTTGATTCTCGCGATCAAATAGTGCCATGCATGCTGCCTCCTGCTGGGACTTTCCTATAGTATGCCAATTATGGCATAAAGACGCAAGAAGTGAATTTACGGTATAATGGCAGTATCGGATACCAGGAGGAATATTTTGGCAAACAAACGGTATTGGCTGCTGACAATATTAATGTTCGTGTTAGTCGGCTGCAGCCGCCAGCAGCAGGCGACTAACAAACTCAATGTGGTAACCAGTGTCGACTTTTACGCTGAAGTCGCCAAGGCGGTGGTCGGCACACATGGTCATGTGCATAGTGTGATCAATGACCCGGCAGTCGACCCGCATGATTTCACGCCGACTGTTGCAGATGGCAAGCTGGTGGCGCAAGCTGATGTGGTGTTGGCCAACGGCGCCGGCTACGATTCATGGATGAGCAAACTCACTGCTGCAGAGCCGCATGTGGCAGTGGTGTCTGCTGCCAAAGTCGTCGGCGTGCATGATGGGCAGAATGAACATATTTGGTATAACCCAACGGCCATGCCCAAACTGGCCAACGCCTTAGCCAAGCAGTTAAGCAGAAGCGACCCGAAACACAAAGCCGCTTATGAAAAAAATGCGCAACGCTACATTCAAAGTCTTAAGCCGCTATTGGCCACGATCGACAGTTTGCGCGCCAAGCAGCCAGGCCAGTTGGTGGCGGTATCGGAGCCGGTATTTGATAATGCCTTGCATTATTTAGGTTATCAAGTGGCTAATCCGCATTTTGCCAGCGCGGTAGAAGAAGGCACTGACCCCAGTCCCGCTGATGTCAAGGCGCTGCAAAGCCAAGTGCAAGCCGGTAAGATCCGCTTCTTTGTGCGCAACACCCAGGTGCAAAGCGCCATTGTGGATAATGCCGTGGCAGACGCCAAACAACATGGGGTGCCGGTGTTAGACGTGACGGAAACGCTGCCGAAGCATTTGACTTATACCAGCTGGATGACCAAACAATATCACGCGTTGGCCAAGATCCTGCAGCAATGAAAAGAGGAGATCAAGGTGACACTCGATTATACTAAGCAAGCACAATGGCCCAATGGCTTTGGCCAGCAGCAATCGCCAGTGGCCTTGCATGATGCTAAGTCAGTTGGGGCATTAAACCTGACCGTTACCAAGCCTTATCAAATGACGCAAGAACTTGATGACGGTACCACCATCAAGCTGTTAGGCAGCGGGGCCGTGACGATTGGCGAGCATTCGTATCACGCGGTGCAGGCCCATTTTCACTCACCGGCAGAGCATTCAAGCGACCTGGCTGCAGGCTTTGAGGTGCACTTCGTTCATCAAACGGCTTTAGGTCAGCTGTGCGTGGTGGCGGTGTTGTTGCCGCTTGGCGCCGCTAATGCCACCGTGCAACAAGTGATCGACCGCTTCGCGCATGATCAGCATTCAGTAGCGATCGATTTGACGCCGTTGTGGCCCAAACACGGGCAAGGCTTCCATTACCTGGGCTCTTTGACCACGCCGCCATTGACTGAAGGCGTGGAATGGTATGTGCTGCAAAACCACGACTTGACTTTAAGTGCTGAGCAAGCCGCATGGTTTAGGCAAGAATTTGGCGCCAACAACCGCGACTTGCAGCCGCTGGCCAAGCGGGTCGTGGAACGGTTTGATTTTTGACGAGAATGTTGAAAGCGCACCTGACGCGAATTAATGTTTACCTGGTTGATCAGAACGCCAAAAAGGTGCCGATGTCTGCAACAATGGGATGAAAACTGTCGTGATTATTTTCAGTTGAACAACTTGAATGTAGCCAGACACTGCACTGGACGGTTTGTATTGGACTTAGGCCAGGTGCATAATAATCTTTTAAACAATTTCTGGCAAGATGAGGGGCTGCTGATGTATCGATACTTTATCCAACCGCAGTTGAATACGGTGAATAACACCTTGATCGGCTATGAGTTGCTGATGAAGACCCACACCAAAGACGGGTGGCGGCCGCCGGCGCATTTTTCCGATATTCCAGCACATATTGTCGCGGATGTGTTAGTCGCCACCACCAGCCGCTTGGCGCTGAAGATCCCGTCGGTGTCGGTGAACTTGAATCGCACCCAATTGCTTGATCCTGAGGTCAACACCGCCTTGATCAAAGCCCAGAATCACTTGCGGCCGGTGAAACTGGTGGTCGAGCTGACCGAAGAAGAAAGTGATCGCAATGTGGCTTTGGCGGAACTGCTGCCGCAGATCAAGCGCTACTTGGCGCGCGGCATGGAGCTTTCAATCGATGATGTCGACTCTGGGGATAACGACTTCAGCCATGTTGAAGAATTGCTGCCTTATGCTTCTGAGATCAAGTTTGCCTTGCAGAATTTTCCCGACGGCTTAGAAGATCCTCAGTTGCATACCCGCGTGGAATTGTGGCGCGATATTGCGCAAAAGCAGAACCTGCGCTTCATTCTGGAAGGCATTGAAGATGCGCATGATGATGAAGTGGCCAATCAATTGCACATTGATTTGCGCCAAGGCTATTATTATGGCAAGCCGCACTTGTTGCGTTTGGCCCAAGATGATCCGCGCTAAATAGTGGAGGGGAATATGAGAATCGTGATTGTTGGCTGCACCCATGCCGGCGTTGCAGCCATTAACACCATCAAGAAGTTTCATCCAGAAGCTGACGTGGTTGTGTATGAGCGTGACGATAACGTTTCTTTCTTGTCATGCGGGATCGCGCTGTACTTATCTGGCGAAGTGGCGCATCTGGAAGACATGTTCTATGAAACTCCAGAACATTTGGCCAGCTTAGGCGTGAGTGTACACACCCGCCATGATGTGCTGCAAATCGACGCCAAAAGCCAAACCTTGAAGGTGCAGGACTTAAAGTCTAATGCAGTCTTTTCGGATCATTATGACAAATTGATCGTCACCACTGGCTCTTATGTGCAAGTTCCGCCGCTATTTGGGATCGATGATCGGCGGGTACTGTTGTGCAAAGATGCCAAACAAGCAGACGCCTTACACGTGGTGGCCAAGCGCAGCCGGCGCATTGTGATCGTCGGTGCCGGCTATATCGGAGTGGAGTTGGCGGAAGCTTTGACAGGTTTAGATCATGACGTGACGCTGCTGCAAGGCAATGCGCAGCTGTTAAACAACTACATTGATCCGGACATGTCGGCGCAACTGGTGGCCAAGCTGAAAGAATATGGCGTTAATGTCCAGCTTAATGCCCGGGTAGAAGCTTTTGAACATGACAATGAAGCAGAGCCGGTGATGGTCCAAACCGCCAATCACAGTTATCCTGCAGATATGGTGATCGTCTGCACCGGCTTTCTGGCTAATACCAGTTTGTTGACGGGACAAGTGGCCATGGATCGCCATGGTGCGATCTTAACCAACAAGTGGATGCAAACATCCGATGAGAATATTTACGCTGCCGGGGATGCTTGCACTTCGCACTTTAATCCTACCGGCAAGCCGGCTTATATTCCGCTGGCGTCTAATGCGGTGCGGCAAGGCTATGTGGTTGGCCGCAATGTCTTTGGCAATGTGCAAGCAGATCTTGGCACTCAAGCGACCACGGCGCTGCGGGTGTTTGACGATAACTTAGGCACCACCGGGTTGACTTTGGTCAATGCGCAAAAGCAAGGGATCCCAGCTTCGGCAGTGACTTATGTCGGCCCATATCGTCCGGCGTTTATGCCAACGCACCCCGATGTGAAGATCACTTTGGTGTATCATACCGAAGATCATCGCATCTTAGGGGCGCAGCTGTTGAGCCAACACGAAATCACCCAAAGTGCCAACGCTTTATCTATCGCCATTCAAAACCGCAACACCATTGAACAACTGGCGTATCAGGATATGCTGTTCAATCCCCATTACGACCAGCCGTTCAACTATTTGAACTTGGTGGCACAATTGGCGGTCGAACAAGCTGACAAACAACAAGCTGAGCCATAAAGTCGTTTGCGTTACTTGGCGGGTGATTTGCGCAATCGCCAAGTGGAACGTAACGCATCACGTTAAATACCGCATAATGATCAGTCTGCAAGGCCGATCATTGTGCGGTATTTTGACGTGGTGACACAACAATTACCCGATCAGCGCAGTGCGATCGGGTAATTGAGTGATTCGGTTATGATTCATTGCGTTTGCGTTTGCATAGGTACCCAGCAAGTGTTGGCACTTGCTGAGGGACTGTGTACGTCCTGGTTTGCCTGGTTTTTCATGGGCACAGGCTTCATCGCGTGCAGTCGGCTGACGCTCTGGACGAGCGGACCACAGCTTTGAGGGATAGCCTCGCGCTGCCAGAATGGTCCGTTTCGGGGAGAAGGGAACAGGCAAGCTTGGCCTTCGCTTGTCTCCGCCCCCCGGGAGCTCGTGAGGTTAAGATGCCATCTTCAGCAGCTAAATGCAAGCGCTTTTCTAACATTTTACAATAAATTTACAAAAGGCAAAAATTCGTGTTATGCCGCGCTGCTTCGTATAATTAAGGCAGACGAGAAAGGGGGTTGCACCATGGTAACCAAAGCAGCCAAACAATTACTCAGCGGTATTGTTGATCGGCCGAAGAATTTGTGGATCGTGAATGCTGCCGGCGTCGTTGTTGCCCAAGAGGTGTTGTTGATCCGCGTGTTTAGCGTGGCGATGCGTCGGCGGCAAATTGAGAACGCAGGCATCGAGACAGTTGGCTTAGCGGTGACGCCTGAGTTGATGGCAGCAGAAGCGCCGATCCGCTACGCCAATGAAATCGCTGTGCAAGGCCGCTTGCAACAAGTGCTGGTGGTCACGCATCCGGCGTATCGCGGGCAAGTGGAACAAGTATTCAAAGCCGGTCGCGCCAAGATCTTGCAGCTGCAGGCGACTTGGAGTGCCCATTATCTGGGCAAATCTGACAAGGCCGTTAAAATCGCCAAGCAGCTTGCTGCGGCGGTCAGTGCCTGGCCGATGGATCTAAGCGGCTTAGATCGTTATCAACGCCGAGCAAAGCGGGTGGTGCGCACACTGCCTGAGGCCGCGTTGGTCAAGTTTGCGGCGATGCAGGCGCATCAGCGCAAACTTTACCGCCAGACTCTGGATGCGGTAGCAGATTTTGCAGTGCCGTTAGTGATGATCACCAAGCCCACCAAACGGGTATACACCACCCCGCTTTTCGGCCGGATGCAGCGGCCCAGAGCTGCGGTGGACAAAGCGCGCTTGCAAGATCCCGCATACTTGCATCAACAAGCCCAAGAAATCATGTTGGATTACCAATATGATCAAGCCCACCACTTGCCGCTGGCGGCTAAAGGCATTCCGCTAAGCGCCGCTGAACTGGCCAAGTGGCAGCGCACAGTAGATGCGCAATATTATGGCCAAGGGGCATAGCCGCCGCTGTTTTTTACCGAAAATTGAGCCAGAATGCGCGGGGGTTTGTGATAAGTTAGTTGCGATTATTATTCGCTTCCACAACGCCCCCATTAGCTAAGCAGCAAACTGCACCAGGTGTGAGTTTGCAAGGCTTTGACCAATACTGCGCCGCTTAGAAGGCGTTGTTGTTGTAAGCGTTCTTGGCCACATTTGATGTGACATTATTGTTAGTTTGAAACTATCGACACCACGTTTTGTGAAGCGCATACTTTGACCAGCAACATGGCCAAGTATGCGTTTTTTTTGGAGGAATAAATATGACAGCAGCTATTGAACTGATCGACGTGCACAAGCGTTTCGGCAACCATGAGGTGCTCAAAGGGGTCAACTTCGCCATCGAGCCTGGCACCATTGTCGGCTACATCGGCCAAAACGGTGCCGGCAAAAGCACCACCGTGAAGCTGATCTTAGGTTTGATCACCGCCACACAAGGCGAGATCCGGCTTTTTGGCGAGCCGATCCGCCAAGAAGATTCGGCGTATAAGAAGCGCATCGGCTATGTCCCAGAAGGCGCCGACTTGTTTGATGCGCTGACGGCGCGGGAATATCTGGTGATGATCGGCCAGCTTTACGGCTTAGACGCTGCCGTCGCCGATCACAAAGCGGAAGGCATGCTGCAATTGTTAGGGTTGGGGCATGCGGTGGATTCGCGGATCGCCGGTTTTTCCAAGGGGATGCGGCAGTTGGTGTTGATTTGTGCCAGTTTGTTGCATGATCCGGATATTTTGTTTTGGGATGAGCCGTTGAACGGGTTGGATGCCAATGCGGTGTTGGTGGTGGAAGAGATCTTGATGCAGCTGCGCGACGCCGGCAAAACGATTTTCTATTCCAGCCACATCATGGATGTGGTGCAGAAGCTGTCTGATCGCATCTTGCTGCTCAACGACGGGCAAGTGGTGGCTGATGGGGCGTTTGGCGAGTTGGTGCAAGATCAAGACACCAGCTTGCAACAGCTGTTCAACCAATTGACCGGCTTTGAAGAACACGGCCAAACCGCCGCGGCCTTCGTGTCCTTGGTTCAAGGAGGCGACGCTGATGGCGATTAATGGTGTTGCCGCTGTCGGCAAAATGTTGCGCCGCTATGGCGTTGATGCCGCGCAGTTTCAGCTGTTGGTAGCAAATAAGCGGCGTTTGGCCAATCGCGACACGAGTTTAGGTTTAGGTATTTCGTCTAATAAGCCCAGCACGCATGCCTTGCGCAACAGCTTGTTAATGGACCTGTTGATCGGCTTCTTCTTGATGCTGTTGTTATGGATGATGGGTCCTGCAATCGGCTATACCATGTATTATGCGACATTCATGTTGTGGTTGTTCATGGTGATGCTGACAGGCTATTCGCCGCTGATGCTTGATCCCAAAGACCGCAATCAATTCTTCACCCGCGGTGTTTCGGCCAGCACCATTAATGCGGCGCGCTTATATGTGGTGGGCTGGTATTTGTTGTTGAACACCGCAGCGTTAGGCGTCTTTGCCTTGGTCCCAACCGTGTTGCGTTTTGGGGTGTTAGCAGCCGTCTTGTTTGCCGTGGGCTTGCTGTTGTGCGCCGTTTTCTCTTTAGTGGCAGCGTTATTGGTGTATTTGTTGGTACTGCGCTTCTTTGATGGCGAGCGGTTAAAGAACCTGTTGAACTTGTTGCAAATTGCCTTGA
Organism: Lacticaseibacillus jixiensis; assembly: GCF_042847315.1. Taxonomy (NCBI): domain Bacteria; kingdom Bacillati; phylum Bacillota; class Bacilli; order Lactobacillales; family Lactobacillaceae; genus Lacticaseibacillus; species Lacticaseibacillus jixiensis. The sequence continues at coordinate 66,988 of NZ_BAAFPR010000005.1, forward strand.
TGATCGCTGTGTATGCCGGCAGCCAGATTCTGCCGCGGCTGAGTATTGGCAGCGGCAGTGGTGCCAAGCATTTGGCTTGGTGGCTGTTATTGACGCCGCCGGCTTGGTTTGCCGGCTTGCCCACAGTGGGCAGCTTAACGGCGCAAGCCAGCGATTGGATCGCGGCAGGCTTGGCGATCGTGGTGCCGGTGGTGATGGCGTGGTTTTATGCGCGGCATGCGGCCAACTTCGAACAATATTTAGCCAAGTTGGACACCGCCAACGACGCGGTGCGCAAGTTAGGCTGGTATTACCGCTTGTGTCGGCGCATCTTTGCCGCCAAGCCCACGGTCAGCGGCTATTTCTTGTTGGCTTGGCAACATTTGCGCCAAGAGCGCGAGTACAAATTACGCGTGTATCCCAATTTGGCTTACATGATGGTGGTGCTGGGGGTATTGGTGTTGAATTTCAATCGCGACAGCAAGAACCTGTGGCAAAGCATGGCGCCTTTTCTGCCTTATGTGGGGCTGATGGTGGCGATGTCCTTGCCGCTGGCGGTGATCAACTTGAACTTCAGCGACCAGCCGCAGGCGATGCGGGTGTTTACTTATGTGCCGTTTGCAGAACACGGTGCGTTGGTGTTGGCAACAGTTGAAGCGCTGTTTGCCCGCTTGATCGTGCCGATCGTGTTGATATTAGGCGTATTTGGCATCGCTGGTGTCGGGGTGCGCGGGGTCTTGAGTTTGGCGGCAGTGTTGGCAGTGGATTACATGGCGACGTTATTGATCGGCCGTCAATTGCTCAGCCGCGGCCTGCCTTTTGCCGCGGCGTTTGACCCGAATCGCAATGCCGCTTCCGGTGCGGTGATCGTGCCGGTGTTCTTAAGCATGGCGATCAGCTTCGGGTTGATTTATGCAGGCGCCTACTTGCACGCGTGGTGGTTTGATTTGGTATTGTTAGTGGCAGCAGGCGGGGCGGCTTGGCTGATTCGCAGAAGCTATGCGCAGATCTGGTTTGAACTGCAGCAGCGGGATATGGGGAATTAGAATGGCAGTAACAGATTGGTTATGGGTCGCCGCGTTTGTCGCGGCATGCTTGGCGGTGGTGGCCTTTAATGCGGTTAAGCAGCGCGCGCAATTGCGCCAGCGCTTGGCGGCTGCTTGGCATCAGCGCCCAACGCGGCAGGTGCATGACAGCCCGGCGAGTTTGGCAGAAGCTGATCGCGTTTATGCAACAGCACATCCTGGCGCCAGCCGCGTGGATGATTTGACGTGGCGTGATTTGAACATGCAAGCGGTGTTTGATTTGCTCAATCAAACTGAATCCAGCGTCGGCAGCGAAGCGTTGTACGCGCGCTTGCACAACATCGATTTCACCAAGCCGCAAGTGGCAGAAGACTTGGCGGCGTTTTTTGAAGACAATGCGCCAGCGCGCTTGGCGGTGCGCACAGCTTTTGCACATTTGGGCAAAACCGACCACAATCAAGCCCAAGACTACTTGCAAAATGCCGAGCACTATCGCTTGCCCAATTCGTGGCATTACACGGTGATGGGCTGGCTGCCGGTGGCGGCTTTGGTGTTAATCTTCGTGGTGCCGGTGGCAGGGATCGTGTTGTTGTTAGCCAGCTTGCTGACTAATGTAGTGGTGTACACCCAGCGCAAAAGCCGCTTGGAAGTTGAACTTGGCGCGATGCGGTATTTGATTCAAACCATTGCGGTGGCCAAGCATTTATGCCGCATCCCAACGCCGCGCCAAGCTGCCTTGCAGCAAGCTTATGCGCCGTTGGCCGCGATCAGCCGCCACGCGTTTGTTTTCCGCACCAAAACCGGCAGCACCGGTGATGTGGCAGGCGATTATTTAGGCATCATGCTCATGTTGCCGTTTCGCCAATACAATCGGGTGTTGACGACTTTAAGTCAGCAGCGTGAAGCGGCCTTGGCGGTGTGGGCGCTGTTAGGCGACTTGGAAGTGGCCATTGCTGTGGCCAACTTCCGCGGCTTTATGCCAGTTACCTGCCAGCCGCAGTTTGCCCAAGGTGGCGTGCAGGCCACAAACTTAGTGCACCCGCTTTTGACCAAGCCGGTGGCCAATGATGTCGCTTGGTCACAAACCGCGCTGATCACTGGCGCCAACGCGGCTGGGAAGTCCACTTATGTCAAAAGCGTCGCCATCAATTGCATCTTGGCGCAAACCATTAACACTGCCACGGCGAAGACTTTCCGGATGGCGCATGGTCATGTGGTGTCAGCTATGGCGGTACAAGACGATTTAGCCGCCGGCGACAGTTACTTCATCGCCGAAATCAAAGCGATCCGCCGCGTGTTGCAATTGGCGCAAGGGTCCCAGCGAGTGTATGGGTTCATTGACGAGATCTTAAAAGGCACCAACACCGTTGAGCGCATCGCCGCCAGCGCCAGCGTGGTGCAGTGGCTGGTGCATACGCAAACCCTGGCGATGGTGGCCACACATGATATCGAACTCACCGGCATCTTAGGTCAGCAGGCGGTAAACTGGCATTTTCAAGAAACTGTCGATCTTGCTGGGGTGCACTTTGATTATCGCTTGCATCAAGGCCCAGCCACAACGCATAACGCCATTGCGCTGCTGGCGACGCTGCAGTATCCAGAAGCGATTACCGAGTCCGCCGAGCAGCTGGCACATACCTTTGAAACGACACATGCTTGGCCGCAAGCAGGGGAGTAGGGCCAGACTGGCTTCGCTACACCAGTCCTGCGTTATTTCCGACAGATTAGATGGCTGATGGATCAATGGTTGGTTGGAATCCGTTATTGCGATAAGCTGCCTTGGAAGTTAACGGTATTGGGTGAAGCGGGTACTATTCGGTCACTTAGTACTGTTTGCTTTGTCGGGCACTGCGGGCAATGCGGCTGTCAAGCAGATGGTAGACTGACCAGGTTGTTGCAATTTGCGACTGGTGTAGGACCGGGGTTGCGAAGTGGCGTGGGGCAAGCGGCGGTCAGGCCGTGAAACGATCAGCGCAGTAAGACAAGCGGGCTTTGCTTGGCTTACTGTGCTGATCGCGGCAAGAATTTAGACGTGCAAAGTGAGCAACGCGAGCGTACGGTTAAATTCTTAGGTGCAAAACGCGCGCCCTTTGCGCGGTTGAAACCGGCCGCACCGCCTGCGCCGCCGCTTGCCCCACGCCGCGCAGCAACCCCGGTCCGGGCAAAGCACACAAAGAGGCCGTGAAACTCGAGTTTCACGGCCTCTTTGTTTATGCTTGGCTGCTGGCTTCCAACAGCCCTTTGATGGTCATCGTGCTGGAAAACAGCGGCACTTGATGACTTAACGCGTAATAATTCATCGGGGTAGCGGTGTCTTGGTGCTCATCCAGATTCAAGATGGCCCAAGGCTTCGTTGCAGGCGTTTGTCCTTGCCACAACTGGTAAGTGACGCCGACTTTGGCTAATTCAGCGGCCAATTGTGCGTCTGGTTGATGGCTGACGATCAGTTCATCACCTGCTTTTGGCAACTCACAATGGTAGCTGTCATATAAAGCCTTTTGCAGCGCTTCGTCATAAGTGGCGCCTAAGCCGATGGTTTCGCCAGTGGACTTCATTTCAGGCGCTAGGCCTGTGGCCATGCCTGGCAGCTTGGTGAAGGAGAACACCGGCGCTTTGATGGCCACACCGCTTGGGGCTTTGGCTAAGCCGATCGGCAGATGCAAGTCGGCCAGCGTTTTGCCTAAGATCAAGTTGGTGGCCAGCTTGGCCAAATGATAGCCGGTGACTTTGCTCATAAACGGCACAGTGCGCGAAGCTCGTGGGTTGACGTCGATGACATAGAGCTGATCGGCGACAATGAATTGCACATTCATCATCCCCACGCAATGCACGGCTTTGCCGATGGCCGTGGCGGTGGCAACAATGGCTTGTTGTTGGGCCGCAGTGAGGTGTTGCGGCGGCAAGATGGCAATGGAGTCGCCTGAGTGCACGCCTGAGCCTTCCAAGTGTTCCATGATGCCAGGAATGAACACGTCTTTGCCGTCAGATAAGATATCGACTTCACATTCCAAGCCTTGCACATCATGGTCGATCAAGATCGGCTGATGCGGCGCGGCGGCCATCGCCTTTTGGACGTATTCTTGTAAGGCTGATTCGTCTGGCACGATGGCCATGGCGCGGCCGCCTAAGACGTAACTAGGCCGGACCATCACCGGATAGCCGACTTTAGGCGCAATGGTGCGGGCTTCTTCGAGATTCATCGCCGTGGCGCCTTTAGGCTGATTGATGTGAAGGCTTTGCAGCAAGGTTTCAAATTCGTGGCGGTCTTCGGTTTGGTTGATGCCAACCAAGCTGGTGCCTAAGATCTTCACGCCTTGTTCGGCCAATTGGGCAGTTAAGTTGATGGCAGTTTGGCCGCCGAATTGCACGATCACACCCAGCGGCTGTTCCAAGTCGATGATGTGCATCACCGATTCGCAAGTCAGCGGCTCGAAGTACAACTTATCAGAAATCGAGAAGTCTGTCGAAACCGTTTCTGGATTGTTGTTGACGATGATGGCGTGATACCCGGCGGCTTGAATCGCCTGCACACAATGCACCGTGGTGTAGTCGAATTCCACGCCTTGGCCGATGCGGATCGGGCCAGAACCGATGACAATGATCGAATTGCCTAAAGGTTTAGATTCATTCTCGCCGGGAAAATGCGTCGAGTAGAAATATGGGGTTTCTGATGCGAATTCACCAGCGCAGGTGTCGACCATTTTGTATACCGGCGGCTCAAGCATGTCTTCAACTGCTGCTTGATCAACGCCAGCAGCTGCAGCGATCATCTTGGCGGTGAAGCCTAAGCGTGAAGCCGCCAAAGCCTTATCGGCAGTCAAGGGGCCGTTTTGTAACCCGCTCATGGTTTGCCAAATGTGTTCCAGCTTGTTCAAGAAGAACATGGTGATCTTGGTGTGCGCTTGGATCTCTTCTTTGCGCCAGCCCACGCGCAGCGCTTCAAACAAGTAGAACAAGCGCACGTCGCTAGGGTGTTCGAGTTCTTCAACTAATTCTTCATGCGTCGGGGTGGTTTTGGGCAGCAAGGTGGTTTGCATCTTGGTGTTTAATTCCAGAGAATCGATCGCCTTAAGCAGCGCTTCTTCAAACGTCGTGCCGATGCCCATCACTTCGCCGGTGGCTTTCATTTGCGTGCCTAAATGGCGATCGGCAGTGGTGAACTTGTCAAAAGGAAACCGCGGGATCTTAGCCACGACATAATCCAGCGTCGGTTCAAACGCGGCAAAAGTCGTTTTGGTCACCGGGTTTTGGATCTCTTGTAAGGTCAAACCCACCGCGATCTTGGCGGCGATCTTGGCGATTGGGTAACCGGTTGCCTTGCTGGCTAATGCAGAAGAACGCGACACCCGCGGGTTCACTTCGATGATGTAATATTGATCGGAGTTCGGGTCTTGAGCCAGCTGCACATTGCAGCCGCCTTGGATATTCAACGCATCAACAATGGCCAAGCTGGCTGAGCGCAGCTTTTGGAAAGTCGGATCATCCAAGGTTTGATTCGGGGCGACAACCACGGAATCGCCGGTGTGGATGCCCACAGGGTCAACGTTTTCCATGCAGCACACCGAAATCGTGGTGCCAGCAGCGTCGCGCATCACTTCAAATTCGATTTCTTTGAAGCCGGCAATGGATTTCTCTATCAAGCATTCGGTGTTAGGCGACAGTTCCAAGCCGCGTTGGCCGATGATCTTCAATTCTTCGGCGTTGGCTGCGATGCCGCCGCCGGTGCCGCCTAAGGTGAAGGCAGGCCGCACGATCACCGGATACCCGCAAGACTCGGCAAAATGCAGCGCCGCATCTAAGTCATGGACGGTGAGCGATTCTGGAACCGGCTGGTGCAAGTCTTCCATCAATTGCTTGAATTCTTGGCGATCTTCGGCTTGGTGGATCGTGGCCAAGCCGGTGCCTAGCAGTTGGATGTTCAGGCGCTTTAACACGCCGGCATCATCTAAGGCCACAGCAAGGTTGAGGCCGGTTTGTCCGCCTAAAGTCGGCAGCAAGGCATCTGGGCGTTCTTCTTCCAAGATCTTGGTGACAGAAGGCAGCGTTAATGGTTCCAGGTAAATTTTGTCGGCGATATCTTGGTCGGTCATGATCGTCGCTGGGTTGGAGTTGATCAGCACCACGGTGTAGCCTTCTTCGCGCAGCGACAAGCATGCCTGTGAGCCTGAGTAGTCGAACTCGGCGGCTTGGCCGACGATGATCGGCCCAGAGCCGATCACGGCGATCTTATGAATATTCTGGTTCTTAGGCATGGATAGCGACCTTCTTTTGCATTAATTGCTTGAATTGAGTGAAGAACCCGGTGGCGTCATGAGGGCCGGGATTGGCTTCAGGGTGATATTGAACAGAAAACATTGGCAGCCACTTGTGAGCAAGCCCTTCAACTGTACCGTCATCGCCTTCTAATTCGGTAACGACTAAATCTGTACCTTTAAGGCTGGCAGCGTCGACCATGTAGCCGTGGTTTTGGCTGGTGATGATGGCGTGATACGAATCGACGTTATGCACCGGATGATTGATACCGCGATGACCATAAGCCATCGGTACCGTTTTGGCACCATTGGCTAAGGCCAAGATCTGATGGCCTAAGCAAATGCCGGCAGTGGGGTATTGATGCTCTAACGCTTGGATCAGCGGCAGCACCGCATAATCAGCCGGGTCGCCAGGGCCGTTGGACAACAAGATGCCATCTGGGTGGAGGTTTTGGATCATCGCCAAGTCGGCGGTGTAAGGCACCACTGTGACATCCAAACCAGATTCAACTAATGAATTGATGATGGCTTGTTTGGTACCAAAGTCGATCATCACCACATGCTTGGCATGTGGTGCGGTGGTGTGATAAGTGCTGTGGCCGAGTTGCGGCTGCTTCTGGCATTGGGCATATAGCGCGTGATACGTTTGGTCAAACGTCGCAGCCAGCGGTGCATTCAACAACACGGCTTTCATCGTGTGGCTTTGGCAAATGTGCTTGGTCAAAGCCCGTGTGTCGACGCCTTGAATGCCAGGCACGTTGTATTTGAGCATGAAGTCGTTAAGCGTCATGCCATCTGGTCCTGGTTCGTTCTCCAAGGTGTGGACGATGGCGCATTGCGCCAAGACGCTTGGGCTTTGATTCTGCGCCAAGTTGATGCCGTACGTTCCTATTAATGGATAGGTGAACGTCAGGAGTTGGTTGGCGTAACTGGGATCGGTCAGTGCTTCTTGATAGCCGACCATGCTGGTGTTGAACACCACTTCGCCGGCGATTTGCGTGTTTGCGCCGAATGCCGTACCAGTATAATGGGTCCCGTCTTCTAGGTAGAGATATTTTTTCATGTTGCGCCACCTCGTAAATTTATACAGTTGATATTCATTATCCGTTGTTCCAATTTAACGGCATATTCATGAGAAAGTCAACAGAATATTCAGAGATTATAGAGAAAAACGCCAAATATTCGCGAAAATCTGAATATATACTGAATAAAAATTGCAAAACACTTGTATTTTTCGCCAGGAGGGGTTAAGCTACTGTCATTCAATATTTTGCATAAGGAGCATCTCATTATGAAAGTTGCTGTAGTAGGCGTCACCGGATATGCCGGCATGGTCTTGTATCAATTATTAAAAAGCCATCCGGCTGTTGACGCGATCAACTTATACGGCCACGACTTAGCCGCCGCCAAGCCTTTATACGAAGCGGTACCGCAGTTTGGGCCAACAGAAGATAACTTGTTGCTTCCTTATGATGTGCAAGCAATCATGCAAGACAACGACGCGTTGTTCTTCGCCACCAGCGCTGGGGTCACCAACACCTTGGCTGAACCGTTCATCAAAGCCCACTTTCCAGTGATCGATTTGTCAGGCGACTACCGCTTGAAAAATCCTGCCACTTACGAGAAGTGGTATCACAAGCCGGCTGCTTCGGCTGAGGCTTTGCAAGCTGCGCACTTTGGCTTAGCTGACTTCGAATCAGCCCTTGGCCAAACTTATGTCGCCAACCCCGGCTGTTATGCCACCGCAACGTTGTTAGGCCTAGCGCCATTGGTGCAACAACACTTGATCGTTAAAGATTCCTTGATCGTTGATGCCAAGTCAGGCACCAGCGGCGCCGGCAAGAAGCTCACGACGTTAACCCACTTTTCTCAAACCAATGAGAATTTGCAACTATATAGCGTCAACACCCACAAGCACATTCCAGAAATCATGCAAGAGATCCAAACTTGGGATCCGGCGATTCCGGCGTTGCAATTCAGCACCACGCTTTTGCCAATCACTACCGGCTTGATGGCCACCATCTACGCCAAAGTGGCGCCAGGCGTTGACGGTGAAGCGATCGCCAAGGCTTACACCAAGACTTATCAAGACGACTTCTTCGTGCGTTTCACCGGCGAACAGCTGCCAACGCTTAAACAAGTGGTTGGTTCCAACTTCACCGACATCGGCGCAGTGTACAACTCAGTGACCAACACCGTGATGGTCGTGTCAGTCATTGACAACATGGTCAAAGGCGCCGGCGGCCAAGCTATTCAAAACTTTAACCAGATGTTCGAACTTGACCCATTGGCGGGGTTGCCGACAACCGTGGCACTGCCATAAACCAAAGCGGCGCAACCCGCATTTAGCGGTTGATATAAGGCGGGATGACGTTTGGGCGGTTTATGCCCAAGCGGCGTCACGACTTATATCCTGCCGCGTTGGGTTGCAGAGCTCGACGAAGAACCCAAAGCGGCGCGACCCATTAATTAGTGATTTCGATTCAGGAGGATTGGCATATGACGATCACAAACACTTTTACTTGGCCTAAAGGCTATTCAACAGATGGCACCCACGCCGGCTTGCGCGACAAGCTGGATATGGGTTGGCTGGTATCAAGCGTACCGGCCCAAGCGGCTGGCACTTACACCACCAGCCAATTCATCGCCGCACCCACCAAGTTGTGCAAAGACTTGATCAGCCAGCATCACAAGCTGCAAGCCATCGTCATGAATTCGGTGTTTGCCAACTCCTGTACCGGCAAGCCCGGCTGGACCAACGCTTTAGCCGAACAGCAACAAGTTGCTGACAAACTCGGCATCGCACCTGAACTGGTCGGCGTGGCCTCTACTGGCTTGATCGGCGCACAGTTGCCGATGGCCAAGATCCATGCTGGTATCGCCGCTTTGCAGCTCAAGCAAAATGCTGACGTGGCGCAAGCAGTGATGACCACCGACACGCATGCCAAAGTCGCCTCAACGACCATCACCATCGACGACCAGCTGGTGACGATCACCGGCTTTGCCAAAGGCAGCGGCATGATCCATCCTAAGATGGCCACGATGCTGGGTTTTGTTTTCACCGATGCCAAAATCGACGGCGGTCAGCTGCAACAGCTGTTGTCTGCAGAAGTGGATGAAACCTTCAACCAAATCACCGTCGACGGCGACACCTCGACCAATGACATGGTGGTGACCTTAGCCAACGGGTTGGCTGATAACCAACCGCTAACGCCGCAGCATCCGCAATTTGGCGTTTTCCAAACGGCCTTGAATGAAGTGTTGGCCGCTTTGGCCCAAGGCATCGCCGCAGACGGCGAAGGGGCCACGAAGCTGGTGGAAGTCAACATCCATCACGCCGCCACTCACCAAGAAGCGCAACACGCTGCCAAAGCCATTGTCGGCTCCAACTTGGTCAAAGCCGCGATTTTCGGCGAAGACCCCAACTGGGGCCGCATCATCAGCGCCTTAGGTCAAACCAGCGTCACCATCGACGTGGCGCATGTGGCCATTGTGCTAAACGGCTTCAAGCTGGTTGAAGATTCATTGGAATTGCCTTTCGATGAAGCAGCTGTTAAACAAGCCATGAGTGCTCAGAAAATCGTTATCGATGTGGATATCAACGCCGGGGATGCGCAAGGGCAGGCTTGGGGTTGTGATCTCACTTACAACTACGTCAAGATCAACGCCAGCTACCGCAGCTAAGGCACAGGAGGAGCAGTTATGTCAGAACTCATCATCGTTAAGTTAGGCGGCAATGCCGCGACTCAATTATCGCCAGCATTCTTCGCGCAACTGCACGCATGGCATGATGCCGGCAAACATGTCCTGCTGATCCATGGCGGCGGCCCGCAGATCAACGCTTGGAGCAAGAAATTCGGCTTGACGCCGGTGAAGAAAGCCGGCATTCGCGTGACTGACGCCCAAACTTTGCAAGTTACCCAAGCCGTGTTGTTAGGGGTCGTGCAGCCGCAATTATGCATGGCGCTGTGCCAACATGAGCTGCCGGCATTAGGCTTGAATACCGCTGATGAACATCTGTTAGTCGGCGAGTACCTCGATCAAGCCATTTACGGCCAAGTCGGCGCCGTCACCGGCGTCAACGCCCAAGCCTTAGATCATTTCCTGAGCGAACATATCGGGGTGCTGGCGCCGCTTGCGCAAACAGATACCGGCGATTTATTGAACGTTAACGCCGATATGGCAGCTGCAGCCGTGGCGACGGCCCTGCACGCCAGCAAGTTAGTGTTGTTGACGGATGTGCCAGGGGTCTTGGATCAAGGCGCCGTGGTACCGAAGCTTACCCCGCAAAAAGCGGCTCAGTTGATTGCCACCAACGTGATCACCAAAGGTATGCAGCCTAAAATCGAAGCTGCTGCGCACACGGCGCTGGTGGTGCATGAAGTGGTGATCACCGACGCGTTAGATCATGCCGGCACCATTGTTGAAGCGGCGCCAGTCACTGACACCGCCAAAGCAGTATGAAAGTACAAATAAGTTTGGTATCGACACCACGTTGCGGGTACGCCCGCTGTTTTTATCTTCAGGAGGATTTCTAATGAGCAATTTATTCAACACATACGCACGCTACCCCTTTGACTTGGTGTCTGGCCATGACTGGCATTTGGTAGATAACACCGGCAAGGAATATTTGGACTTCACTTCCGGCATCGGGGTGTGCAGCTTCGGCTACAACGACCCGGAGATTGTTGGCGCTGTTGAGAAACAGCTGCACCAAATCTGGCACACTTCAAACCTTTATGAATCGCAATTGCAAGAAACTGTCGGCGGCATGTTAGCCGGCGATGATAAGTTGGCATTCTTTTGCAACTCCGGCACTGAAGCCAATGAAGCCGCGTTCAAGCTTGCACGCAAAGCCACTGGCAAAACGCGGGTGCTGGCCTTTAACAACGGTTTTCACGGCCGCACTTATGGTTCGATGTCCTTAACCGGCAACCCCAGCATTCAAGCCGGCTTTGCGCCGCTGGTGCCAGATGTGATTTTTGCCGATTACAACGATCCAGAAGCACTGGCTAAGATCGACACGGACTTAGCGGCGGTGATCTTAGAAGTAATCCAAGGTGAAGGCGGGGTGTATGTCGGAGATAAAGCCTGGCTGCAGGCGATTCAAGCCAAGTGCCAAGCCACTGATACCTTGTTGATCATCGATGAAGTGCAATCTGGTATCGGCCGTACCGGCTATCGCTTCGCTTATGAAGCTTTCGATTTGGATCCAGACATTGTGACGCTGGCCAAAGCCTTAGGGTCAGGTCTGCCGATCGGTGCGATGATCGGCAAGAAGAAGCTTGGTTTTGCCTTCACCCCAGGCAGTCACGGGACAACTTTTGGCGGCAACAAGTTGGCCATGGCTTCGGTACAAGCGGTGTTAAGCAAGTTGACGCCTGAGTTCTTACACACCGTGCAAGATAAAGCTGCCAGCGTGTGGACGACCTTAACGGATACCATCGCACCGCTGCCTGCTGTCACTGGGGTCACTGGCATGGGCTTGATGATCGGGATCCACTTAGACGAACATCTCAATGTTGAAGAAATCGTCACCACACTGCAAGCACAAGGCTTGTTGACGCTGTCGGCTAAGCACAATACCTTGCGCTTATTGCCGCCGTTGGTGATGTCTGAAGCCGATTTGCAAGCCGGCTTGGCGCAAATCGTGGCTGTTTTGAAGGAGGCTTAAGCATGACGAATCATTTTCAAGGACGTTCTTGGCTTAAAGAAATCGACTACACGCCTAAGGAACTCGAATATCTGATCGACTTTGCGGCGCATCTTAAGGCGCTTAAGCACGCGCACATTCCGCATCCGTATCTGCAAGGCAAGAACATCGCCTTGCTGTTTGAGAAAACGTCTACCCGCACGCGTTCGGCTTTCACTGTAGCGTCGATCGACTTAGGCGCTCACCCGGAATTCTTAGGCAAAAACGACATCCAATTCGGCAAGAAAGAATCCACCGCTGACACCGCCAAAGTCTTAGGTCGGATGTTTGACGGTATCGAATACCGCGGCTTTGCCCAACAAACTGTTGAAGATCTGGCCAAATATTCAGGCGTGCCGGTGTGGAACGGCTTGACTGACGAATGGCATCCCACCCAAATGATCGCTGACTTCTTGACCTTGAAAGAACAATTCGGCCACCTCAAAGGCTTGACCCTGGCATATCTGGGGGATGGCCGCTCGAACATGGGCAACTCCTTGATCGTTACTGCCGCAATGCTTGGCGTCAATATTCACATTGGCGCACCAAAAGACTTGCAGCCGGCAGCAGACATCGTCGCCATTGCTCAAAAATACGCCGCCGAAACCGGCAGTGAAGTCTTGGTAACTGATGACGCCAAAGCCGCGGCTAATGGCGCTGACGCTTTGTACACCGATGTGTGGATCTCCATGGGCGAAGACGTGGATCCTGCTGAGCGCATCAACGCGTTGAAGCCGTACCAAATCAATGCAGCACTAGTAGCCGCCACTGGCAAAGCTGATACAATCATTATGCATTGTTTGCCGGCTTATCATGATCACAACACTGTGGTGGGCAAGCAATTAGGCGAACAGTTTGGCATGGCTGCTTTAGAGATCACCGACGAGGTCTTTAACTCGGCGAAGTCAGTGGTCTTTGATGAAGCCGAAAACCGGATGCACGCCATTAAGGCGATCATGGCCGCAACGTTAGGGGACTTGTTTATTCCCGACAGCTTGTTCGACTAAGCATCAGGTTTCTCATTATTTCGAGTAAAGCTGACGCACCACAATGACGGCGGGCCTTTCTATTCAAGAGAAGACCGCCGTTTTTGATACTTTCTCATGTGAATTTCATGTTGGGCCGGCCAGGGGTTGCTGCGCACTGTGGGGCAAGCGGCAGTGCAGGCGGCGCGGCCGGTTCCAACCGCGCTGCTAGCTTCGCTTCGCTCCACGTCGCCGCGCGTTTTCCACCTAAGTTCTGAGCCAGATGCTCGCTGCGCTCACTGGTCCGTCTCAGGACTTGCCGCAATCAGCACAACAAGACAAGCACAAACCACTTGTCTTGTTGTGCTGATTGTTTCGCGGCCTGACCGCCGCTTGCCCCACGGCGCTCCGCAACCCCTGGCCTACATTGCACACAGCAGGTTAAATTTTGGCAGCTCAATGCTTGATTGAAATTCGTCTGAGATTCATCAGAGACTGAAACGGATTTTGGAGGAAACGTCGCCTGGTGGACGCATTGTGCGGAGGTCAGATGGCGTCAGGGGTGTCGTTGTTCTTAGCGACGCAGCGCGCAGCGCGGAGGCGCTTAGAACAAGGCGTGCGGGCGAGATCCACTCGACATACGCAGCGTAGCGGAGATGTCGAGTTAGCTCGCCCGCCGCCCACCCCGTTCCACGCCATCTGACCGGAGCACAATGTGTCCACCAGGTGACGTTTCTGGCCCGGCCAGTAAGTTGTAAGATTATTTGTGCAAATCTGCGTGAGTAAATCTCATGCGAAATTAATTTAATGTCGTGTAACTTATCCTAACGTGGCTACTTGACGTGTCAGATAAGGGCGGTAAGATTAAATACATATGATATTATTAGGCGTGGATTAGAATTTCGACGCCGGTGTAGTAAAGGATGGGATAACGGATGGCAAAGACTTACTTAAATACGTTCCAAAGCGGCGACCAGACGTACCAATATGCAGATATTGACGCATATCTTGCGGACCATCATGCACAGGTAGAGACTTTACCTTACACGATCCGCATCCTGCTTGAAGCAGCTTTACGCCGCCAAGAACAAGGCAAAGCCCAAGGCGATGAACTGGCTGCTTTGCTGGATTGGGACAACGCGCATGATCAAGACGTTGCCTACCAGCCTGAACGCGTGATCTTACAAGACTTCACCGGCGTACCTGCGATCGTGGATCTTGCTGCGATGCGCGATGCCGTAGTGGCGCAAGGCGGCGACGGCGCCAGCATTAATCCAGCGGTGCCAGTGGATCTGGTCATCGATCATTCGGTGCAAGTGGATAAAGCCGGCAACGATGAAGCATTCGCCTATAACGTGAAGCGTGAATTCGAGCGCAATAAAGAGCGTTATACCTTTTTGAAGTGGGCAGAAACCAGTTTTGACAATTTGGCGGTCGTCCCGCCTGATACCGGGATCATCCACCAAATCAACTTGGAACGCTTGGCCAAAGTCGTCATGGTCAAAGACGGCGTGGCGTTTCCAGACACCTTAGTCGGTACTGACTCGCACACCACCATGATCAACGGCTTAGGCGTGTTAGGCTGGGGTGTTGGCGGTATTGAAGCCGAAGCCAACATGCTTGGCGAACCGACGTTGATGCCAACGCCTAAAGTTGTCGGGGTCCGCTTGTATGGCCGCTTGCAGCCAGGCGTGACCGCCACTGATTTGGTGTTGCACCTCACGCACATGTTGCGCGAACACGGCGTGGTGGGCAAGTTTGTTGAATTCTACGGCGTGGGCTTGGCGGCCTTGCCGCTGCCATATCGTGCTACTATCGGTAACATGGCCCCAGAATACGGCGCCACTTGCGGCTTTTTCCCGATCGACAGTCAAACCATCGACTATTTGCGCTTAACGGCGCGTTCTGAGGAACAAATCGCCTTGGTCCAAGCTTACGCGGCAGCCAACCACATGGCCTACAAGCCGGTGGAAGACGACATGCGCCATTACAGCGAGAACCTGGAATTGGATCTGGCCAGCGTGCAGCCAAGTGTTGCGGGGCCAACGCGCCCGCAAGATCTGGTGTTGCTTGGCGATTTGCCTAAGCAATTTGATGATCGGCGCAACATGCCGGCCTTTGATGTGACTGTGTCTGGCAAGCAATATGATCTGCATCCTGGCGCGTTAGGCTTGGCGGCAATCACCAGCTGCACCAACACGTCGAACCCGCAGGTGCTTTTTGCCGCCGGGTTGATCGCCAAGAAGGCCTTGGAATACGGGATGCAAGTGCCGGCTTATGTGAAAACCAGCTTCTCGCCAGGCTCGCGGGTGGTATCCGATTATCTTACCGCTGCCGGCTTACAAGATGCTTTAGACGGTTTGGGCTTTAACCTTACCGGCTATGGGTGCATGACTTGCATCGGCAATTCCGGGCAGTTGAATGACGACTTGCAACAAGCCGTTGAAGCCAACATGTATCCGCTGGCGGCAGTGGAATCGGCTAACCGCAACTTCACCGGCCGCGTTAACCCGAAGATTACCGACACTTACTTGGCCTCGCCGCCATTAGTCGTGATCTACGCCTTAGCCGGGACGATGGATATCGACTTGACCACAGAACCTGTGGGCATCGCCCAATCAGGTGAGCCAGTGTATCTTAAGGACTTGTGGCCAAGCGATGAACAGATCCAGGCGCTGACGGCCAATTACTTGAAGCCGGAACAATTTGCTGCCAACTACCAAACGCTTTACAAGCAAAACGCCGACTGGGACGCTTTGCCAGTGGTCAAAGGCACCACTTACGCTTGGGATAAAGATTCGACTTACATTGCTGCACCGCCTTTTGTTGCCGCAGATGGCGCAGCCAGTGATCACTTAAGCGGCTTGCGGGTCTTGGCGAAGTTAGGCGATTCGGTCACCACTGACCATATTTCCCCAGCCGGCTTCATCGGCCCGGAAACGCCAGCCGGCAAGTACTTACAAGCGCACGGCATCACGCCGCGGGCCTTTAACTCTTATGGTTCACGGCGCGGCAATCATGAAGTGATGATGCGCGGGACCTTGGCTAACATTCGCTTGCAGAATGAATTGGCCAATGGCAAACAAGGCGGCTTCACCAGCTTGCCAGACGGCACGATCACCACGATTTACGACGCGGCGCAAGCATATGCTGCAACCCAAACGCCGCTGGTGATTTTAGCTGGTAAAGATTATGGCATGGGTTCTTCGCGGGATTGGGCAGCCAAAGGCGTCAAGCTCTTAGGCGTCAAGGCGATCATCGCCGAATCCTTCGAACGCATCCACCGCGCCAACTTGGCGATGATGGGTGTGATCCCGCTGCAATATCAACCAGGCGACACCGCGCAAAGCTTGGGTCTAACTGGTAAGGAAACTTTTGCCATTGATTTAGACGGGCACACAGCGCACGTGACTGCCACTGCCGCAGATGGTCATGAAACCAAATTCGACACGCTCTTGCGCTTTGATACGCCGCAAGATCTTGGCTATTATCAAGCCGGCGGCATCATGCCGCAAATCGTGACTAACGCATTACAATAAAATTTTTCCACAGGAGGTTACTACATGGATGTACCTAAAGGATTAGCAGGGGTCGTGATCACCGAAACCAAGATCAGTTCCACCAAGAATGCCAAGCTGACTTACGCCGGCTATCCCATCGAGGAACTTAAAGACCTGCCTTACGAAGCCGTGGTGTACCTGCTGTGGCACAAAGAACTCCCCAATGACGCCCAACTGGCGCAATTGCGCCGCGACTTGGTAGAGGCGATGCACTTGCCTGATGAAACCATTCGCTTAATGGATTATGTGGCCTTGGAGCCGCAACACCCGATGAGTATCTTGCGCACCACAGTTTCGTTGTTGGGGACGACCAACAACGGCGGGCGCTTAGACGAACCGCGCGTGATCTTAGGCAAAATGCTCACTGCCATTGCGGCGATCATTCGCTTGCGCGACAGTCAGCCGCAAATGCAAGTCAACCCGGAATGGGGCGTGGTGGAGAACTTCATGTACTTATTCATGGGCCGGCGTCCAACCAAGACGCAAGTGCGCTTGTTCAACACCGTGATGGTGCTGCACGCCGATCATGAACTCAATGCTTCGACGTTCACCAGCCGCGTGGTGGCATCGACCAATGCCGATTATTATTCATGCTTGACCGCGGCAGTGTGCGCGTTAAAAGGCCCGCTGCATGGCGGCGCCAATGAGCAAGTCTTCAACATGCTGCAAGATATTCGCCACACCGGCGTAGCCCCGCAGCGCTATATCGACAACAAAATCGCAAAAGGCGAAAAGATCATGGGCTTTGGCCATCGCGTCTATAAAGACGGCGATCCGCGGGCCAAGATCTTGCGCGGTATCGCCGAAGAAATGGCCCGCGAAACCAACAATCAGCCATTCTTTGAAATCGAAGAGCAAATCGCCAGCTACATGCTGGAGAAGTTGAACTTGCATCCCAATGTCGATTACTACACCGCAGTGGTGTATCACAGCTTAGGTCTAGACGAATCGACGTTTACCGTGATGTTTGCGGCTTGTCGCACTGCCGGTTGGCTGGCACATATCATGGAACAGCGCGAAGAAGCCTGCTTGATTCGGCCGGCCAGCGAATATGTTGGCCCTACCGATCGTCATGTCGCAAAGTCCGCTGACCAGAAAGAAGGCAAAGCATGAGCACCCCAATTTCCATGCACAATGGCCGCTTGCAAACCCCAGCGCAGCCGCAGATCCCCTACATTCAAGGCGACGGCATCGGGCCAGAAATCTGGCAAGCCGCGCACAAAGTTTTTGACGCGGCAGTCGCCAAAGCATATGGCGATGCGCGCCAAGTCGACTGGCTGCCGCTGGCCGCTGGTGAGGCGGCCTTTGCCGATAGCGGCGAATGGCTGCCTAAAGCCACCGTTGATGTATTAAAAAGCCATCTGGTCGCCATTAAAGGCCCGCTGACCACCCCAGTTGGCAAAGGCCACCGCTCCATTAACGTGACCTTGCGCCAAACTTTGGATTTATACGCCTGCTTCCGGCCGGTGCAATATTACCAAGGCACCCCGGCGCCGGTGGTGCATCCAGAACGGGTGGATATCGACGTGTTTCGTGAAAACACCGAAGATATCTACGCTGGCATCGAAGCGGCAGCTGGTACCCCAGAAGCTAAAGCTTGGTTGGCTTTGTTGGATCAACAAGGCCAACTCGGCAAGGTGCGCTTTCCAGACACCGCAGCACTAGCGATTAAGCCGGTATCTGCCCAAGGTTCCAAGCGCTTGGTGAAAGCCGCGTTAGATCACGCCTTAAGCCATGATCGCCACATCTTGACTTTGGTGCACAAAGGTAACATCATGAAGCAAACCGAAGGCGGCTTTAAGCGCTGGGGCTATGAAGTGGCAGAACAAGACTACGCTGACGCCACCTTCACGATGAATCAATATAACGCCATCAAACAAGCTGACGGCGCTGAGGCAGCTAATCAGGCGCTTGCTGACGCCAAAAGCGCCGGCAAAGTGATCGTTAATGACATCATTTGCGATAACTTCTTCCAGCAAGCGCTGCTGCACCCAGAGCACTTCGAAGTGGTGGCCACGATGAACCTTAATGGTGATTACTTGTCTGATGCCTTGGCGGCGCAAGTCGGCGGCATCGGCATCGCGCCAGGCGCCAACATCAACTACCAAAGCGGCCGGGCGATTTTTGAAGCGACGCATGGCACGGCGCCGCAGTTTGCTGGGCAAGATAAGCTCAACCCGACGTCGTTGATCTTAAGCGGGGCGATGATGTTTGACTACATCGGCTGGGGCGAAGCGGCGGACTTGATCCGCGCTGGCATCGCCCACGCGATCGCCACCCAGCACGTTACCGAAGACTTCGCAACGACAGCCGACGCAGCGGTGCTTGGCACCCAGGCGTTTGGGCAATATGTTGCCGAAAATCTTTAATATCCAGTAGTATCAGGTCAATCTACCTCGTTGTGGAGCGGCCTGTTTTTGTGCGGTCTAAGCTGCGGACAGGGGCTGCTGCGCGGTGCGGGGCAAGCGGCGGCGCAGGCGGTGCGGCCGGCTGCAACCACGCTGAAAGGCGCGTGGTTTACGCCTAAGAATTTAGCCGTGCGCTCGCTTTGCTCACTTGCACGTCTAAATTCTTGCCGCGATCAGCATACTTGTTGTAGGGAGTACTTTGGTAGTTCGTTAGTGATGCGAATGCGGCTAAAGGATCAAGGCCCAGTTATTATGAAGGTCAAGTTTTTGAATTTGCTGATTGATGGGTACCTCTGCGCTGAGAGGGTGACCATTGCGCAATTATGTTGTTAAGTGAGCCAGCTTGACCTGCAAAATGGGCATATAGTTTCCAGTATGACGAATTCAGTGAAATTATCTGCATGGGCTTCTTTTCTGTCATGAGATGTTGCATCAGTTAACGACCCCTGCTTTAGCGAGAACTTCATCAGCCTGTAAGCTGAATAGATAATGTAGGGCAGGAGGCGCGAAGTGGGGTGGGCAAGTGGCGGTCAGGCCGTGGAAACCGCGCGTCTTCCTGCGCGGTTGGAACCGGCCGCACCGCCTGCGCCGCCACTTGTCCACCCCGCGCAGCGACTCCTGCCCGGCCCATGGGGACAACTGTCGACATTGTTTCACCTAACAGTTTCGTCACATTGCTTGAGCCTTTGCGCCATCGCGCGTATGGTAATGCTTGGAGGTGTCAAGGATGAAACGCAAGACACTATATGGACTTGAATTGATCATCTTGTTTCTGGGGATGGGGGTATTAAAGGCCCTGTTAACGCTGGTTTTCACCGATCGAGTCGCCGGTTTGGTGGCGTATATTCTATGGATTCTGGCGGTGGGCTTGATCGGCCATTACACCAATGCGATGCGCGTGGCGCAGTTGCGCCGGCTGTGGGGGTTAGCCGACCAATTGGGTTATGGCCCAGCAGAGCTTAAGCAGCGCGCGCCGCAATACGGCACGATCGACTGGGCTTTGTCGCGGCCGGAGCAGTTGCAGTTTTATCCTAGCGACCGCATCGTGGCGCGCTTATGTGATGAGTTCACGCTGGAAGTGGCTGAACGCAGCGGGGTGTGCTAAAAGCATTAGCCAAAAGGCCACGTCACAAACGCTGTCAATTCAGCGTTTGTGACGTGGCCTTTTTATCATGCATTAGTCGTCGATATTCATGCTCACGGCTTGCTTGCGGGTGGAGAACTTGATGATCGCCATGAAGCCGAAAGTCCAAACCAAGCCGCCCACCGCCGGCCAAATGTTCTCACCGGTGACGAACAAGCTGATGTAGATCCCGGCAAAGAACAAGATCACCAATGGACTGGTGAATTTGTAACCAGGCATCAAGAAGCCTTCCGGGTCAAAGTCTTGTGATTCACGATACTTGCGGTGCGCCACCATTGTCAACAGATAAACGATGATGTACAAATCAGACGAAACGCTGGTGATGAAGGCGAAGGCGTCTGTGATTTGCGGCAAGGAATTCAAGATCGGGCCGATTAACACCAATACGGCGGAGAAAAGGATCCCGCGAGCCGGGACGCCGGTTCTGGAAATCTTATTGAAGTGGGCCATGAACTTGGAATTCTTGGAATCAAGCGCCAATTGATAGAAGTGACGCCCAGCAGAATACATATAAGAGTTCAATGCTGAAGCAGCAGCTGTCAGCACCACGAAGTTGATCACGGCAGCGGCGGCTTTCAACCCGGCCAACTCGAAGACTTGCACGAAGGGAGATTGGGTCGGATCCAAGGAGTTCCAAGGATAAATTGCCATGATCACCACGATAGCGCCGATGTAGAACAATAGCACCCGGTAGATGATCTCGTTGATCACTTTAGGCAAGACTTTGCGCGGATTCTGGGTTTCGCTGGTGGTGATACCAATGAATTCCATGCCTTGAAAGGCGAAGAAGACCATGGGAAAAGCGGCGACAAACGCCATCACGCCATGCGGAAACATGGAGAAGTGGCTGGTTAAGTTAGTGAAGCTGGCGTGGCCGATCGGCGTTTTGAAGTTGGTGAACACCAAGAACAACCCGACGATGATCATCACGATAATGGCGGTGACTTTGATCATCGCAAACCAGAACTCTGCTTCCCCAAACAAACCAACAGCGATCAAGTTGATGCTGACTAAGATCGCCAACACCCCGATTTGGATCGCCCAAGTTTTCCAGCTAGGGAACCAGAACTGAACGTATTTGGATACGGCAGTCAGCTCAGCCATCGCCACGAAAATGATCCCCAACCAATAGGTCCATCCGGCGAAATAGCCGACGGTGTCGCCGAGGTACTTGCCGATAAACGAGATGAAGGTGTGCTTGTCCGGGTCGTGATACATCAACTCGCCGATGCCGCGCATCATCAAGAAGAAGATCACGCCTAACACCAAGTACACCAGCAGGATCGACGGGCCGGTTTTCATGATCGAATTGCTTGCGCCTAAGAATAATCCGGTGCCGATGGTGCCGCCTAGTGCGATCATTTGCACGTGGCGCTTGGTCAATTCACGTTTCGTACCGTCTGCGTTTTGTTTGGTTGCCATATCTGCGTCTGCTCCGTTTCTGAAAAGTGATTCTGCAACCCATGTTACCGGTGGATTCCCGACCCTGCAAGCCGCCTGCAAGCCGCAAGGGTGGTCAAACGGCGCTGTGGCGCGGTTAACATGAACCATATGAAAATTATCGAGAATTAGATGAATGATATTCACTTATACTTTGTGTGAATATTATGGGGATGGCGGTACCATAGAGGTGTAGGCAAATCTAACATTTGGCCTAGACCAGTGTTGGGTTCCGTGCTACACTTGGGTTGTTAAATAAATGGCGATATCAATGAAGGAGATCATTCAATGAGCTACTACATCCATGCGGATAAGTTTTTCCTGAAGAACACCACCGAAAACGGCGGCTGGTTAGAAGTCACCGACGACGGCAAGTTCGGCGATTATATCCCGACATATGGGAAAAAGCCTACAGGCGAGATCAAAGACTACAGTGGTTCTTGGATCGCACCTGGTTTGGTTGACACCCATATTCACGGCTCTTTGGGCCATGATGTGATGGACAATGATTGGCAAGCCTTGAACGATATGTCTGAAGGCTTACTCAAAACCGGTGTTACCAGCTGGCTGCCAACGACTTTGACGGCTGACTTTGATCATCTTAATGCCGTCTGCAAAACTATCGGCGACCATGCCGGTGAAGAAACTGGCGCCAAGATCCAAGGGATTTATTTTGAAGGGCCATACTTCACCGAAGAACACAAAGGCGCCCAGAACCCGAAGTACTTCCGTGATCCATCGATCAAAGAATATGACGAATGGCAGAAATCTGCTAAAGGCATGTTGCAGAAAATGGCCTTGGCCCCTGAACGCGACGGTGCTGTTGAATTCGTTAAGCACATGGCCCAAGACGGCAAGGCTGTGGCATTAGGCCACTCCAGTGCCACTTTTGAACAAGCCAAAGCTTGTATCGAAGCCGGTGCTGGTGTATTCTGCCACACCTTCAACGGGATGTCCGGCTTGACGCATCGCGAACCTGGGATGGTTGGCGCTGCAATGTTCATGCAGCTGGTTGATGATGAATTGATCTGTGACGGTCACCATGTGCGCCCAGAAGTGGCTTCTTCTTTGATCCGCGAGAAGACGCCAGAGCACATCGCGCTGATCACCGATTGCATGTCCGCCGGCTTGATGCCAGAAGGCGACTACATGTTAGGCGAATTTCCGGTGATCGTTAAAGACGGCACCGCCCGCCTCAAGAACGGCGGCAACTTGGCCGGTTCGATTTTGAAGCTTAACGACGCCATCAAGAACGTCGTTGACTGGAACGACAACACCCCGGCTGAAGCGGTGATGATGGCTTCTTATGTACCAGCCAAGTCTTCCAAGATCGCCGACAAGTGCGGCAGCATCTTACCAGGCCGCGACGCCGACTACTTGGTTTTGAACAAGGACATGTCCTTGGCTGAAACCTACTTGGATGGCGTTTCTCGCTACAAAGCTTAATCAATAACCAATCAGCTAAGCGCCTATGCCCACGAGCAAATCGTGAGCATAGGCGCTTTTTATGTACCAAAGCGTATTTAGCGGCTGATATAAGGTGGGATGACACAAAGGCGCACTTTGCCTTGGTGGCGTCACACCTTATATCACTGCCGCGTTGCTGAGAATAACGACACCCCTGACGACACGCCAGTCGCTTCTGGTTGCTATTTCTTCCAAAATCCGTTTCAGAATCAGGATATGCTTGGATTTAGTATCAGGTTATTAAGTTATTGCATGCTCAGACGATGTAGGACAGGGAAAGCGGAGCGGCGTGGGAAAAGCGGTGGTCAGGCCGTGAAACGATCAGCACAGTAAGACTTGCGGTTTGTGCAAGGCTTGCTGTGCTGATCGCGGCAAGTTCAGAGACGGGCAGGTGAGCGAAGCGAGCGCCTGGCTCTGAACTTAGGCGTAAACCACGCGGCGACGTGGAGCGCAGCGGAGCTAGTTGCGTGGTTGAAGCCGGCCGCACCGCCTGCACCGCCGCTTTTCCCACGCCGCGCAGCTTTACCTGTCCAGCCTGACAAACCATTGAGCTTGAATAAAAGACTAGCTTTTTGCATACGAAGGCGCACACTTTAGCAAAATTGGTTCCGTCACAGGGGGACCAATCCATTTCTCGAGATAAATATTTACCAAACATGAGCGGCATTGGTGGGTTGTTTGTCTTATATTCAACTTAAGCCAATTTGCGAGGGGTCGCAAAGCAGCTTGGGCGTCAAAAGGGCGCATCATAGAAATGGAGGTATGGGTATGACAAGAAGAATTGATATGACGGGTCAACACTACGGGCGCCTGACTGTAATGGGTTACGCCGGGCGCGATGAACACAACGGCAACGCATTATGGCGTTGCGAATGCGAATGCGGCAACACGATCGTCACCGACGGTTATCGCCTGCGTCATGGCAGCACCACCAGCTGTGGCTGCTGGCGGCGGGAAGTCAGCGTGGTCAACGCCATGAAGAACCCCGCCTTCGTTGCCAATATTGGCGCACATGACGGCTTTGGCGTTATGGACGGGGTAAACTTGCAGGCCTCATTGATCCCGCGGCGCAACAACCGCTCCGGGGTGCCTGGGGTGAGCTTCGACAAAACATCTAAGCGCTGGGTGGCGCGGTTGATGTTGCGAGGCAAGTACTTATTGAATCAGATGTTTGACAGCTACTCAGATGCCGTGGCGGCACGGCGTCAAGCTGAGCAGATGTATCTGACGCCGGAAGTGCAGCGCCAGTTAAACAATGCACCTGATTCTCGCAGTTTAAAGCGCGTGCTGGCAGCGGTGCAAGCACGTCAGGATTAAGGCCAAAGCGTAAGGATAACAATGGAGGACGGCCATGGGGTGGTGGCAGAATTGGCGCCAACAGCGCAGCAATGAATTTACACCGGAACAGCTTTTGACGGCGCTGCCAAAGCCCGCCCACAGTGTGATCGTGCACTTGGGGCCGACTGACGCAACTAAGCCGTATTATTGGCAGCTGCGCCGGCAAGGGGCCGCGCGTGATGTCGCCTTGAATGTCATCAAGCTGGGTGAACGCGCTGATGACTTGCACATTAACGCAGACGCGGTGGCGCGTTTTGTTGACGAAAGCCGCGCGGCGCACTTGCAGCCCATGTGCTTGCTAGTCGTTGGCAAAAGGCAGCTCACCCCGGCGGTGTTGCGCCAAGTCAGCCGCGGGGTGCAACCGATCGCCGGGGCTACGGTGTGGCTGGTGGTGCCAGCAGACGAGGTGTTTGACTTCGTGTCCGGCTTGCATCATCCTGCCGTTAGCCAATTGCTGGATGGTTGGCCAATGAAACATGCCTCGACCCTGTCGGCATTTGTCATGCAGCCGGCGGGTTTGGCACCGTTGGCGCAAGCGCCGCTGCCGGCAGCTTCGGCGCTGCATTACGCTGGGTGGCAAGCAGCAGATCCAGGGGTGGTGGCGCTGTTTGATCCGCCGTTGAGGCAAGTTGCCGACAACGCAACTGGCGGGGTATTTGTGTTCACTGAGTTGGATTGAGGGGCGGGTATGGACTATGCAGAACTCTTCTTGGAGCGTGCCGATGGGTTGAAGTATCAGCTGTACAAATTGTTGGCGCGGCCGCACATCAAGGATGTGACGATTTCTGATCTGGCTAACGAGCTGCACAGCAAGTATCAGCCAACGTATAATGTGTTCCAAGAATTATTGGATGACCTGGAGCAGTTATCCGGTCAGCCGCGCCAAGATGCGCGGCATATGTTGTTGTCGACGCAGCAGCTGCCAGTCAGCGTGGACGTGTATCGCTCGTTTCTGGTCAATCATGCGTTGTTGTACCGCTTGGTTGATTATGTGGTACAAGCACCGGCGGCTAGCCTGACTCAGTTTTGTGAGCAGGAATTTATCAGCCGTTCGACGATTTCCAGGAAACTGCGGGCACTCAATGAATGTCTGGCGCAATATCATATTCGCTTTCGCCTGGCGCGGTTTGATTTTGTCGGTTCGGAGCTCAATATTCGCTATTTTCTATACACCATGTATTGGTGGGCCCATCGCGGGGTGGCGTGGGTATTTGAACACATCGCCAAAGACCAGCTGTGTCAAGAAGCCCAGGCCATGTGTATCCAGCCGCCAGAGCCGCTTGCAGACTTGCAGCGGCTATATTTTCTGGCAGTGACGCATTTGCGCGTGGGCAAAAATCATCGCATCGTCCAAACGCCGTATTTAAAGCATTTGGCGCAGGTGGTGGCGGATTTGATGATGACGCAAGGCAGCTTGCATCCTTCGTTGAATTGGCTGGATGCCGCGGCGTTTAGTTTCTTTCAAGTCAGTCAGCCGCGCTTTGATGCCCGCACGCGCACGCCAGAAGATGTGGCCAAAGAAGCGGCGGTGCTGATGGATGATAACGCCCAAACGGTGCTGGATGCATTAAGCGTGGCCTTGTATCAACCTGAGTCTGGTGATTTTGATGATGATTTGTATTTGAACTTGTTGCGGGTGATCGGCGGCATGTTAGCTGTATCCGGCCCGTTCCCGCAGGCGCAAGATTATTTGGGCGGCGGGATCAAGTTGAATACACAAGGTATTGTCGAGCAAGTGCGCCAAGCGGTAGCCGCTTTGCCGCAAACGCCGGTATATGACCCGTTTCGCACAGATCAAGCGTTCTTTGAGAAAGTTGTGGTGCGCTTGATGGGGCCTTATCATGTTGCTGCTGACGCGACGCGGTATTTGCACGTTGATTTCGCGGTGGATCAAGGTATGGAAGGGTATCGCGAGTTGGCTGGTTTTGTGGCTTGTGTGCCGTGGGTGGCGCAAGTGGATTCACGGCAGCCGGATCTGACGATTGTTTGTCCGGATACCAAACACTCAGCAGATGATTTTCTTTGGTATCCCGATGCATTCTCACTGAGCACGTATCGTGAAAGCTTGATCCAAAAGCTCGTGGACACCCATGAACAAAAGAAAAACCAAAGCGAAGCAAAGCGCATTTAGCGGGTCAATTAGCCTAGCCCTCGTGCTTGCGGCGAATTGTGCCGCGAGTGCGGGGGCTAGGCTAATTGCACCCGCGGTGCTTTGCATAGCTCGACGAAAAACCAAAGCGAAGCAAAGCGCATTTAGCGGTGGATATAAGATGGGATGACGTTTGGGCGGTTTTGGCCCAAGCGGCGTCACAGCTTATATCGCGCCGCGTTGCTTTGCGCAGCTCGACGAAAAACCAAAGCGAAGCAAAGCGCATTTAGCGGTGAATAAGATGGCAGCCTGAGTTTAAGCTCGGGCTTTTTTTTATGTGATGGGGTAAAGGTCGGATCGGTGCCGCTTCGGTGCGTGGTGCGGCAAGTCGGTGCAGGCGGTGCGGCCGGCTTCAACCACGCAAAGGGCGCGTGTTTTACGCCTAAATTCAGAGCCAAGCGCTCGCTTGGCTCGCCTGCTTGTCTCTGAATTTGCCGCGATCAGCACAGCGAATCAAGCAAAGTACGCTTGTTTCACTGTGCTGATCGTTTCACGGCCTGACCGGCTTGCCGCACCACGCGCCTACGCACCGCCGATCCTTTGGTGATAAGCTCACTGATCAATACGGGTTGCGGAGCCGAGTGGGCATTTTGAAGGCTTGTTGGGACTGATGACGCAATGTCTGACGGGAGGTTGGTTAGACCGTTTGTTGAGTTCAAGAATTTATAAATGAATATCATTATTTCGTTGGGCAAGATTGCTAAGTGATTGTCGCTTTGTTGGCTGCTATGGGTACCGATTGTGTGTGCTTTATCGCAATAAGCGGCCAAGATTGCCGCTGTAAAGCGATTCTTAAATCAACATTTGTTAACATCGTACCACAGTGATACCAAGCTTATACACGCGTGAGTGGTGGGCAATAACGGCATATATGGGGACAATTCCAGATTTATACAAGAAAGTTTATAAATCGTGAAGCGCACGACGGGTATATTTTCGGTATATTCATAATCAAAGAGGGGGGCCGGGGCAATGGACATTGATTATGCGACAGTATTCTTAGAAAAATCAGACCTGATGAAATATCGCCTTTATGAACTACTGGCTCGGCCATATGTGCAAGACGTGACGATCACGGACTTGGCTGGCATGTGGCCACACAAATACCAGCCAACATACAACGTTTTCCAAGAAATTCTCGCAGATATCGTGGACTTGACCGGCCAGTCGCGCAAAACTGTGCGCACGGCGCTGCTTGAAGCACGGCAGCTGCCGGCGAGCTTGGATCAATACCGCATCTATCTGGTCAAGCAAAGCATGACGTTTCACTTCGTTGATTACGTTTTGCGGGCACCGGCGCCGAGTTTCATGCAGTTTTGTGAAATCGACTATGTCAGCCGTTCAACGGTGTCGCGCAAGCTGCATACCTTCAACCAATTGATGAAAGCATACGGCCTCAAGGTGCAATTGACCAAAATGCGCTTCACCGGCCCTGAAACCGTGTTGCGTTACACCTTGTATAGCATTTATTGGTGGATCTTTCGCGGCTGCCAGTGGCCTTTTGACCCGATCACCCCGGCAGACTTGCATGCTGAATGCGATCAAATCGGGATCTTCAATGATCGGCCGATCACGCAAACGCAGATGCAATATTTCTTGGCGATTTCGCACTTGCGCATTGGCAAAGGCGGCCATATTGCCAGTAGTGCTTGGCTGCGGGATTTTGATACGCGAGTCACGCAATTGGGCCTGCGCAAAGGGCAACCCAAGGCACCGTTCACCAGGCTGGATATGAGCTTTTACAATTACTATCAAATCAGCCAGCCGCGCTTTGATGCAATTTCACGGCCGCTGGCAGAGCTGCCGATTGAAATGGCGGTGTTGTCTGATGAATTGACGATGACCGTGGTCGATACCGTCAGCGCTGTGTTGTATCAAGCCAGCTTCGGTGATATCGACGCGGACTTGCACCTGAACTTATTGCGCCTCAGTGCCGGTTATGTGGTGTGTCACGGCGACTTTCCGCAAGCTGAAGACTTCATTTCCGGCGGGGATCAGCCAGTGGATGAAGCCGGCCAACAAGCCGTGGTTGAAGCGCTGTTGGCATTGCCGGATACGCCGGCTTATGCGGTGTTTAAAGTCCACGCCGCGCGTTATGCCCAAGAAGCGGTGCGCTTGGCCCAGGATTATCAACAAGCCACCAAGCGGGTGAAAGTGGTGTTGGCGATCGATCCGGCCACGGAAGGCTACAAGCAGCTTGATGACTTCATCAACGCCGTGCCATGGGTGGCGCAAGTGGTGCCCAATGGCTCGGATTTGACCATCGATACCGGTGTGGACATGGATCAAATCGATTGCTTCAACTGGTATCCCGACGCCTTGGAAATCGCGTCTTATCGGGAACGCTTGATTGCTAAGCTGGTAGATCGGCGCCAAGAGAAGTTGCACGCTTGAATTATCAGCAATATTGTTTATGCAATTTGTTGTCGGCGGCCACGCTGCCTGTCAGTTTGATTGATGATAGAAATATCGCTTTTAGCCAGAGAAACGTTTTGTCTGTAAGTATTCGTGCAGGTGAAACGTTATTTTTATCCGCTGATTTGTTCCGACAAGCGAATATAAAGACTATACTTTCCAAATTTACTAAAGCATTTTATATAAATGTGAAATTTTTGAAGCTAAATTCTTAATATAATATAGACATCAAGTAAGGAAAACCAATTCTGCTGGGTGCGGAGGCGGTGAGATGACATACATTGGAGGAATTGATCATGACAAACAAGCTTAAGTTAAGCGCAGCAGCATTATTCTCTGCCATCGCCTTGGGTGGCGGCGCGTTCACAACTGCAACGACGGTATTCGCTGAAGGCGAGACGTCGGCAGCGACGACTGAGTCAACAGATACCGCCGACAAAACTAACAACGATACGCCTGCAACCAATGATCCAAACACTGGTGAAGATTTGACTAAAGAAGTTGAAGTGACGAACAATGCAAAATCTGATAGCGAAAAGAACGTCACGGCAACTGGTCACGCCTATGTCTCCTTCAGCGCCTCTGATGATGAAGGCCCTTGGAACCCAGGTGATCCGGATGACAAGCCAGACAACCCAGGTAATGGCACCAACGATACTGGTTATCTGCGCTTAGTTGCGATTCCGCGGATCTTAAACTTCGGTGATAACAAAATTACCGGTGGGGATCAAACGATGACGCTGTTGCACGGCGATTCTGATGATACCCGCGATGCGATCGCTAAGGACAGCCCATCTGCAACTACTGATGCTCAAGGTAACAGCCAGGTTGAGAATGCATATGTTATCGGTACGCAAGTGATGAATATTGATCCGTTGAAGCCTGAATGGTCATTAAGTGCCAAGTTGAGCGACTTCACCGATGGCAACAGCAACAAGCTGGAAGGGGCAACGATTGCGTTCACCAAAGGGATGCAGCAAAACATCATCAAGGATGGCGATTCCAATGCCTGGAATCAGATCAGTGGTGCTGAAGGTGCATTGACGGACATGACGCTGACTGCCGGTGGCGATGCACAAACGTACAAGACTTCTAAAGTTACCGGCCCAACGCAACAGATCTGGAGAGACAGTGACGTTACGCTGAAGGTGCCAGGCAGTCAGATCATTGCAAGCAGCTTCACGGCAAACATCGACTGGAATCTTTCTGCTAACCCAATTACGCCAGCCAAGACAGATGCAGCGGCTCCGGCAGCAGCAACAACAACGACTACACCAGATAAGACTGAATAATCACAGTTTCGCAACTTCACCCAATTTCTGTTGCGAGACTTGATCGACATTGACAACTGAACCGAAAGAGTGTGAGACCATGGGGAAAAAGTGGCTTTATTGGATAGTGGGTGGCTTGGCGGCTGCGTTATTTGGGGTGTATGCCCCGCATAGCGCCGCAGCGGCAACAAATCAGCAGGCAGTACCGCTGCGAGTGGCGCCTGTGCTTAATCAATATCAAGCGACCCAGGCCAAGAGCTACTTCGACCTCGAAATGGCTCCGGGGCAATCAACGGAAATGGCCTTCAAGCTGGGCAACGTTTCTGATCAGCCAATCGAAGTGAGCGTGACCGTGGCGGCTGCGGCAACCGGCGATAACGCGCAAATCGATTATTCAGGCGGCAATAAGCACTACGACGAAAGTTTGGCCTACCCGATGCCAACTTTAGTCAGCATTCCGAAAGCTTATCAGCACATCAAGATCCCAGCCAATCAAACCGCCACGTATCATGTCCCGTTGAAGATGCCTACAGCCAAGCTGGCAGGGTATTTGTTAGGACAGATCAACATTCGCCCGACCAAAACCAAAGCGGCCAAAGGGGCGGTTACCAACACCTATTCTTATGGCATCGGGGTGCGCTTGTCGAATGGGTCCACAACTTTACCCGCGCTGAAAAGTCCCGGTAAAGCGACTTTGACGCATTCGATCGTGAATACCCAAGTCAACGCCACGCTGCAAAACCCCAAGCAAAGTGCCTTACGCAATGGGAAGCTTGAAGCTACGGTAACGAAACAAGGGCAGAATCGCGTGCTCAAATCCGTGACTTTTAACAGCTCTACTGTCGCCCCAAATTCACGCTTCACGGTGAAGGTGCCATGGACTGGCGCAATCGCCCCGGGTGATTACACCATGCACATGGTGTATAACTCGACGGATCCATCTTTTGACAGCGCCCAAACCTGGAAATTCACCAAGAACTTCCATGTTTCCGCGATCCAAGCGGCGCAATACACCTTAGCCAACTATCGGGTGCCATGGTGGGTTTATGCGATCGTCATTGTGATCTTGCTACTGTTGATCGTGATTATCATTTTACTGTTACGACGCCGAAAGGAGGCACAAACCAGTGAAGACCAAGCCTAAAGTTTGGGCTGTGATGCTGGTGGCAACCGGCATTGGCCTTAGTCCACTGTTGCCAACTCAGGCGGCTGACCAAAGCAACGCGGCGGTTTCCTTTACGGACCACGCATTGAATCCGGCTGATCCGGACTTGCCATTGGATGACAACAGTCGGGTGAACTTGCCTGACACCAGTGGCGAAGAACCGACTAAGCAGGTCGTGGTCAATACCACCCCTGAGCAAACAAAGAAAGCAACGACAACCACTAAAGCCACGCCAGAAAAGACGACTGCTGCCCAAGCAGCGCGCAGAACGCTGCCGCAAACCGGCACCGTTGAAATGTCTGGTATCACGGTACTCAGTGTCATCGCCATGGCCTTGATGTTGGTGGTCAGTGCTTTCAAACAAAACCAACAGAGTTAAGCATTGCGCTGGTGCCCGGAATACCGGTGCCCCAGCGCTTTTTTGAACCAGAGCGCAGTGGCGCGTTTAGCGGGTCAGTTAGCGTAGCTATCGTGCTTGAGGCGTTCTTTGCCTCGAGTACGATAGTGTAGCTAACTGCACCCGCGATGCGCCACGCAGCTCGACGACGAAAAACCCAAAGCGCAGCAGCCCGCACTTAGCGGTGGATATAAGGCGGGATGACGTTTGGGCGGTTTATGCCCAAGCGGCGTCACGACTTACATCACGCCGCGTTGGGCTGCGGAGTTCGACGAAGAGGCCAGAGCGCAGCAGCCCGAACTTAGCGATGTGTATAAGATGGCCTGAGCTAATGGCGGTCTTTGCCATAAGCTCGGGACAGCTTATACGCGATCGCGTTGGGGTGCGGAGCTCGACGAAGAGGCCAAAGCGGAGCAGCCCGAACTTAGCGATGTGTATAAGATGGCCCGAGCTAATGGCGGTCTTTGTCATAAGCTCGGGACAGCTTATACGCGATCGCGTTGGGGTGCGGAGCTCGACGAATACCGCCGAACATGGCGGTGTTCGTTGACGAGTCTAAGTGTGGGAAAGGAGGGTAGCAGCATGTGGCGACGAATTAATCTCATTTTGGCCGTGGTGGTGTTGGCCCTAGCCATTGGGGCTGGCGCGAAATTTGGCTTCAGTTATTGGAGTGCCCAACACATTCAACCGGAGAAAACGGTGATCGGCACGCCTTCGCTGCCTACCCGCCCGCCTAAAAGCCCCAAGTTGCAAATCGAGGCGTTCCATTATTACTATGGCAAAGATTTCTTGAACCGTCCTACCTTAGTCGTCAGCTACGCCATGCACAATAAGGGCAAAGTCGCCGCGCTGCCGCAGTATGTGTTTGATAACACGGTGACTTTTGTCCAACAAACCGATGCCGGCACCAACAGCATCTTGGCGGAAACGACCATGCCAGACAAAAGGTTGAGTTTCTTGAACCAGAACTATCAAGAAAATGGTCAAATCCAGCTCAAAGCCGACCAAAGCGCGCGGGTGTTGGCGTTGTTTCGTCTAGAAAGCCGCAATCGACCGGTGACCTTATTGGTTGATGGTAAGCAGCGCTTAAGTATTCAACCGTGGACGTTAAAGGCGGTGGCTGCCAATGAATAAAGCAAAATTAAAGATGTTGTTGACGACGATCGGCTTGGTGGTCTTGGCTGGTGCGTTGAGTTTGTATTTGTTTCAAGATCAGCTTTCGGCGTTGTTGGTGCGGCACAACCGCATTGTGGTCACCACCGAAACGGTGCATGCCGCCAAAGCCAAGCAGCAGGCGCGGCCGGCCACTTACGCCTTTGATGATGTGAAGCCTTTGTCGCTGGCCCAGTTGAGTGCGGCCACAGTCGCCAAGCACAACATTGGCGCGGTAGGCAAGATCGTGATGCCGCAAGTGGGGTTGAATTTGCCGATCGCGTTAGGCGTGGGCAATGCCGAGCTGGCTTTTGCCGCAGGGACTTTGATCGAGAACCAGCGTATGGGACAGGACAATTATGCTTTGGCCGGCCACCACATGGCCCAAGACGAAACGGTATTGTTTGGCCCGTTAGTCAAGTCCAGCGTCGGCATGGTGGCATATGTCACCGATATGAACAAGATCTATGCTTATCAGCTGTACGAACGCCGCTATATCAAAGCAACGCAAGTGTCGGTGCTTGATCCCACCACGCAAGCCACGCTGACTTTGGTGACGTGTGATGATGATGGCGCTGGGCGGCTGCTGGTGCGCGGGCGCTTGGTGCAAACGTTCAGTTTCAATTCAGCGCCAAGCGCGTTAAAGAAGCTGATCGACAAGCCGGCTTGACGCGTTATTTGCCCATTTGGTTGATACCAAATACCATAAAGATTTTTTAGTATTGTTGGAAAATATCCGCAGAAATATTCGGTATGATTAAAGTAATGAACGGCTGCGTATGGGTTGGAGGGAAACGAAATGAATATTGATCGCGACCACCTGCACAGGCGCAGGCGGAACAATGACGAGTGGGTAATGGAGAGTGGGAGGATGCAAACAATGGAGAAGAAACATTCAAAATTTAACGTGGTGACGCGTTTTGCTTACATCTTCGCCACGATCGTCACGATTATTGCGCAGATGGGTGCTGCGCCATTGGCATTGGTGACTGCGGTGACAAGCGATGCCAACGTAACATTATCGATCCCAGATGATTTGAGTACAGTTCGAAAAGAAGTCGCAGACGGCAAGCGTTCTAGTTATGCTGTGGCTTTAACGGTGGGAGGCCATGCCGTCTATCACAAGGACGACCAGATAACCATCACCTGGACGGAAGGCATTACCTCGGTTCAGTCATTGCAAAGTGATGATAATTCTTGGAAGAATTATGCCACAGCACAATGGTCTAAAGATCCTACGACCAAAGAGGGCAAGGTCGTCTTTACGATGACCAAGGAAACATCGGCCTCTTGGAGCTTTAAAGTGTTGTTTGCCGTGACGGGGAAAGGTAATTTTAAGGGGACAGATAATCAAGGTCATGAAATTGGTGAAGTTGATCTGCCGCCGGTGAAACCAGAGCCTCTGACTGGCGATGCGTTGAAATTAACGCTTGCGGATGGACAAGCCAGTTCTGTAACCGCGGGGGACACAGTCAATTACCAACTGGCTACAGATTTGACCAACTATCCTGTTGATCAATACCGCGATGTTGAGGTGGGCTTGGATCAAGATCCGGCTGGCCAATATTTGACTTTTGATCAGGCGGGGACTGATGCGTTATTGAAGAAACACGGTTTTCAAGCCGCGGGTTCTGCGCCTGGTACAGGATATACCACGTATACCTATGCCAAAGATAACACCACGCTTAGTTTGTTGATTTACACTGATGGAGCGCTTCGTTTTGCTTGGCCCAAGGGTACTACAGGCCAGCCGCAAGCCTTCATTGCACTGAAAGCTAACAAGGCGATTGACAACGTGAAGCTGACACCAAGTTATCTGGGCAGTACAACTCAAGGTGATCAGCCTAAGTCGTTAGCCACAGGCACAGGCGCTTCAGTTAAGATCACCGAACCTAAGCAGCCGGTAACGATCAAGATCCACAAAGGCAGCATGGTCGACCCCAGCGATTCATTGGCCGGCGCGAAGTTCAAGGTGTGGGGTTCTGACCAAGCAGAAACTGCGGCCAAAGAAACTGCGGCTACGGATGCCAATGGCAATACTTCTGTGATCTTAGATCAAGCAAGCGCAGACCAACAATACAACATCAAAGAAACCGTTGCGCCAACCAAGTCGGTGAAACAAGTTGACACGCAAGGCAAAGAAACTGGTTCAAGTACGACCGTCAAGTATGCGTTGGATACGCAGATGCACAAGTTTACCTGGCAAAGTACTACCAAAGCTGTGACTGCCGTGGCGTCAGGCGAGAAAGTCATTAGCGTGGCCAAAGCCGATGATACCGCCCACGCTGGGATGTTGATGTTTAACGACATGCCGCAGGGCAGCGGCCCAATTGGCGATCCAAGCAAAGGCGGCAATGGCAGCAACGGTGGCACGTTAACGGTGAAGAAAGGGGATGCCGCCAGCACGAAGACGCCGCCTGATGGGGCAACTTTTGCCATTTACGAGAGTGTTAATGGTACCCAGACAAAGCTTGCCGATAAAACAACAAGCGGCGGCGAGTTCACGGTTGATTTGGGTAAGCCAACCACCAGCAACCGCAAGTTTATCATCCAAGAAACCAAGGCTCCAGCTGGCTACCAGAAAGATGATCAGCAGTATCAAATGCTGATTTCACCAACTGGCAAGGTGGCGTTAGGTTATGCAGAAGATGACCTTACCAGCTTCACCAGTACCGCCAGTGCCAATGGGATGGTTGCTTTGGCGGGCAATGTGATCAAGTTCAGTGATTTGCCAACAGGTTCGACCGCCCCTAAGGCTATCATTTTGCAAAAGATCAGCAGCGAAACCAAAGAAGCGCTGCCTGGTGCGCATTTTGGTGTCATCGTGAAGCCGGTAATGAATCCGTTCACCGGAGTATCGATCGATCCAGGCTCTGAAAATGATGACAAGGTCACTGATGCAACCGGCCAATTGTCGATTAAATTAGGAGTTGCAACCGGTACTGGGCGTGTGATCTCGTTGGCAGAAGTGAAAGCACCAACCGGATATGTGACGGTTCCAGATCAATACGACGTCAAAGTAAATGCCGATGGCAGTGTTGTCGGCGTGGCCAAATGGGTCGGCGGCCAAGAAGACGTCTTTAAGACCAAAACTGACGACGGTGTGTTGGCGGTGCAAGATGGCAAGCTGGTCTTTGCCAATGATGTTGATGAGAATGCACCAAAGCGTAAGATCAGCCTCAAGAAGGTAAATGATGCTGGCACAGGCTTGGCTGGAGCCAAATTCAAGGCATGGCTTGGCACTGGCGACGGTGCTGGTGCCCAAGAATTTGCTGCCACAGATGCCAATGGTGCCCTCAGCATTGAACTGCCAGCACTAGGGGATGCCCTTAGCACTACGGTACCGGCAATCACCAACAACAATAATGTTGTGTCACTGCAGGAAACGCAAGCACCTGACGGCTACCTGCTCGACAAGAACACCTATCAGATCAAGCTGGACGATAAAGACACAATCGAAGGAGTCGCCAAAGTTAACGGCGCGCAACCTGGCGCGTACAATCCTAAAGGTGATGGCGCCTTAACCATCGCCAGTGATGGCACCTTGGAATTTACTGACGAGCAGGATGAGGCGGCACTGGCTGGCACCATTAATATTCGCAAAACGGCAGTCGGCAGCGATACTGGCTTAGCAGGCGCGACCTTCGAAGTCAATCGCCTCTATGCCCCTGCTAATCCGAAGGTCGTCGAAAGCTTGGCCACCAAAGACGACCCGGCAACTGATGCTAATGGGGATATTCAATTATCTGAAGATAAGGTTGGCGAAGGCCTATTTTCGATCAAAGAAGCGACTGCGCCTGAAGGCTACACAGCTGATCCGACAACGTATTACTTCTATTGGACCAAGGCTGAAGGCGTCACCGGGGTCGGTACCGATCCGGCGGCAACGTCAGAAAAAACCGCAGGCAATCTCAAGGTGGCCGATGTCAATGGCACAAGCGGTTTGATCTTAGCGGATGAGCAAACCAAGGCCCCAACTACTGCAGACTTCAAGATCAAGAAGTTCGCTGAAGATGGCACCACGCCGCTTGCCGGCGCTAAGTTTACCATCACTGATGTCACCAACGACAAGGCTTATCCTGAGTCTGATGCCACAGGCAGCGATGGCATGGTGAATGTATCGATCGATGCTGATCAAGCGCATCAAACGCGTATCTTCAAAGTCAGCGAAACCACAGCCCCTACCGGCTACACCAAAGCGGCAGATTACTATGTCCAATGGGATGCTGCTCAAGGTGTGACTGGTGTCAGCAAGACGCGCAGTGATTTTAAGGCGAATGTCGATACCACTGCGTATGCTTTGGGTGGTGCTTTGGGGATCGTTGACCAGAAAGAGACCCCTCCGGCGACTTTAACGATCAAGAAGACGCCTGTGGGTGATTTGAACACTGGGCTGGCCAAGGCCACCTTTACCGTCACCCAACGCAAGAGTGAAACTGACACCACAACCGTCAAAACCTACCAGACAGCTGCGACAGATGCCGATGGTATCGTGAAGGTGACGCTGGATAAAGGTGTGACCAGCGGTACGTTTGATATTGTTGAAACAACGGCGCCTGATGGCTATGCGCTTAACACCAACCATTACGTCTTTAATTGGACGGCTGATCAAGGTATTGGCTCAATGTGGTCAGCCAATGATACCAGCACCAAAGCAAACAGCATCATGGCCGATGGCAAGCAGGTGCTTGGCAGCGACAACGGCACCTTGGTGTTCAGTGATGCCAAGCAACCCGCCGAGTCCAACATCGTCAACATCAAGAAAGTCGATGCCGACACGAAAGAACCATTGGCTGGCGCGCAATTTACGCTGACTGAGTACGTGAACAAGGTGTTGACTAAGCAAAGCTACACAAGTACCGTGACTGACGCTGATGGGAAGGCGACAGTAGACGTTGGCCCATCGCCGATCACCGGTGTGCGCGTCTTTAGGATCGTGGAAACCAAAGCGCCTGATGGCTACAGCAAGTTTACTGATGATCGTAATCCCATGAGTATTGGCTGGAGTGTCGCGGACAAAGCCGTTCAAAGCGTCGGTGCTGGGACATCAGCTGCGGTGCTTAAAGGTTCAACGCAAGGCAACTTGACCCCAGATCCAAGCAAAAACGGGGCAGTAACCGTTGCTGATAAGAAAGAAGTCTACCAGCTCAGTACCGCCTTTCGCAGCCCCGATGCCACTGGTGAATCGCCCTTGGGCAATATTAATGTGACGTTGACCAATCCGAGTGGCACAAGCGGTACACCGTTGACCTTAACCACTGATGCATCAGGCAAGGTCAATGTTACCCCTAAGCAAATCGCGACAGTATTAGGTCTAGGCGCCGACAAAATGACTGGTAACGTGGACGTACGAGTTTCAGTTGACGGTGATGGTCAATATACCAATCCAGTTGATCGCATTGTCCGCTTCACGTTTGGTGCTGGCTTTACCATTTATAATGGCGGTGCTGAAAGTGATCAGAATAAGAGCAGTGACGTAATGAAGCAAAGCGATCGGATGGTGGTTGATCATGCAACGGATCCAAAGGTTCCAACAGGCGGGCTGAAGGCGCTGTTGCGCAAAGACAGTGTGCATGCCAAAGCCATTTCTTCAGATAACAAGATTGGGCAAGGCATCGGCGGCGTGGCCTTTAGCATGGACTTCACCGTCAATGGCAGTAAATATTCAGCCAAGGTGCCATTAAAGACGGATGGCAACGGGGATTTGGTGTTACCTGATCCAAATACATTGTTAGGTCAGAAAGATTTGCTCGGTCCGAATGGGACAGCAATGGTGACAATCAAACAAGATGGCCTGGTAGATGGCTACTTGCCTAACGCAGACACCATGGACTTTCTTTACACGACTGGCGCCGGCTATATGCCAACCCCTCCGGATAATATCATTGCGGATAGTAATAATGCTGCTAGTTTCAACAAAGTCGTGAAAAATGGTTCGATATTATCGATCGAATCCTGGCTCTACTCCTTAGGTGGCAGTTCAATTACCTATTACTTCACCCAGCAGCTCAACCACTTGATGCTTAACGATGTACCAAATTCCTTTAACTTTGGTAAGGCGCAGTCATTCAGCTCGGATCAGCAGACGTTGCCGCTGTTAGCTTCAAATGCCGCAACTGACTTGCAGGCGCAATACGATACCAGCAAGTTTGATTCGACCGATCCAGACTACAACAAGTCAACAGCAACCGATGAAACTGCCGGCACAATCAGTGCCAAAGTGACCCAAACAGGCACTTATGCCAACGGCTGGCGCTTGAAACTTGATATTGGCGCGTTAAATGCTGAAGACGGCAGCGGTGCGCTAACCGATGCCTTGATGAGTTTTGGCCAGTTCCCGACTGTCAAGCATACTGATGAAAGTGGGACGGTGACTGATCTTTCCAGCGCTCATGCCACTACCGGCACACCGCAGTTGCCGTTAAGTAATCAAGCGCAAAGCAGCATGGATATGGTCAAAACCGGCGACAACAGCGCTGCTGGTGTGTATGACATCACTTGGAATATCAGCAAGATTTCATTGATCCTTAACGACAATGTCGAGAAGATCGATGCCAACTACCAAGCCCCAATGACTTGGGATGTTATCGCTGCACCTTGATGAACACGAAAGCCTCGTCCAGAAAATTTGGACGAGGCTTTTTGTGTTGGCTAGCGGGGGCTGGTTGATTATTGACGGTGCCGCTTACGGACTAAGGACCAAACAATTGCCGCCAGCAAAAGTGCGATGACCAGTAACATCACCGTGAGCCAAGCCGGCAGCGCCTGGCTGTTCGGCGTGGCAGGATCTTTAGCCGCCGTGGATTTAAGCAGATTGGATTTGATCGAGAAGTTTCGGGTGAAATGCCACTGCGTTGCGCCGTTGTTGGCGTTTACCACCAATTGATAATCACCAGGGACCAAGGCTTTGGCATTATCGGCTGTCACGAACATCTGCGAATTCGGTGCCATGCGGATTCCCGCTTGTTGATGGTGGGCGATGAGGTGATGAGTTTTCCTGCGGTAAATATGGGTTTGCACGGTGAGGCCGGATTGGATCATCGAAGCTGGGTTGTCGATTGTTGCTGCAACATGGGCACCGGTGGTGGTGTAGGTCAGCTTCACGCCGTCAAAGCCTAGTTTAGGGGATGAAGCTGGCAGCTGCTGGCTGCTTTGCAATTGCACGCCGATCGTATAAGCAATATTGGTTTGCTTGGTGGGATCGTTGCTTAATTTCTCCACGCGGATCGCGCCTAATAAGATCCCCTCAAAAGCGGTCTTTGGGGCTTTAAGCGGCAAGTGCAAGGTCTTAGTCGTCCGCGCTGGGATCGTGTAGACTTTGGGTTTAGGCAACAAAGTTTCGATATCCAGCGGCAGGCCTTCAGGTTTGGCTGGGGTGTGTTGCGTATAGTCGATATCGCCATCGCTGCCGGTGGTGGCACGATTAGGTGAGACTTTGAAGCGTGCAGCAGTTGCGGCGCCATTTTGCACCAGCAAGGTGAGGTCTTGTTGGCTGCCAG
The DNA here is from genome assembly GCF_042847315.1 of Lacticaseibacillus jixiensis. Taxonomy (NCBI): domain Bacteria; kingdom Bacillati; phylum Bacillota; class Bacilli; order Lactobacillales; family Lactobacillaceae; genus Lacticaseibacillus; species Lacticaseibacillus jixiensis. The sequence goes on from NZ_BAAFPR010000005.1 coordinate 107,306, forward strand.
GTTGCACTAGCAGCGAGTAATAATGGACACTGTGATCGATTTGATTGGCTGGCAGCTGCGGCGCCACTGCAAAGTCAGTGGCCGCAGCTTGCACCGACTGGCCGCCTAGTGTCAACATCCCCACGGCCAAGGCGAAAGCCCAGAATTTCTTGAGCATAAGCAATCCTCCATAGCCCAAGTTTATCAGGCATCGAGGCTTGGTGCGTACCTACTTTTGTAAAAAATCTTTGGAAAAACTGGCGCTAAGCAGTGTTATTCAACGATTTCTGCCAGATAGACTCCGATGACTTGCTGATAGGCGTTGTGACGCTGTGTGCTGGGCAGAAGCTTCATCAAGGCCAACATGATGAAGCCCATCACGCTGCTGATAAAACCTTGGACAAAAGCGTCTTCGTCCATTGTGCGCAGCTTAACTTCTGCCACCTGCTGTTTCAACAAGCCAACGAGGTTTTGCAGCGCCTTAGTGAACGGACTGTCTGGCGCGCAATGCGGGACTTGGTTCAACAGCTCCACCATTTTGCCAGTATCGGTGAAGTAGTCATAAACCAACTCGGCAAAGCGCGAAAAAGCCGCTTGACCGTGCAGGCCGGCGAGATCACTGGTTAAGCAAGTGTGCAGCTCATTGATCCACTGTGCGCCTAGCGTTTCGATAATCGCTTCGATGTTTGGAAAATAGTGATACAACGATTGTGAGCGAATATCAAGACGTTGGGCAAGTGTTTGAAAGTTGAGTGCAGCGAGGCCTGAAGTCATGACGATGGCATGGGCTGCGGCAAGGACTTTGTCTGAATCAAGCGTGCGGTGTTTGACCATGAGGCGCCTCCAAGGATATGTAATGATTAGTTAGAATATACCCTGATAGCGGAAGAATGCAAGAAACGATTTGTGTAACGACAGGGGATGGGGATGCAAATCGCGAATAACGGCGTGATTGCTGCACGGGATTTTTGTCGCAACAAAATAGCCGCCTCCTAAGAGACGGCTACCACCTATCAAGTCATGCGATGCACAAGGCGACAGGAATTGTTGCTGATTGCAGGTTAAATTACAGTTCGACTGGAACCAACTTAACCTTCTTAGTGCCCATCCAGCCACAGATTTCTTCAAAAGTATCTGTGATAGCTTGAGTACCAGGGGCAAGCAACTTACGAGGGTCGTAACCCTTGCCTTGCTTGTCCTTGCCAGCTTCGATGTATTCGCGAGTTGCTTTAGCAAAGGCGAGTTGGCATTCAGTGTTGATGTTAAGCTTGGAGATACCCATGGAGATCGCCTTTTCGACTTGGTCTTGAGGGATACCGGAGCCGCCATGGAGAACCAATGGCAAGTCAACAGCGTCAGCGATTTCTTGGAGACGGTCGAAGTGCAGGCCCTTCCAGTTAGCAGGGTATTGGCCGTGGATGTTACCAATACCAGCAGCCAAGAAGTCGATACCAGTGGCAGCTAAGGTCTTAGCTTCTTCAACAGATGCTAATTCGCCTTCGCCGACAACGCCGTCTTCTTCACCGCCGATAGAACCAACTTCGGCTTCAACAGAGATACCCTTGCTGTGAGCTAAGGCAACGATTTCCTTAGTCTTAGCAACGTTCTCTTCGAAAGGCAGGTCATGGCCATCGAACATAACGGAGTTGTAGCCGGCAGCAATAGCTTCCTTAGCAGCTTCGAAATCACCATGGTCAAGGTGAATAACAACCGGAACGGTGATAGCCATGGACTTAACCGTTGCTTCGATCAGTTGCTTGCAAAGTTCATAGCCGCCCATGTACTTTGCAGCGCCCATGGAAGTTTGGATCAGAACAGGAACGCCGAGTTCTTGCGCGCCCTTGAGGATCGCACGGGTCCATTCAAGGTTGTTGGTGTTGAACGCACCGATAGCGTAGTGACCCTTGCGAGCAGCTTGAAACAATTCAGTGCCGTGTACTAATGGCATGTATAGTTCCTCCTAAAAGATGAAAACAGAATTTTTTTACTCTTTCATTCTAACATAGTTTTTCAGGAAGTGGGTAGCGGAAATCGCACTTCCTAAAGCTTGGGGTCAAGCCTTGATACGATAATATTGGTGGCGCTTTCTTAGCGATTATCTCATGAAAAAACCTCATTAACTTATGAAAAAGGAAACCGATTGCCTCACGCAAAATCATAAAAACAGCTACCATAAGAAAGCATCTGTCGCCAAAGCCACATCGCGATTAAAGCGCAAGCGGCGATGACTGGCATCGCGGCCAACAAAGCGCTGCTCTTGATAACTGGCGGCTTGTCCGCGCACCAAATACCCCAACGCGCGGCTTGAAGCGTTCAAGATCCGCCCATCCGCATGCGAGCCGTCTTGTAAGTCGCCATATACATTCAAAATCGCCACTGCCGGGAAGTGCCGGCGTTTTAACAAGGCTTGGCGATATTGTGGCGCAAGCAAATCCGGGCGGCCGTTTGCTTCAATGCGGTTGTGGCGCGGCTGCATGTGCATGCGGGGGATACCGTCGAAGTTGCCGGCAATGCTGACCCAACGGACCACCCGCGGCAGCTCAGGCTGGCGACCGTAGCGCAACAGATACCATTCCACGGCAGTGTTGCCTAACGAATGCGCCACGATGTTGACTTGCCGCACGCCGTAACGTTGGGCCAAGCCTTGCATGACGTTGTGCAGCCACCAGCGCAATTGGCGGTAATCGACAGTGTGATTGTTCATGAAGATCACTTGCACCAGCGGCCGGTTGGCATTGGCCGGCAAGCGGCCGCGGAAGCTGACTTGGCCATCGTTGTTGACTACCGCCACCAGTGCCGGCGTGGCTTGGGCTTGCCACATGGCATCATGGATCAGCGGCAGCATTGATTGGCCATTGCCGTGGTGCCCATGCAGATAAAGTGTCACCGTTTGATGCGTACTTGCGGCGTGTACCGGCGTCGGTGCAGGCATCATCAATAGTAAACATAAACCGATCACCCATAGCCACTTGCGCATTGCATCATCTCCTCTTAGTCGGCCAAGAGTATACCATGAGCCACGATTTGTGGACTGACAACCACCGAAACTAAAAGAAAAATTATATCAAAATTGCCAAACGGTGCGGCAAGATCACAAACCAGCCGCGTCACATCAGGCTGCCAAGACGTTATAGGAATTAACTATCCTCGCATATAGGTAAAGACGATGCCTATTTCGTTGACTTGCTATTCCAATGTGGTTATGATGAGTCCAACATAAAAAAGCGATTAAAAGATGAGTAATGTGAACCCCGTTCTTAACAGAGAGTTGCCATTGGTGCAAGGCGACAAGAACGGCCACATGAAGATGGTCTTGGTTGCGCTTGGCAGGCGAATAATTAGCCTGCCATGGGTACGCCCATTACAGCGTCGCGGTCGATTTGACCGCTTGAGGCGTCATGTGTGAGCACGGCGCAAACCAAGGTGGTATCACAGCAAAGCTGTCCTTGACGCATACGCGCAAGGCCGGCTTTTTTCTTTTGATCAGGAGGAGATTATTATGACTACAACGATTATTGGATACCCGCGCATCGGTGAACATCGGGAATTGAAATTTGCCACGCAGAAGTATTTCAAGCATCAATTAACTGCCCAAGGACTGCAAGAAACCGCCAAGGGCTTGCGTGCCAAGAATTGGGCAACGATCCAAGCCGCTGGTATCGACCAGATCCCAACTGGCGATTTCAGCTTCTTTGATACAACTTTAGACACCGCTAAGCTGTTGAACATCGTGCCGAAGCGGTATCGCGATTTGGGCCTAGACGACTTGGCAGAATATTTTGCCTTAGCTCGTGGGTACCAAGGCGAAACCGGCGACGTGAAAGCTTTGCCGATGAAGAAGTGGTTCAACACCAACTATCATTACCTGACGCCTGAATTTGATGCTGACACGCATATTCAATTAGGCAATTGGCAGTTGTTTGACCAGTTTAAAGAAGCCCAAGCCCAAGGCATCAATGCCCGCCCAACTTTGGTGGGTCCATACACGTTGTTGCGCCTCAGCCGCTTCTTGGATGGGCGCAAGCCGGCAGAGTTTGTTGCTGATTTGATTGCAGCATACAGTCAAGTTTTGGCCCGCTTCAACGACTTAGGCGCCGCTTGGCTGCAAATCGATGAACCTGCCTTAGTTTATGACCAAACTGCTGAAGATCTGGCCTTGTTCAAGCAATTGTACACACCGATCTTAGCGGCCAAAGGTGCCGTGAAGGTCTTGGCCCAAACGTATTTTGGCGATGTGCGTGATTCTTATACCACACTGTTGGGTTTGGACTTTGATGGGATCGGCTTGGACTTTAACGAAGGCCGCACCGCCAACTTGAAGCTGTTGGCTGACACGCCATTTCCAGCAGACAAGACGTTATATGCTGGCGTGATCAACGGCAAGAACATTTGGAAGACCAACTACCAACAAGCCTTGGACTTGATCAAGCAGCTGCCGGATAACGCTGTGTTGTCGACTTCTACCAGTTTGTTGCATGTGCCATATACCACCCGCAACGAAACGAAAATTGCCGCTGACGAATTGCAATATCTGGCTTTTGCCGAAGAGAAGCTGCAAGAGCTTAAAGACTTAGATGCCATCCGCACCAACGGTACTGACACGCCGGCTTTCAAGCAGAATGCCGCTTTATTCGCCAAGCCGCGCTATGTTGAAAATGCGGCATTAAACGCCAAAATCGCGGCGCTTACGCCGGCTGATTACACCCGCAAGCCAGACCGCAAGACCCGCTTGCAGCTGCAAGCAGAAACTTTGAACCTGCCAGTTTTGCCAATGACCACCATCGGCTCATTCCCGCAAACTGCCGCAGTGCGCAAGAACCGCGCGCAATTGCGTAAAGGCGAAATCACCCGCGAACAATACACCGAATTCAACCACGCTGAAGAACGCCGCTGGCTCAAGATCCAAGAAGACTTGGGTTTGGACGTGTTGGTGCATGGGGAATTTGAACGCAACGACATGGTCGAATACTTCGGCGAACACCTAGAAGGCTTCCGCTTCACCGAAAACGGCTGGGTCCAGTCTTATGGTACCCGCGGCGTGAAGCCGCCAATCATCTGGGGCGACGTGTCTCGCCCGCATGCCATCACGGTGGCTGAAACCGTTTATGCACAAAGTCAAACCGATCATTTGGTCAAAGGCATGCTCACCGGGCCGGTGACGATTTTAAACTGGTCGTTCCCTCGTGCCGATGTGCCAGCTAAGTTGTCCACTGAACAAATTGCTTTGGCTTTAGCTGATGAAGTGTTGGATCTGGAGAAGAATGGCATTAAGATCATCCAAATCGACGAACCAGCCTTGCGTGAGAATTTGCCGCTGCGCAAGAAGGACTGGTACTCGCAATATCTTGATTGGGCAGTACCGGCGTTTCGCTTGACTGCCGCTAAGGTCCAACCAACGACGCAGATCCACACGCATATGTGCTATTCCGAATTTGCCGATATCATCGACGCCATCGATGCGTTGGATGCTGATGTGATCTCCTTTGAAGCATCTCGGGCAGATTTGACCTTGTTGGATGTGTTGCATGATACGCATTTTGAAACGCATGTGGGGCCTGGGGTTTATGATATCCACTCGCCGCGTGTGCCGTCTGTACAGGAAATTGTCGATGTCATTCACAAGATCTTGGCGCGGGTGCCATTGGATCACGTGTGGATCAACCCAGATTGCGGGCTCAAGACGCGTGAGGAACCTGAAACCATCGCCAGCTTGCAGAACCTGGCTGAAGCCACGCGGATCGTACGAAAGGAACTCGCCCATGAAAGTCAACCAACTGTTTAATGATCATCAAGTGATCTCCTTTGAAGTCTTTCCCCCGCGCCAATCCGCACCGTCTATTGACTTCACCCGCATTTATGGCACTATGGACGCCTTGAGCCAGCTGGAGCCGGATTTCGTGTCGGTGACTTTTGGCGCAGGTGGTTCCACGCGCCAAGCCGGGACTTTGGAAATCGCTAGTTTGATCAAAAGCGAATATGGCATCGAGCCAGTCGCCCACCTGCCAGCAGCACAGTTAACCAGTGCTGAAGTGGATCATATGCTGGATCAATTCGCCAAGCATGGCATCGAAAATATCTTGGCTTTGCGCGGTGATATTCCAAAAAGCGGCCGCGTTGCCAACGATTTCCCACATGCTAACGACTTGGTGGCCCATATCAAAAGCTATGGCGATTTTAACGTGATCGGGGCTTGTTATCCAGAGTGTCACCCGGAATCTGCCAGTGTGGCTGATGATATCGCGCATTTGAAGCTTAAAGTCGATGCTGGCGCGACGCAGTTGATTTCACAGCTGTTTTTCGATAATCAGTTCTTCTATGATTTTGTGGCCAATTGCCGCGCCGCTGGTATCACGGTGCCAATCGAAGCCGGGATCATGCCAGTGTTGAACCAGCGCCAGATCCAGCGCATGGCCAAAATGGGCGGGGTAAGCTTGCCGAAGAAGTTCACCGAGATGATGGCGCATTATGATGGCAATCCGATCGCCATGCGCGATGCCGGCATCGCTTACGCCGTTGATCAAATCGTGGACTTGTTGGTGCATGGCGTTGATGGCATTCATGTGTACACCATGGATAATCCAACGGTTGCCGCCCGCATTGTGCAAGCCACCCGCAGCTTGGTGCGCGCGTAAATTATAAGGACCTGTGAAAACCCGTAGCACGGATTTCACAGGTCCTTATTTGTATCCCAGAGCGGAGCAGCCCCGCACTTAGCCGCAAGTATCACGCCGCAATGCCGCAGCGGCGCCGCTTCGGCGCGCGGGGCAAGCGGCGGCGCTCCTTCGATATTTGAAGCAGGATATTGGGCAGTATGATGCACGAATTTTGACAGGCCAGTTTTTTGGTTGAATGGCAATTCCAGTCAAAGCGGCCTGATTAATGAGCCGAACATCATGATTAGACGACAACACAGTAAGATGCCTTGATATTTCGACGAATGTGGGCGAAGTCTGCGCCACATCTTGAGTTGTGCACAATGTTTCACGTGAAACATCATATACAGGGTAATTTATATGCCGAACGATTGGCGGCTGCGCTTTAGCTTTGACTGCGTTCGGCAAAGCAGCGGGCGATGAAGGTCAGCGTGTCGTCGAAGACATCCGGCAAATACGCGGTGCCATGGCGGCTGCCGGCCAGCATCCGCGTGAAATGAGGGATGCTGTGGGCGTTTAGGGCTGCCGACAATTGGGTGACGCCGCTGGCAGGGACGAATTCTTCCAGTGAATTGGCCAGATACATCGGGCCGCTGTGGCTGCTGACGTGCTTGGCTGGGGTGGCCGGCGTGTAGTCGGCGCGATCCGGCAGGTAGTTGGTGAGAAACCACTTATAGAAGCGGTCGTCGTTGCCACTTTGGTTGACAGTTTCTGAAGCGGCTTGGTCGTTGGCATCAGCGTGGCCTTTGCGCGCTGCCAAGTCTTGGTGGGCGTCAAGCCAATCGTCAATGGTTAAGATGCCAGACAAACTGACAGCGGGCATCCCGTATTTCAGCGCCAATTCCACGGCCAAGTTACCGCCAGCACTAGCGCCAACAGCTGCGATATGGCGGAAGTCAAAAGGCAGCTCGCGGCGCTTGACCCAATCGCACAGCCGCGCCATGTCTTCCAGCGGGGCCGGGTAAGGATCTTTTGGCGCCAGCCGGTAATTGGGGACAATGGCGAAATACCCTTCCGCGGCTAATTGCGTGGCCCAACCGGCGACTTTGGCCTTGTCGCCTTGAAACCAGCCGCCGCCATGGATCACGATCACGCCGCCTTTGGCCACGCCGCGGGTCGGGTAGAGGTCTAAAGCTAACTCGTGCGGATCATCATAGTAGACGTTTTGAATCACATTAGTTGCCATGCTATCCCTCCTATTAGTGATTACACTCCGCCTTAAGCATAAGCGCGAGCAGGGCAGAATGGCAAATTTTTGACATGACAGGTACAATAATGGCGAGGTGAGACCCATATGGAACAACGAATCGCATTGATGGCAGATATTCACGGCAACGTCGGCGCCTTCACCGCAGTGTTGGCAGATGCCAAACAACAACACGTCACCGCCCATTGGTTTCTTGGCGACTTATTCTTGCCTGGCCCTGGGGCTAAGGACTTGTTGGCAACATTAACGACGCTGAAACCGCAAGTGTGGCTGCGCGGCAATTGGGAAGACGCGGTGCTGGCGATGCTGCGCGGCGATTTTCCATTGGCGGATCCTGGCGCGATTTATTTGGCGACGTTATCGGCATATTTGAAAGACCACACCCAACCAGACATTGCCCAATTGTTGGCCAGCCATCCAATCGTGCAGGTGCAAACTGTCAACGGTGTGCGCATTCAAGCCACCCACAACTTGCCTGATCAAGACGAAGGCCGCAGTTTATATCCGGCCCAGCCGCAGGTGAATTTCGAGGAATTGGTGGGCGCAGATATCGATATCGCCGTATATGGCCATACCCATCAACAAGTGATGCGCACCACGCAAGCCGGTCAGTTGATCATTAATCCCGGCGCGGTGGGCCAGCCGTATAGTTTGTGGCCGCGCTTCTTTGCCGATCAGCGGGCGCATTACGCGATTTTGACCGTGGATGACGCTGGCCGGGTGCAGGTGGATTTTCGCAAAGTTGAATATGATCGCGCCCAAGAAATCGCCTTGGCTGGCAAAAAACACCTGCCATACCTTGACCAATACGCCTTTTTGCGCGAAAGTGGGAACACCATCACCCATGATCAAGCGCTGTTGCGGCAAGTCAACGCTGCTCATGATTATGTCAACAAGGTGGCGGCCTATTATCATAAAACGCATTAAACGGGAGGCTTCATGATGAAAATTGCCAATATCAATGCAGTACCACATTTGATCCAAGCTGATCATACCGCGCAAGCAATTACCAACTTCACGTCGGTAGTTGCCGCCGCCAATGCTGGCGCCAAAGCTTGGCAGCTTGGGCCCAAGCAATCTTATACCGATGCACAGCTGCAAGCGCCAGTACCGCGGCCAAGTCAAGTCTTTGCCATTGGCATGAACTTTGCGGCCCATTCGCAAGAAATCAACTTGGCTTTGCCTAAGACCCCAAGTATCTTTACCAAATTCCCCAGCGCCATCACTGGCCCCAGCGCGCACATTCACCGCCACGGTCCGCGCACTGATTGGGAAACGGAGTTGGTGGCAGTGATCGGCGTTGGCGGCCGTGATATCTCGGAAGCTGAAGCCGATGCGCATATTGCCGGCTATATGGTTGGTGAAGACTTATCAGATCGTGATGTGCAATTTGCCAATGACCCGGCGCAGTTCTCATTGGGTAAGTCGTTTGCCAATTTTGCACCGATCGGGCCTTGGCTGACGACGCCAGACGAAGCCGGCGAATTAGGCAAACTTGAAATCACCACCACCGTTGATCAGCAGGTGATGCAGCATGCGCCACTAAGCCAAATGGTGTTTACCCCGCAAGCCTTGATCGCGTATTTGTCAACGATTGTGGCGCTGCAGCCAGGGGATTTGGTATTCACCGGCACCCCAGTGGGTACTGGGGTCGGCCATCAGCCGCCGATTTTCTTGCAAGCTGGCGATCGGCTGATTGGTGAAATCACCGGGTTGGGCCGGCTTGAATTAACGATAGACGATTAAATTATGAAAAACCGTTGACAGAATTATTAGAACTTGTTAATATTACCTCATACTTAATTCACAGGAGGTTGCGATCATGATGAATTCTAATGCTAATTCAGTTAAATCGATTCGTATTGCAGCCTTGTTGTTGAGCACTGTCGTGTTGAGATAGTCGGTGCCCAACTTTTTGAAGCTGGTCACCGACTGATACGGTGGCTAGCCGACAACAATTCGACTAGCTTTGATCGTTGATCAAAACTGGCCGAATTTTTTTGTTTCGCGAAAGGGGAAAAATTAAGATGACTCATCAAATTGCCATTCTACCCGGAGATTACATCGGACCGGAGATCATGCAGGCGGCGTTAGCGGTGTTGGCGCATGCGGCAAAGCAGTTCGACTTTACATATACGACCACGGAATACCCCTTTGGCGGTGCCGCCATTGATGCCGTTGGCGAACCGTTGCCGCAAAGCACCATTGACGGGGCCAAAGCCGCTGATGCGATTTTGCTGGCAGCGATTGGCGGACCGAAGTGGGACGCCGCGCCGAAGCGTCCGGAAGCCGGGTTGTTGGCGATTCGCCAAGCCTTGCAGCTGTACGCCAACATCCGGCCCACTAAGGTCGCCGAATCGCAAATCGATGCCAGTCCGGTGAAGGCTGATATCGTCCGCGGCACGGATTTCGTGATTGCTCGCGAATTGACCTCCGGCGCATATTTTGGCAAACCGCGGGAATTAGCAGAAGATCACGCGATCGATACCATGTATTATTCACAAGCCGAAGTCGAGCGGATCATGATCACCGGCTTTGAGCTTGCCGAAAAGCGTAAGCACCATGTCACCATCGTTGATAAATCCAACGTCTTGGCCACGTCGAAGTTCTGGCGGAAGACAGCCGAACGCATTGCCCAGCGTTTCCCAAAAGTGACTGTCGACTACCGTTACATCGATGCGACCACCATGGCGATTTTGACGCAGCCAACGGCTTTTGATGTGATCATCACCGCCAACTTGTTCGGCGACATCTTATCTGATGAAGCGGCGCAAATCACCGGCTCGATCGGCACCATTCCGTCAATGTCAGCTGGGGCCAGCGGACCGAACTTGTACGAACCGATCCACGGTTCAGCCCCAGACATCGCCGGCAAGGGCATCGCTAATCCCATTGCGATGATCAAGTCGGTGGCGATGATGCTGCAATATTCCTTTGACCGCCAAGACATGGCCGAAGCCATCGAAGCCGCGTGTGATCAAGTGATCGCTTCAGGCACCACCACCCCAGATCTCGGTGGTCAAGCCACCACCACTGAAGTCACGCAAGCAATCATCGCTGCGCTGTCGTAACTCGCATTTATATCGAAAGAAGGCAATTCTTATGACCACCATGTTTGACAAGCTTTGGCAAGATCACGTTGTTGCAGGCAAACCAGGCGAACCTCAGCTGTTATATATCGATTTGCAATTGATCCATGAAGTCACTTCCCCACAGGCTTTTGAAGGCTTGCGGATGAACCACCGCACTGTGCGGCGGCCGGATCTGACCTTTGGGACGATGGATCACGATGTGCCAACGGAGAACATTTTCAACATTCAAGACACCATTGCCAAGGCCCAAATCGACACGTTGGAGAAGAACTGCAAGGAATTCGGCATCACGCTAGCTAAGATCGGCGATTCGCGCCAAGGCATCGTCCATGTGGTTGGCCCGGAACGCGGCTTGACCCAACCTGGCAAAACCATTGTCTGCGGCGATTCACATACCTCAACTCATGGGGCGTTTGGAGCGTTGGCCTTTGGGATCGGCACTTCAGAAATCGAACATGTGATGGCCACGCAAACGATTTGGCAAACTAAGCCCAAAGCCATGGGTGTGCATGTTACCGGCAAGCTGCCGCATAATGTTTTTGCCAAAGACATCATCATGGGCCTGATTGGCAAATACGGCGTGTCATTCGGTCAAGGTTATGCGATGGAATTCTTCGGCGACACGATTTCTGAGATGTCCATGGAAGGGCGCATGACGATTTGCAACATGTGTATCGAAGGCGGCTCCAAAACCGGCATGGTCGCCCCTGATGCTAAGACTTACGATTATGTGGCTGGCCGCGAATATGCGCCAAAAGACATGGCTAAAGCCATCAACTATTGGAAGAAGTATAAAACCGATGACATCAGCGACTATGACAAAGTGATCGAATTTGATGTGTCGACTTTGGCGCCGATGATCACTTGGGGTACCAATCCAGGTATGGCCACTTCTGTGCAGAAGCCGCTGCCAGAAGCCGAAGATGCTAACGACCAGAAAGCCTATGACTACATTGGTTTACGTCCTGGCATGAAAGCCGAAGACATTCCGTTGGATTACGTCTTCATCGGTTCTTGCACCAACGGCCGTTATGAAGATTTGAAGAAAGCAGCCGAGTTCATGAAAGGCAAGCACATTGCGCCTAACATCACGGCATGGGTCGTGCCAGGTTCGCGTGCTGTGCGCAACCGGTGCATGGAAGAAGGCATCGCCCAAACCTTCATTGATGCCGGGTGTGAATGGCGCGAACCAGGCTGTTCCGCTTGCTTGGCGATGAACCCAGACAAGATCCCTGCCGGCAAGCATTGTGCCTCGACTTCCAACCGCAACTTCGAAGGCCGTCAAGGCGCCGGCGCCCGCACCCACTTAGCCAGCCCGGCGATGGTTGCAGCCGCAGCTGTGGCCGGCCACTTCGTTGATATCTCTAAGCAAACCGTTACCGCTTAATAGGAGGAATTCCATCATGGAAGCATTCACCGTTGAAACCAGCAAAGCTATCGTGATCCCCAATGACGATATCGACACTGACATCTTGATCCCGAAGCAATTCTTGAAGAACATCTTGCGCACCGGCTTTGGTATCAGCGCCTTTTACGATTGGCGCTATAACGAAGACGGCAGTAAGAAAATGGACTTCCCGCTTAACCAGCCAGAACACCAAGGCGCCACGATCTTGATCACTGGCAACAATTTCGGTTGCGGCTCCAGTCGTGAACACGCGGTGTGGGCCTTGACAGATTACGGCTTTCGCGCCGTGATCGCCGGCGGATTCTCGGATATCTTCTTCATGAACGCCACCAAGAACGGCTTGCTGCCGATCATCTTGCCAGAAGCCGACCGCGCCATTTTGCGTCAATGCCAAGCCGATGAAGAAGTGACTATCGACTTAGCTGCCCAAACCGTTAACTTCCGCGATCACAAGTTCCATTTTGACATCAACGCCACTTGGAAAGAGAAATTCCTCAAAGGTCAAGACGATATCAGCTTAACGGAACAATATGAAGACCAGATCAAAGCTTATGAAGCCAAGCGGCCGGTATTCAATTAACCCTTTTATATAGAAGCAAAATGCATACGTACCACCCAAGCCCCGCAATATTGAATAAGGAGAGATTCGAATGGAAATTACTCAAACAGATATGTCGATCGACAAACGCATGAACTACGGGAAAGAATCTTCCTTGTTCTATAAGGTATTTGGCTTAGCCAGTGCGGGGATGTTCCTCGACGCCGCAGATGTGTATATGGCCAGCGCAATTAACACCCAAATCGTTTCTGAGAAGTTCGCCACGACTATGCAAAGCTCATATTTTCTCTCAGCCGGGTTCTTAGGGCTGTTTATCGGCGCCATTATTTCCGGCTACATCGGCGATTTCTACGGCCGCAAGCGCTCGTATCAAATCAACTTGTTTATCTTTGGCATCTTTACGATGATCGCCGCGCTTTCGCCGAACATCTACTTCTTGATGGGCTGCCGCTTCATTGCCGCCATTGGCTTAGGCGCTGAAATCGTCACCGGTTATGCGGTGGTTAATGAATTTGCGCCAGTGCAGCGGCGTGGGCACTGGACTGGGATGACCAGCCTGATCGGCAACACCGCCGCCCCAATTACTTTAGTCATTGCCAGCTTCATGATCGCCCATTTTGGCTGGCGCTCGATGTTTATCCTGGTGGGCTTCGTGGCGTTGATCTTATGGGTGGCGCGGCATAATTTTCCAGAATCGCCGCGCTGGCTGATGACCCAAGGCCGTGAAGCAGAAGCCAATGCCATTGTTGAAGAAATGAATCAACGCGGTTACTATGATGTCCCAGATGTTGCCCCAGAAGAACGCGTTTCGAAAACCAGCTTTATGCGCGGCGTCATCGTCGCTTCGGTCGCCGTTTCTGCAGTATGTTTATGCCAATACACCTTCACCACTTGGGTACCGACGCTGCTGGTGCGCAGCGGCCATTCCGTAGTCGGTTCCATCGGCTTCTCGGCGATCATGATGTTAGGCGCTCCAGTCGGCGGCTTTATCGGCACCATGACTGTTGATCATGCCGGCCGCAAGAAGATGATCGTCGGCAGCTTCATCGCCGCTGCGATCCTGGGGGTCATGTATGCGCATGAAACCACCAACCTGGGGATCTTAATCAATGGCTTTGCGATCACCATCACGTTCTACATCTTAATGGCAGTTGCCGTTTCGGTATACAACAACGAATTATTCGACACCGAACACCGTTTCCGCGGGGCCGGCATTGCTCATGGCATCTCTAAAGCGCTAAACGCCTTAATGCCAACGGCGGTGGCTTTTGCCATCAGCCAAGTTTCAGCCAACTACATTTATTACGCTATTGCGGTATTAGCTGTTATCGCTGCGGCAGTAGTTGGCTTCTTCGGTCCGGAAACGGCTCGCAAAGAGATCCGTTAGCTTCAACGAAAAAACAAAATATTTTATCAGCCATGATCGCGTCGTTTGCAATAAGCGGCGCGTTTTTGAATGCTGACGCGGCGTACAAGGTACCGGTTACAATAAATTTACGTATATAACGGGCGTCTGATGGCTATTTGAATATTTTTAATTAGACTTTGCTAATGCCCACGTGCTACAATTTGGTCAAAAGTGTTCATGTGAAAGGATGGCTATAGATGAAAATTGTTGTAATTGGTGCCACGCATGCCGGAACGTTTGCAACGCAACAGATCCTGACCGACCACCCGGATTATGAAGTGGTGGTGTATGAACGAAACGATACCTTGTCGTTCTTGTCTTGCGGGATCGCCTTGTGGGTCGGCGACCATGTGTCAGATCCAAACAAGATGTTCTACTCTTCGCCAGATGCCTTAGCAGAACTTGGCGCAACCATGAAGATGCGCCATGAAGTGACCAGCATCGATGTTGATTCGCGTACCGTGGCAGTCAAAGATCTGCAAACCGGCGCAGAATTCACCGACAGTTATGACAAGCTGGTGTTCACACCAGGTTCTAAAGCTGTCCACCCGCCGATTCCTGGCATCGATAATCCGAATCTCTACCATTGTAAAGATTACAATGATGCCAAGCGCCTGCGCGCGCAAGTTGGCGACATTGATTCGGCGATCGTCATTGGCGCCGGTTATATCGGTGCAGAAATTGCCGAACAGTTTGCTTTGAATGGCAAGCAGGTGACTTTGATCGATGCTTTTGATCGTGTGTTGGCGAAGAATTTTGACGCAGAAATCACCGATCGTGTGGCCCAAGACTATGTGGACCATGGCACAACGCTGGCGTTAGGGGAGAAAGTTGTTGGTTTCTCCGGCGACGACAAGATCACCGTCACCACAGATAAAGGCGAATATACTGCCGATATCGCAGTGTTGGCGATTGGCTTTGTGCCGCGCACCGACTTGTTGACTGGCCAAGTGGACATGCTGCCTAATGGCGCGGTGATCACCGACGAGTATATGCGCAGCTCCCGGCCGGAGATTTTTGCGGCAGGGGATTCAGCAGCGGTGCACTATAACCCAACCGGCAAAGACGACTACATTCCACTGGCCACCAATGCGGTGCGCCAAGGGATGCTGGTCGGCAAGAACATCGCCCAACCCACTGAAGCTTATCTTGGCACGCAAGCCACCAGCGCAGTGGAACTATTCGATCATGCCATTGCCGCTTCTGGGTTGACGGTAGCCGGCGGCGCAGCGCGCGGCTTGACGTTAGAAAGTGTGTCGATTGAAGAGAACTATCGCCCAGAATTCATGTTGACCACCACACCTGTATTGGCTTCTCTGGTATGGGATCCGCAAACTCGCGAAGTCAAAGGCGGGGCTTTCTATTCGGCGCATGATGTAACGATGTCGGCTAACGTGATCTCCATGGCGATCCAAACGCATATGACGATCGATCAATTGGCGATGGTAGATACGTTCTTCCAGCCCAACTTCGATCAGCCGATCAACTGGGTCAACAAAGTGGCCATGGCTGCTGTGGCCAAGCAACAAGAATTCGTGCATTAACCAAAACTGCTTAACAAAAAAAGCGTGTGACGATTGCAGTCGTCACACGCTTTTTTGTTGAGGTCAGCTGCGATCAGGATCGCGCATCCAAGCCAAGGCGATAGCTTTCTCGCCGATGTGGGTGGTGATTGCCGGGCCAAAGAAGGAGCGTTCAATGGTCAAATCAGGAAACTGCTGCTTGAGACTTTCATGCCAGCGCTTGGCCGCTGGTTCATCGCCAGCGTCGATCACCCAGGCTTTTAACGGGTAGTCTGCATCAGCCACGGCTTTGGCGAAAAGCTCTTCCACGCGGGAGTAGGCGCGATTTAAGGTGCGGATCTTCTCAAACACCACGATCTTATGGGTTTCGTCAAACGTCAATAAGGGTTTGATGTGCAGCATGCTGCCTAACATCCCGGCGGTATTGGACAAGCGGCCGCCGCGCACCAAATGCATTAAGTCGTTGACGATGAAGTATTCATCCATCGAAGCGCGCAATTGATCGAGCCGGGCGATAATCTCGTCTAAACTGGCACCGGCTTGGGCCATTTGGCCGGCAGTCAGCACCATTTGACCCATTAAGATCACGGTGATTTGCGAATCATATACGACTGCGTGGACGCCAGGGATCTCTGGTGCGGCGGCAGAAACCGTGGAATTAATGCCGGAGATGGTTTTAGATAAGTAGATATTAAGCACCGTGTCAAAGCCTGCTTGCCGCAGTTCTTCATGCGTGGCCAAAACATCAGCCAAGCGTGGTTGCGAGGTGTGCGGGAAGTCGCTGGCAGCGCGCATTTTGGCGTAGAATTCTGCCGGGGTGATGTCGACGCCTTCATTGAAGGTCTCGCCGCCAACAACCAGCGGGGTGGTGACAATGCGGATCGGTAACCCAGCGATTTGTTCAGGGGTGAGATAGGCAGTACTATCAGTGACAATGGCGATCTTGCTCATGGATACCCAACTTTCTTCTAACGTGGCGATGAAGTCTTCTCCATGTTAACAAATTCACCCAAAAAAACAATCAATGAATAACGATCCACTCAAAAAGCCGCCAGGAATCGGCGGCATGTCACATCTTAATCAACGATTGTGGCGTTCAATGCAGACTTGAAGTGGTTAAGGGCCCATTCCTGGCCGCCAGGATTGAAAGTGGCGACAGCCTGTTCGTGGATCACCATCGGGTAGTTCAAGTTGTATGCGTCAACGGCGGTGTGCAAGACGCAAATATCCGAGCATACACCGACCAAATGCAACTCAGTCACATGACGCTCGCGCAGCCATAAGTCCAATGGCGTACCGGCGAAGCTGGAATAGCGCGTCTTGTCGAATAACTGTACATGAGCGTCGCCTTGGTGGGCAGCATACCATTCGCCTACCTCGCCATATAACTCGCGTCCCCAAGTACCGCGCTGGTTATGCGGTGGGAAGAGCTTGGTTTCAGGATGGTATGGATCGTTGGCGGTATGCACATCAGTCGGCAGATATACAAAGTTACCACTTAATAGGAAATCTTGCGCAAGGGCGGCGATGTTGGCATCAAGGGCTTGGGCAGGCGCACCCGCGGTCAATGCGCCGTCAGCTGCGACGAAATCGTTGGTGTAATCGATGATCAATAAGGCTTTAGGCATGAGTTATTCCTCCTTGGAGTCGTCAGTGAGCCAATGGGTTAATGATTTAGCTGCCTGATGAAGCTTGCTCTCACGATACTGCCGGACCAAGCGCTTGTCAAGACAATGCGAAAAGGCCCATCGAGCTGGCGGTGCATGGCTGCCTGGCCAGCTGCAAGCATTGGCATGGCGGCGTTGGTTGTGAAATTAATTCAGAAAACTCTTGCCTTGGTCAATGAGTTTTTGTATACTAGTCAAGTGCTGTGTAATCCCGATTGGGTTATTCTGCACTTTTGGTTCAATGCGAACCAAGGTAGCGAGGATGTGAGAGGTTGCGACACGCCCGGCCGCTTTGCCACGGCAGCGCGTCGGGAATTCCCACGGAGCTAGTCTACTAAATGATAATGGACGAAGGAGGTACCACAATGGCAAAACAAAAGATCCGTATCCGCCTTAAGGCATACGAACACCGGATTCTTGATCAATCCGCAGATAAGATCGTTGACACTGCAAAGCGCACCGGCGCTACTATTTCAGGTCCGATCCCGCTGCCAACTGAACGCACCCTTTACACGGTGTTACGTTCCCCACATAAATACAAGGATTCGCGTGAACAATTCGAAATGCGCACGCATAAGCGTTTGATCGACATTGTTAACCCAACCCCTAAGACAGTTGATGCTTTAATGAAGCTCGACTTGCCAAGCGGCGTTGATATCGAAATCAAGTTATAATTCTAAAGAATTGGAGGTGTACCCATGGCACGTAAAGGAATCTTAGGTAAGAAAATTGGCATGACGCAAGTCTTCACCGATAACGGCGAACTCGTTCCCGTTACTGTGATCGACGTAACGCCTAACGTTGTCTTGCAAGTCAAGACCGTTGAATCAGACGGTTACGAAGCAGTTCAACTGGGCTACGGCGACAAACGTGAAGTGCTTAGCAACAAGCCAAGCGTTGGTCACGCCAAGAAGGCTGACACAACCCCTAAGCGCTTCATTAAGGAAATCCGTGATGTAGCGCTTAGCGAATACGAAGTAGGCAAAGAAGTCAAAGCTGACGAATTTGCAGCAGGCGACATCGTGGATGTCACCGGTACTTCCAAAGGTCACGGTTACCAAGGTAACATCAAGAAAGATGGTCAGTCTCGCGGTCCTATGGCCCACGGTTCTCGTTACCATCGTCGTCCAGGTTCTCTTGGCGCCATCATCAACAAGGTGTTCAAGGGCAAGAAATTACCTGGCCGAATGGGTAACCATACCCGCACCATGCAGAACTTAACGGTTGTTTCCACTGACTTGGCCAACAACGTCATCTTGATCAAAGGTAACGTTCCAGGCGCTAACAAGTCTAACGTGATCATCCGTTCCGCCGTTAAGGCAGCTAAGTAATACGAAGGGAGGAAAATAACTAATGGCTAACGTTACTTTATTTAAGCAAGATGGTTCAGAGAATGGCACTGTTGAATTAAACGATGCGATCTGGGCAATCGAACCGAACGACAACGTCGTCTTTGACGCAGTGATCATGCAACGCGCTTCCCTTCGTCAAGGTACTAGCAAGGTTAAGAACCGTCACGAAGTTTCTGGTGGCGGTCGCAAGCCTTGGCGTCAAAAGGGTACTGGCCGGGCCCGTCAGGGTTCTATCCGCAGCCCGCAATGGCGTGGCGGTGGTATCGTCTTTGGCCCACATCCGCGTTCATATTCTTACACTATCAACAAGAAGGTTCGTCGCTTGGCAATCAAGTCCGTCCTTTCTCAGAAGGTGTTAGATGACGCTTTGGTCGTCGTTGATGCATTAGCATTCGACCAACCAAAGACCAAGGCATTTGCAGCAGCTTTATCCGCACTCAATGTCAACGAGAAGGCTTTGGTAGTCCTCGAAGATGGCAATGATAACGCCGCATTAGCAGCTCGCAACCTGCCGAACGTCAAGGTCGTTGCCGCAGATGGGATCAACGTTTTGGATGTGGTCAACCACACCAAATTGATCTTGACCCAATCTGCGCTCCAAAAGATTGAGGAGGCGCTCGCATAATGGAAGCACGCGATATCATTTTACGCCCGATCGTGACTGAACAATCGATGGCTGACATGGACAACAAGAAGTACACCTTCGAAGTTGCTCTGCATACCGAAAAAGGTGCGGTTCGCCGCGCTGTCGAAGAAATCTTCGACGTTAAGGTAGCCAACGTCAACATCGCCAACGTTCGCGGCAAGAAGAAGCGCCAAGGTAACTTCGTGGGTTTCACCCGCAAGCGTCGTAAGGCGATCGTTACTTTGACTGCTGATTCCAAAGAAATCAAGTTATTCGAAGACTAGTTCCAGAAATTCACTTATAGGAGGTTATACAATTGGCGATTATCAAGTACAAGCCAACGACGAACGGTCGCCGGAACATGTCCGGCTCCGACTTCGCCGAAATCACCAAGAAGCGTCCTGAAAAGACTCTTCTGGAAGATCAAAGTCATACCGCCGGCCGTAACAGCTACGGCCACATCACCGTTCGTCATCGTGGCGGCGGTCACAAGCAACATTACCGTGTGATCGACTTCAAGCGTCAAAAAGACGACATCGTGGCAAAGGTCGTTGCGATCGAATACGATCCTAACCGGACTGCCAACATCGCATTGTTGCATTACGAAGATGGGATCAAGTCCTACATCTTAGCACCTAAGGGTCTTAAGGTTGGCGACACGATCGTTTCTGGTGAAGAAACTGATATCAAAGTCGGTAACGCTTTGCCATTAAAGAACATCCCTGATGGGACAACGATCCATAACATCGAATTGAAGCCTGGCAAAGGCGGCCAATTGGCTCGCTCCGCCGGTGCTTACGCCCAGCTGTTAGGTAAGAACGATGATGGCAAGTACGTCACAGTTCGCTTGGCTTCTGGCGAAGTTCGTATGATCTTGGCTGTTAACCGTGCAACCATCGGTGCTGTTGGTAACGAACAACACGAACTGATCAGTATTGGTAAAGCCGGCCGCAAGCGCTGGTTGGGCTTCCGGCCAACGGTCCGTGGTTCTGTCATGAACCCTAACGATCACCCGCATGGTGGTGGTGAAGGTAAGGCACCTATCGGCCGTCCATCTCCATTATCTCCATGGGGTAAGAAGACGCTTGGTAAGAAGACTCGTAGTCATCGCGCTAAGTCCGAGAAGTTCATTGTTCGTCATCGTAAGACGAAGTAAACACGTCTGAATCACACCGAATAAAGGAGGTTCCATAATGGGTCGCAGTCTTAAAAAAGGACCTTTCGCCGACGCTCATCTGATGAAGAAGATCGACGCGCAGGCAGATAGCGAAAAGAAGCAAGTCATCAAGACTTGGTCTCGCCGTTCCACCATTTTCCCTAGTTTCATCGGTTACACCATCGCCGTTTATGATGGTCGCAAACATGTCCCAGTCTTCATTTCTGAAGATATGGTTGGTCACAAGTTAGGCGAATTCGTGCCTACTCGGACTTTCCGTGGACACGCTACTGACGATAAGAAAACCAAGGCTCGCTAGAAAGGAGCGCAATCAATATGGCTGAAACAATTACTTCTGCTAAAGCCACGGCTAAGACCGTGCGGATCGCTGCTCGTAAGGCCCGCCTGGTCGTTGACCTTATCCGCGGCCGCGACGTTGCGGAAGCTTTAGCAATCCTCGAATTCACTCCTCGCGGTGCTTCACCGATCGTTGAGAAGGTCTTGAAGTCTGCTATTGCTAATGCAGAGCACAATTTCGACTTAGATGCACAAAACCTCTTCGTAAGTGAAGCTTACGTTAACGAAGGCCCAACCCTCAAGCGGTTCCGTCCTCGTGCCAAAGGTAGTGCATCGCCAATCAATAAACGGACCAGCCACGTTACCGTGGTCGTTTCCGAAAAAGAAGCTTAAGGAGGGATAACGCGTGGGTCAGAAGATTAATCCTAAAGGTTTCCGTGTTGGCGTCATTCGCGATTGGGAATCCAAGTGGTATGCTGAAAAAGATTTTGCCACCTTCCTGCACGAAGACATCAAGATCCGGGAATTCATTAACAAGAAGCTTGCGGACGCATCTGTTTCGACCATCGAAATCGAACGTGCCGCAAACCGCGTCAACATCTCCATTCATACCGCAAAGCCAGGGATGGTTATCGGTAAGGGTGGCGCTGAAGTTGAAAGCTTGCGCAAGCAGCTCAACGATTTGACAGGCCGTAAAGTCCACATCAACATCGTCGAGATCAAGAAGCCTGACTTAGATGCACATCTGGTCGGCGAAAGCATTGCGCAACAACTTGAACAGCGTGTTGCGTTCCGTCGTGCGATGAAGCAAGCCATGCAACGTACCATGCGTGCCGGTGCCAAGGGTATCAAGACCCAAGCTGCTGGTCGCTTGAACGGTGCTGATATTGCCCGTCGCGAACATTACACTGAAGGCACTGTGCCGTTGCATACGCTGCGCGCCGATGTCGACTATGCTTGGGAAGAAGCAACCACGACTTATGGCCAGATCGGGATCAAGACCTGGATCAACCGTGGCGAAATCCTGCCAGACAAGCCGAACCATTCTACGAAGGGAGGCAAATAATCAATGCTAGTACCTAAGCGTGTTAAGCACCGTCGCGAATTCCGTGGGAAGATGCGCGGTGCTGCTAAAGGTGGCAAGAAAGTCAGCTTTGGCGAATATGGTCTGCAAGCCTTAGAATCCTCCTGGATCTCTAACCGTCAGATCGAAGCTGCCCGTGTTGCAATCACCCGTTACATGAAGCGTGGTGGGAGAGTTTGGATCCGCATTTTCCCACAAAAGTCATACACCTCCAAAGGTGTCGGCGTACGTATGGGTAATGGTAAAGGTGCACCAGACGGCTGGGTTGCTGTTGTTAAACGTGAGAAAGTGATGTTCGAAGTTGCCGGGGTACCGGAAGAAGTTGCCCGTGAAGCACTGCGTCTGGCCTCGAACAAACTCCCTGTTCGCACTAAGATCATTACGTCTCAGGAAGTAGGTGGGCAATCAAATGAAGGCTAAAGAAATTACCGCGTTGACCGCTGCTGAAATGCTTGATAAAGAAAAGCAGTATAAAGAAGAACTCTTCAACCTGCGTTTCCAACAAGCTACCGGCCAACTTGAAAATACCGCCCGCTTGAAGCAAGTACGCAAGAACATTGCGCGCATCAAGACGGTCCTTCGTCAGGCTCAAGACAACAAATAACGGAAAGGAGACATACCATTGGCTGAACGCAATTCTCGTAAAGTCTATCAAGGTACCGTGGTTTCTGACAAGATGGACAAGACCATTACTGTCGAAGTTTCCACGACCAAAACACACCCTGTTTATGGCAAGCGTGTTAAGTATTCGAAGCGTTACTACGCACATGATGAAGACAACACTGCGCAAACTGGCGACGTTGTCCGCATTATGGAAACTCGTCCAATGTCCCGCAACAAACGTTTCCGTTTATTAAACGTTGTCGAAAAGGCTGTTCGTATCTAATAAATCGAAGTGTGAAAGGAGGACCTACCCGTGATTCAACAAGAAAGTCGTCTTAAAGTGGCCGACAACTCTGGCGCCCGCGAATTACTGGTGATCAAGGTGCTTGGCGGTTCTTTCCGCAAGACCGGGAACATCGGTGACGTTGTGGTCGCAACTGTCAAACAAGCTACACCAGGTGGCGTTGTCAAACTGCATGATGTTGTGAAGGCTGTCATCGTCCGTACCAAGTCCGGTGCGCGTCGTACAGATGGTTCTTACATCAAGTTTGATGAGAATGCTGCTGTGATCATCAACGCCGACAAGAGCCCTAAAGGCACTCGTATCTTTGGCCCCGTTGCACGCGAACTGCGTGACGGTGACTTCATGAAGATCGTGTCTTTGGCGCCTGAAGTTCTGTAAGAGGAGGTGCAAGCATGAAAATCAAGACTGGTGATAAGGTACGTGTTATGCGTGGTAAAGACGCTGGCAAAGAAGGTACCGTAACCAAAGTGCTTCTCAAAGCGGACAAAGTGATCGTCGAAGGCGTGAACGTTGTCAAGAAGCATCAGAAGCCAAACAATGCCAACCCTCAAGGCGGCATCGTGGACGTTGAAGCAGCTATCCACGTTTCTAACGTGATGCTGCTCGATCCAGAATCCAACAAGCCAAGCCGTACCGGCGTAGAAATCAAGGACGGCAAAAAAGTGCGCATCGCCAAGAAGTCCGGCGCCGCACTCGAAAAATAACGAAGGGAGGACAATACTGCAATGACGAACCGTTTACAAGAACGCTACACTAAGGAAATCGCCCCTAGCTTGATCGAGAAGTTCAGCTACAAGTCTTCCATGCAAGCACCTAAGGTCGAAAAGATCGTGCTGAACATGGGCGTCGGCGATGCAACGCAAAACGCCAAGAACCTTGACGAAGCCGTTGAAGAACTGAAGCTGATTTCTGGCCAACAACCATTGATCACTAAGGCTAAGAAGTCCATCGCGAACTTCCGCTTACGTGAAGGTATGCCGATCGGTGCCAAGGTCACACTGCGTGGTGAACGCATGTATGATTTCTTGGACAAGCTGATCAATGTCTCCCTGCCTCGTGTCCGTGACTTCCACGGTATCTCCGCTAAGTCCTTCGATGGCCGCGGTAACTACACGTTAGGCGTTAAGGAACAACTGATCTTCCCAGAAGTGGATTACGATAAGGTAAACCACGTCCGCGGCTTAGACGTTGTCATCGTAACGACTGCCAACACTGATGAAGAAGCTCTCGAATTGCTTACGCAAGTCGGGATGCCATTCGCTAAATAAGGGAGGGACACACTTGGCTAAGAAGTCAATGATCGTGAAGAACAACCGGCCTGCAAAGTTCGCAGTGCAAGAATATACACGCTGCCAACGTTGTGGCCGTCCACATTCCGTTTATCGTAAATTCAAGCTCTGCCGGATTTGCCTTCGTGAATTAGCCCATGCCGGCCAAATTCCTGGTATGCGCAAGGCTAGCTGGTAAACAACACCCAGTCAAAGGAGGTTAAATCAATGGTCCTGACCGATCCAATCGCAGATTACTTGACCCGGATCCGTAACGCCAACATGGTGCGTCACGAATCCCTGGTCGTTCCTGCATCTAAGATGAAAAAAGACATTTCGGAGATCCTTAAGGTTGAAGGCTTCATCCGTGACTACGAAGTCATTGAAGACGACAAGCAAGGCATCATCCGCATCTTCCTGAAGTATGGGAAGAACAACGAACGCGTCATTTCTGGTTTGAAGCGTATCTCCAAGCCAGGCTTGCGTTCATACGTGAAGTCTGCTGACGTGCCAAAGGTCTTAAACGGCCTTGGCATCGCCATCATCTCCACATCTGAAGGGGTTCTTACCGATAAGGATGCCCGTGCTAAAAACGTCGGCGGCGAAGTACTCGCCTACGTTTGGTAATACCCTAATAAGGAGGAACACACCTTGAGTCGTATTGGTAATAAAGTTATCACCGTACCTGCTGGCGTCGAAGTCAAGCAAGATGGCGACAACATCACCGTTAAGGGGCCTAAGGGCGAATTAACTCGCACTTTCGTTCCAGAAATCAAGATGAGTCAAGAAGGCAGTGAAATTTCTTTCACCCGTCCTGATGACTCTTACAAGGCTTTGCATGGTACTATGCGTGCCAACTTGAACAACATGATCGTTGGGGTAAGCGAAGGCTTCTCCAAGAAGTTGAAGTTGGTCGGTGTTGGTTACCGTGCTCAAAAGCAAGGCGAAAAGCTGGTCTTAAACGTTGGCTACTCCCATCCCGTTGAGATGGAAGCACCAGCCGGTGTGACCTTCGAAGTGCCTAGCAACACTGAGATCAACATCAGCGGTATCTCCAAGCAAGTTGTTGGCCAATTCGCTGCTGTTGTCCGTGCCGTTCGTGCCCCAGAGCCTTACAAAGGCAAAGGTATTCGTTACGTCGATGAAGTTGTTCGTCGTAAGGAAGGTAAGACCGGTAAGTAATCGTTCCTAACTCAATCTAAGAGGTGAATATTGTGATTTCAAAGCCAGATAAGAACAAAACTCGGCAACGTCGTCACGCACGCGTCCGGGGTAAGATCTCTGGTACGAGCGAGCGCCCACGCTTGAACATTTTCCGTTCCAACACAAACATCTACGCGCAATTAATTGATGACGTAGCGGGTGTGACGCTAGCAAGTGCCTCCAGTCTTGATAAGGAAGTATCCGGTTCTACTAAGACCGAACAAGCTGCTTCCGTCGGTGCATTGGTTGCCCAACGTGCAGTTGCAGCCGGTCATAAAGTTGTGGTCTTTGACCGTGGTGGTTATCTCTATCATGGTCGCGTGCAGGCTTTAGCTGAAGCTGCCCGCGAAAACGGCCTCGAATTCTAATCAAAGGAGGATAACCTACACATGGCATCATACATTGATCCAACCCAATTGGACTTAGAAGACCGCGTTGTTGCGATCAACCGGGTCACCAAAGTTGTCAAGGGTGGTCGTCGTCTGCGTTTTGCAGCCATCGCCATCGTTGGTGACAAGCACGGCAATGTCGGCTTCGGTACCGGTAAGGCGCAAGAAGTGCCTGAAGCGATCCGTAAGGCTGTCGACGACGCTAAGAAGAACTTGATCGCAGTGCCTATCGTTGGCACTACCATCCCGCACGAAGTGATCGGTCACTTCGGTGCAGGTAAGGTCTTGCTCAAGCCTGCTGTTGAAGGTTCCGGGGTCGCTGCCGGCGGCGCCGTTCGTGCCGTTATGGAACTTGCTGGTATCACCGATGTTACTTCCAAGTCCCTTGGCCGTAACACCCCTATCAACATGATCCGTGCGACGATGGAAGGCCTCAAGCAATTGAAGACTGTCCAAGATGTCGCTGAACTGCGCGGTGTTTCTGCTGCGCATTTACAAGACTAGGAGGAAGCATACAATGGCTCAATTAAAAATCACGTTGACCCGTAGTGCTGCACACCGCCTGCCTAAGCAACGTAAGATCGTCAAGGAACTCGGCTTAGGCCGTGTTTCCAGCTCCGTTATCAAGCCTGATAACGCCGCGACTCGCGGTGCGATCTTCCAGATCTCGCATCTGGTATCCGTAGAAGAAATCAACGACTAAAATTTTTCGAACAAGGAGGTGCCCAAAGCATGAAGTTGCATGAATTAAAAGCCCCAGAAGGCTCCCGTCAACACGGCAAGCGTCTTGGTCGCGGTACTTCCAGCGGTCAAGGTAAGACTGCTGGTAAAGGCCAAAAAGGCCAATTGGCTCGCCAAGGCGGTAAAACGCGTCTCGGCTTCGAAGGTGGCCAAATGCCATTGTTCCGTCGTATGCCTAAGCGCGGTTTCAACAACATCAACCGCAAAGTATACGCGGTGGTCAACGTCTCTGACCTGAACCGTTTTGAAGACGGTGCCGAGATCTCCAACACCACGTTGGTAGAAGCAGGTTTGGTCAAGAACGAAAAAGACGGCATCAAGTTGCTGGCTAATGGCTCGCTGGACAAGAAGCTCACTGTTAAAGTGGACAAAGCTTCTGCAGCAGCCAAGGCAGCAGTTGAAGCTGCAGGCGGTTCTGTAGAGGTGATCTAATGCTGAAAACCCTCAAAAACGCGCTCAAGGTCAAAGAAATCCGCAATAAGATCCTTTTTACCTTAGGCGTTTTGCTGGTTTATCGGTTAGGTGCACAGATTTCGGTTCCGGGTGTTGATGCCAAGTCTTTGACTGACATCAGCGCGACCGGCCTGATCCCATTGCTGGATACAGTCAGTGGGGGCGGGTTGTCGAACTACTCGATTTTCTCGATGGGGGTTTCACCATACATCACGGCTCAGATCGTTATCCAATTGCTCCAAATGGATATCGTGCCAAAGTTTGTTGAATGGAGCAAACAAGGGGAAGTCGGGCGGCGCAAGCTGAATCAAGTGACGCGTTACTTGACCATCTTTCTCGGATTCTTCCAAGCCATTGGGATCACGGCTGGTTTCCAGCAGTTGTCTTCATTAGGCTTGGTCAAGAATCCCACGATGCAGACTTATATTACGATCGGGATCATCTTGACCGGTGGTACCATGCTGCTGACTTGGATGGGTGAGCAGATCACAGACAAAGGGATCGGTAATGGCGTGTCCATGATCATCTTTGCTGGGATCATTGCCCGTTTACCAGACGGCGTGAAATCACTAGTCAATGACAACATCATCAACACCGATAACATCGCCATGGGGATCGCATTCCTGGTTGCGCTGGTTATCATCTTGATCTTAGTTGTCACCTTCGTCACATGGGTTCAGCAAGCGAACCGCAAGATCCCGATTCAATACACTCGGCGCGTGACTGCCGCCGGCAACAATTCCTACTTGCCGTTGAAGGTCAACGTCGCTGGGGTTATCCCGGTGATCTTCGCCAGTTCGTTCATCGTGACACCGCAAACGATCTTAATGGCTTTCCAGAAGAATTACGCTGACGCCACTTGGTATCAAGTGATGACCAACGTCTTCAGTATGCAAAAGCCGATCGGGATCGCGGTGTACACCTTGCTGATCGTTGTCTTCACCTTCTTCTACGCCTTTGTTCAGGTCAACCCCGAGAAAGTCGCAGAGAACTTGACCAAACAAGGGAGTTACATCCCAGGGGTTTGGCCAGGCAAAGAAACTGAGAAGTATCTTTCCAGCTTATTGATGCGCTTGTCGACTGTCGGGGCTTTGTTCCTCGGCGTGATCGCCTTGCTGCCACAATTGGCTTCGACGCTTTGGGGCTTGCCTCAATCCATCGGCTTAGGCGGCACCAGCTTATTGATCGTCGTCATGACGGCCATCGAGTTGGTTCGCCAACTCAACGGGCTCTTGATGAAGCGCGAATACGTTGGCTTCATCCAAGGGGACTTGATCAAAGACTAACAGAGCGGAGGGTCGCGCATTTAGCCGCGAGTGAAAGACGGGATGACGTTTGGGCGGTTTAGGCCTAAGCGGCGTCACGACTTTCACGCTGTGGCGTTGCGACCCGCAGCTCGACTAACAGAGCGGAGACTCGCGGGTTTTGCGGGTCGGCTAGCCTAGCAATCGGACTTGGGGCTGGGTTTTGCCCCGAGTTCGGTTGCGTCGCTAGCCGCACTCGCATTGCGAGTTGCAGCTCGACTTAAGTAGGAGGAATATCTCGTGGATCTTATCTTAATGGGCTTACCAGGCGCCGGCAAAGGCACGCAAGCGGAACGCATCGTGGATGAATATCCAATTGCACATATCTCCACTGGGGATATGTTCCGCGCAGCGATGGCTGCCGGCACTGAATTAGGCCTCAAAGCTAAGTCGTTCATGGATGCGGGGCAACTCGTTCCCGATGATGTCACCAGTGGCATCGTCAAGGACCGCTTAGGCGAGAAGGATACAGACGCAGGTTACATGCTCGACGGCTTCCCACGCACGATTGCGCAAGCTGAAGCGCTTGAAACTATCACCGCAGACCTCAACAAGCCTGTTGACGCTGTGATCAACATCGCAGTGGCACCGGAGAAGTTGGTGGAACGGTTATCTGGTCGTTATATCTGCAAGAATTGCGGCGCCACTTATCACAAGCTCTACAACCCAACCAAGGTTGAAGGCACTTGCGATCGCTGTGGCGGTCACGAATTCTTCCAGCGTGACGATGATAAGCCGGAAACGGTGAAGAATCGCCTGAAAGTAAACATCGAAATGAACACGCCGTTGTTGGACTTTTATGAGAAGAAGCAGCTCTTATATACCGTCAACGGTGACCAAGACATCGACTTGGTTTTCGCCGAAATCAAAAAGATCCTGGCCGCAGTTGCAAAGTAGATGACTTCGTCTTTTGCCTGACTCCGGCTTTCCAAAGTCATGAAACTATGGTACAATATCGCGGTATGTGCGGTGAGTGCCTAGGCCTCGCCGCTTTAACGCGTGTTAATGATCCAGAATTTTAGGAGGAAATATTTAGTGGCAAAAGACGATGTAATTGAAATTCAAGGCACCGTGGTGGATACGTTACCCAACGCGATGTTTAAAGTCGAACTTGAGAACGGCGCGACGATCCTGGCTCATGTTTCAGGTAAGATCCGGATGCACTACATCCGCATCCTGCCTGGCGACCGTGTGACAGTTGAATTATCGCCATATGATCTGACCAAAGGCCGGATCACTTACCGTTTCAAGTAATTGCCAGCAGTGGGTTCGCTCACTATCCAATGAGGAGGCTCTATACAATGAAAGTACGTCCATCTGTTAAAAAGATGTGCGAGCATTGCAAGGTCGTACGCCGCAAAGGCCGCGTCATGATCATTTGCTCTGCAAACCCGAAGCACAAGCAACGCCAAGGTTAATTCTAAACAATAAATAGGAGGTGTCTATCGTATGGTTCGTATCGCAGGTGTTGACTTACCACGTGGTAAGCAAATCGTCATTGCCTTGACCTATATCTATGGTATCGGCAAGACTACTGCTCAAAAGATTCTGGCTGAAGCCGGCGTTCCCGAGAACGTTCGCCAAGAAGACCTCACCCCAGATCAAGAAGACAAGATCCGTGCAGCCGTTGATACTGTTAAAGTTGAAGGCGACTTGCGCCGTGAAGTCAACTTGAACATCAAGCGTCTGATGGAAATCGGTTCCTACCGTGGGATCCGTCATCGTCGTGGCCTGCCTGTTCGCGGTCAACATACCAAGAACAACGCACGCACTCGCAAAGGTAAGAAAACTACCATTGCCGGTAAGAAGAAATAATTAACTAGAAGGAGGTAAGCATTCGATGGCAGCACGTAAAACAACACGTAAGCGTCGTGTTCGTAAGAACGTTGAAGCCGGCGTGGCACATATCCACTCCACTTTCAACAACACCTTAGTCATGATCACTGACCCTCGCGGTAACGCGATCGCCTGGTCTTCTGCTGGTGCCCTTGGCTTTAAGGGTTCCCGTAAGTCCACGCCTTTCGCCGCACAAATGGCCGCTGAAGCCGCAGCGAAGGAATCCATGGAACATGGCATGAAGTCCGTAGAAGTCTCTGTTAAAGGCCCTGGTTCTGGCCGTGAAGCCGCGATCCGTTCCTTGCAAGCGACTGGCCTTGAAGTGACCGCGATCCGCGACGTCACCCCAGTGCCGCATAACGGTTCCCGTCCTCCAAAGCGTCGTCGTGTGTAATTTGTCACCCCACGACCCATTTGTGTCGGGTAGGCAAAACTTCACTTCTCGTTTTGAAAGGGGTACAGACTTAGATGATCGAATTTGAAAAGCCAAACATCACCAAAGTTGACGAAAGCACCAACTACGGTAAGTTTGTCGTTGAGCCGCTAGAACGCGGTTACGGCACGACATTGGGCAACTCGCTTCGGCGGATCCTGTTGTCGTCCTTGCCTGGCGCTGCTGTCAGCAACATCCAAATTGATGGCGTACTCCACGAGTTCTCCACGATCGACGGTGTGCTGGAAGACGTCACGCAGATCATCCTGAACATCAAGAAGCTTGCTTTGAAGATGAACACGGAAGAAGACAAAACCGTCGAGATCGATGTTACCGGTCCGGCTACTGTTACCGCTGCAGACATCGTCTCTGATAGTGACGTGACGGTGCTCAATCCTGAGCAGTACATTTGTACAGTTGCAGAAGGCGGCCACTTCCACATCCGGATGACCGTTCGTACCGGCCGCGGCTATGTGGCAGCTGATCAAAACAAAGTTGATGACATGCCGATCGGGGTATTGCCTGTCGACTCGATTTTCACCCCAATCTCTCGGGTCAACTATCAAGTCGAAAGCACCCGTGTTGGACGGCGTAACGACTTCGACAAGCTGACGCTGGACGTTTGGACCAATGGTTCGATCAGCCCACGCGAAGCCATCAGCTTGGCAGCGAAGATCCTCACCGAACACTTGGACATTTTCGTCAACTTGACCGATGAAGCCAAGAACGCTGAGATCATGGTTGAGAAAGAAGAGACCCACAAGGAGAAGATGCTCGAGATGACCATCGAAGAGCTCGACTTGTCTGTCCGTTCATACAACTGCTTGAAGCGTGCCGGCATCAATACGGTTCAGGAATTGACCAACAAAACAGAAGCCGATATGATGAAGGTCCGCAACTTAGGCCGCAAGTCGCTTGAGGAAGTTAAGAACAAGCTTAGCGACCTTGGCTTGGGCCTGCGCACCGAAGACTAACTAGGTAAAGGAGGCAAAACATTCATGAGTTACCGTAAATTAGGACGGACTAGCTCCCAACGTAAGGCTTTGCTTCGCGATCTGACGACGGATCTTTTGATCCACGAACGGATCACGACTACTGAAGCCCGCGCGAAGGAAGTTCGTTCCACCGCTGAAAAGATGATCACGTTAGGTAAGCGTGGCGACTTGCACGCCCGCCGTCAAGCCGCAGCATACCTGCGCAACGAGATCGCTGATGTTAAAGAAGACGGCGACACTGTTGTTGTGCAATCTGCATTGCAGAAATTGTTCAGCGACGTGGCACCGCGTTATGCAGAACGCAATGGTGGTTACACCCGCATTCTGAAAACCGCACCTCGCCGCGGCGATGCTGCGCAAATGGTTATCCTGGAACTGGTTTAGTCACCCAAAGCGCAGTGGCGCGCTTGAGCGGGTCAGGTAGCCTAGCTATTGGACTTGAGGCGTTCTTTGCCTCGAGTACAATAGCGTAGCTAGCTGCACCCGCGATGCGCCAAGCAGCTCGAGGACCAGAGCGGAGCAGACCGGGTTGGCCTGCGCAGCTCGACGACAACACCATTTCCACTACCATTAACATTTTCGATGGTCCACCGGCAACGGTGATCATCTTTTCAAAACCGTTGCGACCCTTGAGGCCGCAGCACTTTGGTCATTTGATCGATGGAGCGTTACGATGATGGTTATCCTCGTTTGATAACTTAGTCTAGCTTGTGAGCACCGGGCAACCGGTGTCTCCATCATTAAATGATTTTTTTTGTACATAAGTTTTCAAGAAGGCTGCTGCGGCAGCCTTTTTTGCGTGGGGTGAGCCAAAGGCAGATGAATCGGCCAAAATATGTTATGATATTGCGGTATGCAAAGTGCGTGACGAGAAAGGATGAAGCGGTTTGGCAGATGCCATCGAGATCTCACATTTGAGTTATCATTATCCACAAGAGCAGCGGGCCGCCTTAGATGACGTGTCGTTTGCTGTGCCGGCAGGCCAATGGTGGGCGATCATCGGGCACAATGGGTCCGGCAAGTCGACTTTAGCCAAGAACATTAACGGCTTGTTAGCGCCTGAGTCAGGAACTGTGACAGTCGCAGGCCTTAAGCTGACTGAAGAAACGGTGTGGGACATTCGCGCCAAAGTCGGTATTGTCTTTCAAAATCCCGATAATCAGTTTGTTGGCGCCACAGTGGCTGATGACGTTGCGTTTGGCTTGGAGAATCGCGCCGTACCGCGCGATGAAATGGTAGTGCGGGTACATGATGCCTTAGAGGCGGTCGGGATGCTGGAATTTGCTAAGCGTGAGCCGGCGCGCCTTTCAGGTGGCCAGAAACAGCGTGTGGCGGTAGCCGGGATCGTGGCGCAGCGCCCAGACATCATCATTCTGGATGAAGCCACGTCGATGCTGGATCCGGCTGGGCGCCAAGAAATCTTGGCGTTGATCCGCGATTTGCGCAAACGTCAGGACTTAACGGTGCTGTCGATCACTCATGATATCGACGAAGCCGCGGCAGCGGATCGCATCTTGTTGTTAGATGACGGCAAGGTCTTAGAAGTCGGCACGCCGGCGCAGATCTTCGCGCATGGTGAAGAATTGCTGCACTTAGGCCTTGATGTGCCATATCCCGAGAAGCTCAAGGCAGCCTTGGCTGCCCGCGGGGTCCAATTACCCGCAACTTACTTAGATGAAGAAAAGGCGGTGTCAGCGCTTTGGACATTACGTTCGACCATGTAAGCTTTACTTATCAAGCAGGAACGCCTTTTGCCGGAGTGGGGCTGAAGGATGTTTCCACGACCATTCATTCAGGCAGTTACACCGCCATCATTGGCCACACCGGCTCAGGCAAATCGACGCTGTTGCAGCATCTCAACGCCTTGTTGAAGCCGACCAGCGGCACGGTGACGATCGGCAAGCGGCAAATCACCAATGAAACCTCTAACAAGAATCTGCGGCCTT
This sequence comes from Lacticaseibacillus jixiensis, assembly GCF_042847315.1. Lineage (NCBI taxonomy): Bacteria > Bacillati > Bacillota > Bacilli > Lactobacillales > Lactobacillaceae > Lacticaseibacillus > Lacticaseibacillus jixiensis. The sequence continues at coordinate 140,791 of NZ_BAAFPR010000005.1, forward strand.
TGCGCCAGAAAGTCGGGATGGTGTTTCAGTTTGCTGAGAACCAATTGTTCGAACAAACCGTGGCCAAAGACATCGCTTTTGGCCCAATGAACTTCGGCGCCAGCGAACAAGACGCTTTAGCGTTAGCCGCGAAGATGGTTGAACAAGTCGGCTTACCCAACAGTGTCCTGGAACAGTCGCCTTTTGATCTGTCAGGCGGGCAAATGCGCCGGGTGGCGATTGCTGGCGTCTTGGCGATGCAGCCGGAAGTCTTGGTGCTGGATGAACCCACTGCCGGGCTTGATCCAGCAGGGCGGCATGAAATGATGGCGATGTTCAAGCGACTGCATGATGAACAAGGCCTCACGATTGTCTTGGTGACGCATCAAATGGATGATGTGGCGGATTACGCCGATCATGTCTTGGTGATGGCGCATGGCGAATTGGTGCGCCAAGGCACGCCTGCAGAGATCTTCGCCGATCCTGATTGGCTGCGCGCCAATCAACTGGGCTTGCCGAAAACCACCGCCTTTGCGGAACGCTTGATGCAAGCCGGCTTTAAGTTTGATCCAATGCCGCTGACTGTTGATCAATTGGCCGATCAATTGGCCCAGCAGATCGGAGGTGAGGCGCGTGGATAAGCTGATTTTAGGGCGCTATATCCCAGGCGATTCACCGGTGCATCACCTTGATCCGCGCACCAAGCTGGTGGCGAGTTTCTATTATATTGGGATCATTTTCCTGGCGAATAACTGGCAAAGTTATTTGTTGATGTTTGTGGCGACGATGGTGATGATCTGGTTGTCTAAAGTGCGCCTGGGCTTCTTCTTGCGCGGCGTGCGGCCGATGATCTGGTTGATTTTGTTCACCGTGTTGTTGCAAGTCTTCTTCACCAAAGGCGGCCATGTGTATTGGTCTTGGGGGTGGCTGGCAGTCACGCAATTTGGCTTGACCAATGGCGCGTTCATCTTCATGCGCTTTGTGTTGATCATCTTCATCTCCACGTTGTTGACGCTGACGACACAGCCATTGTCGCTGGCTGATGCGGTGGAATCGCTGCTTAAGCCGTTGCGGGTGCTGCATGTGCCGGTCACGGAATTAGCCTTGGTGTTGCAGATCGCGTTGCGCTTTGTGCCGACCTTGATGGATCAAACCACCAAGATCATGAACGCTCAGCGCGCCCGCGGGGTGGACTTTGGTTCAGGTAATTTGTTTCAACAAATGAAAGCTGTCGTGCCGTTATTAATTCCGTTGTTCGTGGATTCGTTCGGCATTGCCGAAGACTTGGCCACTGCCATGGATGCCCGCGGGTATCAAGGCGGCGACAACCGGACCAAGTTTCGGATCTTGCAATACCATACCCGAGACATTTACGCCGCGGTTGTCATGGCGTTGCTGACAATAGCTTTGGTATTCTTACGCCGCTAAGTTGCACCAAGGGCCTGTGTTGCCGCAGTTGCGGTGGCACAGGCCCTTGGTGTGAAAATTGGATTTAATTGGAGAAAACAATGACACATTACAAACTGACCCTGGCCTATGATGGCACCAACTTCGCCGGCTATCAGATCCAGCCGCATCAACGCACCGTTCAAGGCGTCTTACAGAAGGCCTTAGGCAAAATGGCTAAAGTCGACGCGATTCATGTCGACGGCTCTGGCCGCACCGATTCTGGCGTGCATGCCTTGGGCCAAGTTGTTTCTTTTGATTTCCCAGGCAATATTCCCGAAACGGCGATGCTGCGCGCAATGAACTCACTGATGCCGTTGGATATTGAGATCCTGCAGGCAGAATATGCTGCGCCGGATTTTCATGCGCGCTATTCCGCCAAAGGCAAGCGCTATATGTATCGTGTCGCCCGCGGCCGCTTCACCGATCCGTTCAACCGCTTATATACCGGACACTGGCCTTATCCCTTGGATCTGACGAAGATCCAAACGGCATTAGGTGACGTGGTTGGAACGCATGACTTCACGAGTTTTGCCGCCAGTGGTGGGGTGATCGTGGATAAGGTGCGCACGATTTACGAAGCCACGGTGCAAGACGACCCGGCGCATAACGAAGTGGTCTTTGAATTCTATGGTAACGGCTTCTTGTATAATATGGTGCGCATCTTGGTGGCAACGTTATTGGAAATCGGTTCTGGGCGCCGCGATGTTCATGATTTCTTGCGGTTGTACGAAGTCAAAGACCGGCAACAAGCACGCGGTACCGCGCCGGCGTCTGGACTATATCTCAAAGAGGTGTATTATTAGAATATTCTCATATTAGGAGTGGGTCGCGGTGAAAAGCAGGCAAACATGGTTGATCGCATTAGGGGTGTTCTTGATCGGGGCGAATCTGCGCTTGCCGATCACGATGATCCCGCCGTTATTGGCACCACTGGCACAAGCAGGATTATTGCCGCATGCATTGGCGGGTTTGATGACCACGATTCCGTTGGCGATGTTTGCCGTGGCGTCACCTGCGATCGGGCGCTTAGGGGCCAAGCATGGTGTCGGCAAGGTGATCTTGTTGGCGGCTGTGGCCTTGGTGGCTGGTGCGGCTTTGCGCTTGGTGCCGAGTGCTTGGGGTTTGCTAGGCGGCACGGCTTTGGTCGGCGTCGGCATCACGGGTGGCAACGTGTTGCTGCCGGCGCTGATCAAACAAGAATTCCCGCAGCACATCGCGGTGATGACGACGATGTACACGGTGGCCATGGGGCTCATCGCCAGCTTGGGTACTGGTACGTCTGGGCGTTTGGCGGCAACAATTGGTGTCACCAAAACCATGGCGCTGCTAGGCGGCGGGACCATTGTGGCCTTGGTGGTGTGGCTGCTGGTGATGCCGCAGTTGCAGCGCCAAGTGCCATCAGCTGGCGTTTCGCGTTTACGCTTGACCAACCAAAGCTTGGCTTGGCTGATCGCGTTATTCTTTGGCCTGCAGTCGCTATTGTATTATTCACTGCTGACTTGGCTGCCGACAATTTGGCAAAATGCGGGTTTTGCGGCGGTGCATGCCGGCAGTTTGGCGACGCTGTTTCAGCTGTTTAGCATGCCGCTGACCTTGGTGACGCCTAGCGTGGCTGAGCGCAAGCACGGCTTGGCAATCATTGTGGCCATTGCCAGCGGCGGTTTTGCTTTGGGGCTGCTTGGGATCTTGTGGGGACCGATGGTATTTTGGTTTCAAGCGGCGATGGCGATCATTGCCGGTGCTGCCAGCGGGGCGGCATTCTCGATTTGCATCGTGTTCTTTCAGAAGAAAACGACCACGGCTGCGGCGACGGCCAGTTTGTCTGGTATGGCCCAAGCTGGTGGGTATCTGCTGGCAGCGGTAGGGCCGGTGAGCTTCTCGTGGCTGGCGGCGGCGATTGCTTGGCCGGGCGTTTTGTGGTTATGCGTGGCGCTTAGTTTGCTGATGGGCTTGTGTGGTTGGCAAATCATTCACCAGCCGGCGATCACAATATGAAAATTTCATTCGTCGATTGACGCGGCAGCAATTTTGCGGTACATTAGTAGCTGGTATTGTTTGCCCCACGATAAGCCCCGGAAACTTAACGTGTCAAACTCTTACTGAACAAACTGGAGGAAACAAATCGTGCGTACAACATTCATGGCTAAGCCAGGCGAAATCGAACGTAAGTGGTATGTGATCGACGCAACAGACATCGCCCTTGGGCGCTTGTCTTCTGTTGTTGCCAGCATCCTGCGCGGCAAGAACAAGCCTACCTTTACCCCAAACGTCGACACTGGTGATAACGTCATCGTGATCAACGCTGCAAAACTTAAGTTAACCGGCAAAAAGGCCTCTGACAAGATCTACTACCGTCACAGCCAGCATCCGGGTGGTTTGAAGCATGAAGTCGCTGGCGACTTGCTGAAGAACAACCCTGCTCGTTTGGTTGAATACTCTGTCAAGAAGATGCTGCCAACCAAGAACACTCTTGGCCATCAACAATTCTTGAAGCTTCACGTGTATGCAGGGGAAGATCATTCCCATGCTGCCCAGAAGCCTGAAGTACTCGACATCACGAACTTAATCTAAGGAGGATACAACTGTGGCTCAAGTATCTTACAGCGGCACTGGTCGTCGCAAAAACTCCGTTGCCCGGGTCCGTTTGGTTCCTGGTACCGGCAAGATCACGATGAACGGCAAAGACGTTCACGACTACCTGCCTTATGAACATTTGATTCTGGACATGACCCAACCTTTCAGCATGACTGAAACCACCGGCCAATATGATGTCCTCGTTAACGTTAACGGCGGCGGTTACACCGGCCAAGCCGGCGCAACTCGTCACGGCATCGCCCGTGCCTTGCTTACCGTTGACCCAGACTTCCGTGGCGCTTTGAAGCGTGGCGGTATGCTGACTCGTGACCCTCGTATGAAGGAACGTAAGAAGCCAGGTCTCAAAAAGGCTCGTAAGGCTAGTCAATTCTCAAAGCGTTAATCCATTTGATTATCGCCCAGGAAATGCCGGTGCAACGGCGTTTCTGCGAATTTCTTTTACAAAAGTGGTTGGGTGGATTTCCGCTCAATCACTTTTTTTCTCCTACAAATTGGTCCGATTTTGGGCCGATTTTTTTTTGCTCGTAATTGTTAATCAAATTGGTCGGTGAGTTTTTACGTTGCGTTGGGCGTGTTCATGACAAATGTGATGTCTTTTCTTTGGCTTCTGCCTTGGCACGCGCTTCCGCAATTCGTTTAGCAAACATGTTGTTGGTCGTGAGGTTGACGATATCCGGCGTGTTAACGTAGATGCGAGTCGTCGCCACGTCGGAATGCGTTAGAGCCGCAGAAATTGCTTCCATAGTAGCACCTCCTTCTAATGCCAAAGTTGAATATGTGTGGCGCAATTTATGGGGATAGGCATGTTTTAGCGATGGATGTCGCTTCCCTATGGAGTTTAGACGGTAATTCAAAAAATCGGCATGTAGCGGCTGATTCATGTGCCCTCGGTTGTCTGTATAGGTGAAGACAAACTGTTCGCCGTCTAACTTCGTGATGCCTACTGAGGCTAATTGATCAGCTTGATGCTCCTTCCATTTTTTTAGTAATGCGATGATGAAATCCGGCAACTGAATTTTGGTTTGCTTGTGTCCTTTTGTGGGACCAAGTTCCTTATGCTTGTTGAGGGCATTCATGACATAGATATATCCATTCTCTAGGTCAACATAGCGCCAACGCAACCCATAAGATTCGCTTTTACGATCGCCAAGATTCAATGTTAGCACGAAAAGTAGATATTCTTCTTCTGAAAGTTTTCCAGATTCGAGGTCGGTTCTTGCAGCATCAATCCAAGCAATCAATTCATCGGCAGTCAGAGCTTCACCTTCAGCAACACGCTTATCATGAAGCCGCTTTTTCTTTGGTGAATTGACAAAACGCAAAATTTTAGCAATCCGGTTAACTTCGATGAAGTCTGCTGCTTCAGCTACATCAAAAAGTTGACCGACGTAACTTTTGATGGTTCTGATATTAGCGTATTGCTCTCCTAAGATTGCCAATTCTTCCATGACAATCTGGTTATGCTCATTGAGATAGGTCAGTGAGTACTTTCCGAATAGAGGGAGCAAGTGAAGCCGGAAAATGTTCTTGGTTTGGTCAACTGTTGCTTTAGTTGGAATTGTTCGAATACGCCCGCTACCACCAGCTTCATAGAGTGGAAGCCAAAGTGTTTCATAAAAATCCTTGAATGAGATCTCTCCTTTGAGTGACATAACGCGATCAGTTCCGGTTTGTGTCACGGTTTCAATTTTTGTTTGTATCTCCCTTTCTAGGCGTTGCGCCTCTGCCTTGGTTGGAACGGTCTTGCGAAAGCGTGATTCTCCGTTCGCGAGAATTTCGCGTACGTTTTTTGGGAAAAACACTTCAACGCGGTAGTTACCAGCCTTTGTTTCGTGAATAGTCATATCATTTACCTCCTACAGTCAGTTGTACGACGGTAGAACGTAAGAAAACTACGAGGTCATCATACCATCTACCGATTGAAGTTGCATAGTTGTCGATTTTTGCCTGTGGATAAGTTGTGCATAAGTTCTTAGGATTTGTTGAGATGCTCTGACATCTTGTGCATCCACTTGTCAATTTCGACTCGATCTAGACGGATAGTTCCACCTATGACAATCTGCGGTAGTCCGAGCTCGATCCAAATAGTTAGCGTGTTGAATGCAATCCCTAAATATTCGCAAGCTTCTTTTTTTGAAAGGTAGCGAACATTTACCAGCATATCAGCGCGCACCCGCTTGGTCTCCATTAGAATCATTTGGTAGATTTCTTCGCGAAGCTTAGTGAGCTGCTCATCCGCTAATACCACTGATAGTATGTTTTGATTTGATACTTCCATGAATTAGTACCTCCTGGTATACGGTCTATTTCTGCGCTTGTAGACCCTCTCATAGGTACAGTCGAAATTTTTGGTGAAAATGGGACAGCTCTGCTGATTTTTTTCAGTAGGGCTTTTTTTTCGTGGCTGATGAGACCGTGTTATTCGGTATGAGGTAGCAAATAATAAATATTTTTGAATTCGATGTCCCATATTCATGTTTTTTTTCGACTGTAATTGGTGAAGGGGGAAAGCACAATTACAGGAGGCAAGATATGAGAACCGAACTAGAGGTTTCAAGGATATTCGTTCAGTTTATTACGAGCGGTGTGCGCCACGCTCGAATCGATTCCTACCGTAAGCGAAATATGCAAGCCAAAGCGATACCGATTTACCCGATGGAACTCCAATTGATGGATCGATTACAACTTCGTCAACCAGCACGGCTGCTTGAGACGATTCCAATCAATCAGATTCCGCATCTCGAAGATTATATTGTGAACGATCGGTTATCAGATGCTATCGCACGATTAAATGACGAGGAAAAATTCGTTATTTATTGTAAGACTGTTGAGACCATGACGGATGCCGAAATTGGAAGCTTATTAGGCCGTAGTCGGTCGGCAATTAGTAAACTGCGGCACCGGTTATATCAAAAACTGCTGAAAGTTTATCAAGACGATGCTAATGGGGGTAACTAATGAAGCAAGCACGTAATCTTGTTCCTACCATTCGGAAGGCTCAGTCAGGTGATCCAATAGCAATGAAAAAGCTGATGAAGGATTTTAAGCCGTTGATTGAGTACAATGCCCGGTATGGGCGAGCTCATATTGATGAAGACGAATCCCAAAGCTTGTACTTATTGGTTTTCATAATGATTCAAGCGTTTGATTTGGACCTTTATTTAAACGGTGGAGGTCATTAGCCGTTAAATATGCAAACTGCCAATACATATATATCTACGATAGTGGCGTGAACTCTTCCCCCGTATTAAACGCCAGCTGGTCCGGTGCCGGGCGAGTAGATATTGTGTAGAGAGGAGGTAGCGATGAGTGACAGCCGGCGTTTTGATCGGCGAAAATTTCATGAGCGTCGAGTATCCCGATTCTCGATGACGGACATGATGCAGCAAGGAATATTTGTTGAAGATAGTCTAGGTCGAGAGTGGATCAACAACGATAACGGTTATTTCACGTTACAGGCATTCCCTGAAGCAAACAAAGTGGTGATCCTGTCACTGAGTGAAATATATCGCAAAGCAAGGATCGTTCTTGATGGAAATCGGCGGATCATTGCAAGACGACGCAAGTCAGATGATCGCCTTGATCGTATTGCATTTGTCCCTAAGTGAGGTGCTGAAGATGTCAGTTAACCTTAATCCCCATCGAAAAATTCCAGAGTGGGAAGCAAAGCTTTGGGTGTTAGAGGCTCGTTACGGCTCAATAGTCAAGGCGCCGGATGATGACGCCGATTACCTCGCTATGCGCAAAGCGGTGGCTAAGATGTTTTCGGCTAATCGTAGTCGTTGATTTCGGCCAACATAGGCTGAAGTTCGCAAGGTGATACCGTATCAAACCTGAGTATTAACACACGTCACGGGTGCCACCAACTTTACGGAGTTGGTGGTAGTCGTGAGTGCACGACAAATCGTCGTGTACAGCCATGTTCTTTGAAATCTGAATAGCACAAGAACCTAGCCCGCCACGCGCCATACCGTTGCGGTTGCTGCCAAAGGAATAAACCAACGCATAGGCAGTGCTAGAAGCCCAAACGGGAAGCAGTATGGCACATTGCTCGGGGAACTATTGCCTTAGTTGGCTAACACGTTGAAGCGTGTTGGTGCAAGACGTGATGGAACTGCCCCAGGTCGTCGGCTAACCTGATGCCGTCTACCTTCCTGTGATAGAGGTGAACAGGACGTGTGCGTTGGAAAATAATGGTGTGGTCGTAGGACCGCCGAGAAGATTGGGAGAGCAGGGTTCGATTCCTTGCTACCACATATTGGAGTAAGGTGACGTCACCAATGGTGAATAACAAGGCTGAGTGACGTCACCTTGATTGGATGTCGTGAAGCGATTGCATGATTAGCTGATGGAGGGACATAATGGTCGTTAGTAAGGACAAATTTCGGCGTCAGTTTACGCTAACGCCAACGACTGCCAACGAGATCCAAATGATTTGTCATTCGACCGGTGAGAGTTCATCAGAAATGGTGCGCCGCTTGATCGAGTGTGAAGCGATGTTGATCCAGCGTGGTTTTGTAACTCATGTAGCTGGCCGGAGGCGAAAACATGCGTGAAGCAATGATTCAGCGAATGACAAGATGGACTGTGTTTGGTGTAATTCTTGATGATGCACTGTTTTTCGAGAATATTGTATTGTTTGTTTTTGGGCACACGTCATGGCTGCTGGGAATGCTGGTCGTTGGGATCCTCTTTGTGGGAACCGTAGTATTGGCGACAATTACGATCCTGTTGGACTCGTCAACCAAGGCAGAGAGGATAGACAAGGAGAATCAGTAAAGATGCAGGATGAAAATTTAACAACAGTAGATAGTGCCTTTGAGTTCGACGCGTTAGCTCAAGCGATGATTGGCTCACTTTCCGCAGATAAGACGCGGAATTTTAGTGATCCATATTGGCTGAATGCAGCACACCAGGCTTACACCGCAGTGCTCGCTACTCTGCAAAAGAATCAAGAGGAAGTCTCGCTTGAAGATGTAAACCATGACTTGATTTACTTGCTGCGAGATGATCGACGAGATACGCGTCAACGGATGCTTGCACCGCTAAGTGACGAGACTGCTAAGCAAGCATGTATTCTTGCATCGGGGATTGTCGCATGGCACTTAGCCAAATTGTAATCGTCTAAACAACTTGGTGGAGCGGATTTTTTCATGCGCAATGAAACAGACTCCAGATTGATCGGCGGAAAACGATCGCGCAGAGTCTCACTCCTCAGGATTGTTATCGTCCTAACTATGGCGGTGACGTGTTGTCCATGGTGCGTGGAAGGGTTCGATTCCCTTCGGCAGCATACCAGCAGTGATGCTGGTAGTTTTGTTCTCTGTCAGAGCTTGCCTTAGTTCTGTCTTGGCAATTTCAGTTCCCCTGTTGTTGTCGCTGATCTTGACCGCAAATCAAGGTCAGTCATGTTGCTTCCGGTGACGCTGAGGTTCTCAGCAAGGAGAGGTTCGACTCCTTTTGGCGACGTTTATCACTGAAACTTAGGGTGGTAAAGGTGAAAAAGTTATCCACAAGTCAGCTAATTCATTGTTGCACAAGGGATTGCACGTTCGTGACAAGCTGGTGGGCGTGGCGTATTCTTTAATTGTTAAAGCGGGAGCGAGAAGTGGACGGAGAGGATGACAATGAAGAAAATTGCGGCTACATTCACCATAGTGTTCACAAGTGTTTCGATATTGTCACTTGCCGGTTGTGGATCAAAAGGGGCTAAATCCAGTCAAACTCAGACTCAAGTGACAGCACTCTCAAAGAGTCAAAGGGCAAGCTCTCGTACAACTGACAAAGATAAGGCTAGTTCAAACAAGAAGCACGTTCATGGATCAGATGAATCTAAGACGAGTACTGAGAACGGCAAGCAGGCAAAATCTAAGACTGATGTCAAACATGGATGGGTGATTGGCAGTGGGTCAAACGCTTCGAGTAAGTCTAGGACTAGTAGCGCTACTGGAAAGGCGACTACAACCAAGCGTTCTTCCAGTGCTAAAGGGTCTTCTAACACAGAAACTGCTAGGGCGACCAAGTCGAGTGCTTCTGCAAGCACAGCAGGCAGGGCTAATTCGTATGGCCAGACGACAACGTCAGCACAGAAGCAGGTCATAAGTTCACCGGCGAAGTCCGGGCCTGTTGCTTCGAGTGCGAGTTACACCACCGCGCCGGTTACGAAACCAACGACTAGTTCATCGCCGACGACGACAAACACTAAGCCCGTAACCCCACCGACGGCCGTCCACGCTACGGAGCGGGTTGGCTCTGGTGGCCTGTTTAAGACGTTTGAAGCGGCACGATCCGCAGAGGTTGCGGCGGTAATGGCGAGTGACACGTATGACGCGGGACACGTCTTCTCCGTGTATATGAGCGACGGTTCAATGGAATGGTCATGGGAACCCACCACGCTCGGTGATTAATAAGAAACTTATTTAGTGTACAGATTGCACGACTGTTGGCGACTGGGAATTCTTCTGGTCGTCCTTTTTTGTCTTGGAGGTGAAAGTTATCGCTCAACATAGCAAGATGAAGCAACATCGCCGGAAAGTATGGTTGACTCTAGTCATATGTGTGGCTGGCGTTGTGGCTGGCCTTTGGTTGGCCGCAGGATCAACCGTACAAGAGATAATCGATTCGCATCAAGCGGAGACTACCGCCAAAACGTTTAAGAAAACGATGCATACATCGAATTCAAAGGGTCACAGGTTACCTGAAAATGTCGTCAGTGTGCCTTCAGTCGGTATCTACCAGCCGGTCTATGCAACACCGAGTGGCCTGAACTATGGGGTCTATGGTAGTGGCAATGTAAACAACAATTTCATTATTGCCGGCCATTCCAGCTACGTCTCCGGAGTCTGGTTCAGTAATCTCTTCAAGCTCAGGACATCATCTGGCTATGTTGTTCATGATGGTGCACCATACCGTCCCAGTGACTACAAAGGCGACAAGGGTGCTGGCGGTTTGGTGTATCTCTACACACATGAGGCAAAGTACACCTATCGAGCGGATAAAGCGTATACCGTGAAAGCAACTGACACAACGGTGACCGCTCAAGGAGAGGTTGGAGAACCAAGGCAATTACACCTATATACCTGCCCCTATACGAAAGATAAACATCCGACGATTCGTTATGTCGTCCAAGCACAGTTGATCAAAGTTCAGTTAACCAAGTCTGGGGTTCGTGATCACGTTCAGACACAGTTGACAGTCAAGTAAGTTAGGAGGAAATGAATGCGAAGGATTCGAGCTGAACCCCAGGGTTGCTGACTCTCGAAATCGACAACTCACGAGGAGGAATTTTTATGCACAATGTTTTGTGCAAGCGCCCACGTCTAAAAACGTTGGCGCTTATTTTTATGGGTTTGATTGCTTTTGTTGCGACCCTTGGGTTCTCTAACGTGCACACCACACACGCTGCCTCAGTTTGGATCAATTCAGGAGCTGCGGATCTGGCGACATCGTCTAAATGGAAGACTGCTAGTGGGACATCTATTACTGAGGACGGTTGGTGGCGTAAGCGTGATGGGTCGGCGAATGGCACGGTATTATTTTGTGTCCAACTCGGCGCGCCTTTAAACAACAACCTGAACACAGGCTTTGCGGCCACGACAGTAACTGATGCGCAGCATAAGCATATTTCAGAGATCGCATATTACGGATACTATGCGCAAGCGCATACGTATACCAACGAAATGTTTACGCAGTGGGCAATTTGGCAGTATCTGGGCGACACTTACGTTAGCTCTCCACTGACCTCACAGTACAACGCTTGGAAGGCGAACGTGAATGCTAAGGTTGCGGCATACGACAAAGCACCATCGTTTAATAACACGACGGTCAATATTGATGCTGGGACTACCAAGGCATTGAACGACACCAATGGTACGTTGGGCACATACGCTTCAACGGCAACGGCCACACCCGCAGGACTCAAAGCGTCTATCTCTGGAAATACGCTTAATATCACCGCTGCCAATAATGCGGTGGTGTCTGGCGGTGCCATCAAGTTCGCTGATAACATTGCAGCCACATATGAAGGGGCTGCTTTGCTGTATTCACGTCCTGGTTTTCAATCGGTGATCCTGCCAAAGATTGATCCAACGTTTAAGAAGTTCACGGTCAATGTGAACGTGATCCATTACGGGACCGTTAAGTTGACAAAACAAGATGCTGAAACAGGCACAGCACAAAACGGCGCAACCTTTGCCGGTGCCACGTTCAAACTGACAGATACCAAAACTGGTGCCACAGAAACCTTGACCACAGATGCGTCGGGGACTGCGGTGAGTGGCAAGCATGCGATTGGTGACGGCTATAGCATCGTTGAAACCAAAGCACCAGCTGGCTACAAGTTGAATACCACGCCAGTAACCGGAACATTCACGCATGCTAGTGGCGATACGACTTACAGCGCTGCATCGGTGCAGACTGCCGTAACCATTAAGGACAACTATATTTACCATGCTCGCATCAAAGTCAACAAGCAAGACAGTCTCACCGGTACCAAGCCGGAGAACGGTAATACGTTTGCTGGGGCAGTCTTCAAATTGACGGATACCACAACGAGAATCTCTGAAACATTGACGACTGACAGTAACGGTATCGCAGTATCCAGTGCCAACTTTGCGGTTGGTGATGCGTATACCTTAGTTGAGACGACTGCACCAAAGGGTTATCAGCTCAATAGTGCTGTCGTTTCTGGAACATTCACTCGGACCAAAGAAGACGGCTATGCCAATACCAATGCACTCACGGTTAAGGATGAGGTGATCCCAGATCAGATCTCGATTCATAAGACTGATGAAACGGGAAAAGATCTTGCTGGGATCAAATTCAAGATTTCAGACACCAGGGCTGACTTGATGGCAGGGAAGTTTTTGAAGTTGGCTGCGGATGGAAAGACCGTCGTTTTTCCTAATCAAGCAGGCTATTCGGATAGCTTACAAGATTACGTGGCGACGACGAATGCCAAGGGGATCGCGACTTGGTCTAACATTGTGAAGCCTGCTTCCAAGACTGATCGAACTTACTACTTCGATGAAATCTCGACTGACAAGGATCATCAACTGCTGACTAAGGGGAGCGCAATCTCAGCGGGCGACACTGGCGTGAATAACACCTATGCAGTTGTCAATCAATCCAAAATCAAGCTGCCGAACACAGGTTCACAAGATGCTGGAAAACTAGCAGTCGTTTTGATCATTGCAATGCTTGGTGCTTCTACTGTTGGGGTCTCACTCGTGATCAACAAGAAAAAGGGGAACAACTAAATGAATCAAGTGAAGAAAGTAAAGCATCTACGTTTAGCCTTTACGGTTTGTGGTATGGCTTTGGCCTTGGGAGCTGGGAGTACTTTTGTGATCAATGCCACGAACAGCTTAACGGTACATGCTGCGGAAGTGCAACTCGATGCAAACAGTGATTTCGCTCGCTTGGCACCGACTACCGTTAACTACACCGTTCATAAGGGTATGACGCTGCTTGGGAAGACACAAGCCTCAGTGGTTGACGACGGCAACGCTCAGTCATGGAATAACGATACGACCGACTTTGATCCAGCTAAATACGGGAAGGTTGGCTACACGGCTTACGATATCACCAACACGATTGAATCCGGCGACATGACCGATGCGGGACTAAAGACGATTGGCGATGACATTGCTAAGGATCCAACCGGAAATTATTACATTAAGAATGCTCAGACGAAGACCGCTGAACAGTTCATCACAAGTGGCTCTACGACGACTTTTAAGAATCTTGCTGCGAGTGATGCCAACAGTGAGCATCATGTGTGGGCAATCATTGAAACCACTCACCCCAAAGGCCTCGTCACTCAAATCTCACAGCCAATCATCGTGGCCTTGCCGCTAACGAATACGGCGGGGACAGCATGGCAAACCGAATCCAATGGGTTTCCTAAGAACATCGTGCAACAATTGAAGTTTACGTTGACCAAGCATGGTGATAGTCCTTCCGGGGACGGCAAGACCAGTTACTTGCCGGGGATCCCATTCCAGTTGTACACGGGGAAGCCGGGTTCTGGCAAAGCGACCGGCACAGTCGTTAAGACAGATGCCAATGGTGCGCTGACTGTCAGCGGTTTGGTAAGAGGCGACTACTACTTCGTGGAAGAATCGTCGTCAGACGTTGCGGATATTGATAGTGATAGCGACGCCACCTATTTGTTAGGTGCAGACGCGCGCAACGACAGTGCCAATAAACTGACTTTTAGTATCGGTGAAGACGGTGTGGATCCAAGTACGCTACACGCAGATGTGATGAACTATCATGCGCCAGATATGCAAAAGACTTTGGAAGATGACCACAATTCCTTTACCGAAGGGACGCTAGCGGACTTCAAGACCGCGATCCATATTCCAAATGATATTAATGGTGGCACTGGTAGCGAGATTGCTGGTCAATCCTATATCACCGAGCCTTATGGGGCCTTTGAAGGGACTGATACCGCTGATGCAGGGTTGACCTGGGATCGTTCGGAAGCGAACTTCAAGGCAACTATTGATATTAATAGCAATGGCAAAGTTGATGATGGTGACGTGACCTTAAAGGAAGGCACCGATTATACCCTGACTGATCTTGCTGATGGCCGAGGCTACAAGATTCAATTCATTGTCAATGATGGTAAGGTCTCCAATACTGTGGCGAAGTATCAAGGCGGCGATATCAATCTCACCTACTCGGAAGTGATCAACAACGATGCGGTAATCGACTCTGCTTTGTACAACACCTTCGATCTTGGCTATCAGAATCACCCACTCAATGTTGGGAAGCAGCATACCCGCCACATCAAGCACAAGGTTCCAGTCTACACGTATGGCGCACGGTTCACGAAGCAGTCTTCCGGCCTCTTTGGAACTGGAATCGCACGCACGCGGCTTGAAGGGGCACAGTTTGTTGTCAAAAATGCGGATGGCAAATTCTTCAATGGCTTTAAAGACGGCACTGACGATGATGCGATTGCAGAAGCCCAGTGGGTTGATAAGGCCGCTGACGTCACAGCGGGGATTCTGACTTCTGACAAGGATGGGAACTTTGACATCAAGGGTTTGATTGCAGGCAATTACGTGCTCCAGGAAGTGAAGGCCCCAACTGGCTACGAACTCAATAATCATAGCCAGAAATTCGTTGTTGGACCAAACACCTACACAAATACGGTCTATGTTGCTAGCGATGATGCAAAGCCAACCTTGCCAAATACGGGATCAAATGAATTCAAGGCGATGATCGCTATTAGCATTGTCGTTATCGCTGGTGTCGCGGCGGTTAGTGTCTACGAGGTCAAGAAGCACAAGGCGGCTTAGCGTATGCCAAATAGACAACCAAAGACAATATTGGAAACGGCGGCAAAGTCAAAATCGTACCACAAGCGCAGACAGCATTGTGTCGCGCTGATCTTGTTTGTGGCTTGTCTAGTCGTCGTGGTGAGTGCAGTTGGGTACTATGGATACACGCAATTTGAAATTTATCGCCAACAACAGATTGATATCAATAGCCTAGACCATCAAGGCGCAGTGATCGAGCGACAAGCTCAAAAGCAAACGCGCGGGACGACCAGTGCCATCAACCTGCAGGATCAGGGATTGAAGACCATTGGTGCGGTCATGATTCCTAAAATTGCCCTGCGTTTGCCGATTTTTTCCAAATCTTCTGATGCGGCATTGGAGATTGGGGCAGGCTGGTTGCCGGCTTCATCGCCTTTAGGTGGCGGCGCCGGAACGCATGCGGTTATTGATGGCCATTCGGGTAAGGCCAAGCCCCTGTTCACTTGGATCTCTGATCTGAGAAATGGGGACAAGATTTATCTCAAAGCTGGTAAGAAAATGCTGGAGTATCAAGTCATCAATCGCGTCAAGCAAGGTGATGGTGTGTACGCGCCGACTTATGTCAAAGATTTGACGCCAAAGCCTGGGCAAGACTTATTGACGTTGATCACCTGTTATCCGTTACTTCAAAACAAGCAACGGCTGCACGTCACGGCCAAGCGAGTCCCTTATGATGGTCAGCAAAAGCAGGTCTCATTTTGGGCTTACTTGATGAATTATCGCCTTGAGTTGATCGTGGGGATTATCTTATTGGTGATTCCGTTGGTAGCGTTCATCATCACGAAATGGAGAAAGAAGGGAAACAATGCAACTAAGTAAGCAAAGCGTCGTCTCGGCGCTATTGATTTGTGGTGTCGCACTGAGTATGGGTTCGAGTGCGACCGTGTTTGCATCGACTGATACTGGTGTCGCAGCGGCTAGTAGCTCAAGCGTTGTAAACAGCGATGCTTCTGAAACGGGCAGCGATGAAGCAAATGTGATCACTCAAGATTCTGAATCAAACGCAGATAGTTCTAAAGCTGAAGCGGTGACGACGACCAAAGTGCCATTGACACCGGCTAAGGCAGAACAAGCCGTGAAACAAGTGATCGAGATCCATCAAGTAACCCCAATCGAAGGCGCGGCAGACAAAGGCCTTGCCAGCACGCTTAACGCGGGCGTTAACGGATCGACGTGGAAAGTTTATGATGTGACGCCTCGGTTTGATGAACTGGTGAAGGCTCAAAAGGCAGATACAATAGATACAGATGCCATGGCTCAGATCCAGTTGACGTTAAGTGCCGAAGCTGGGAAAGCTGATGGCTATCAAATTGTAACTAGTGGTGTAACGAAAACTGTTAATGGTGAGCCTGGGGTCTTGGACGTTCAAGTTACCGTTCCGGCTCACAGCTACAAGGCGTACACGTTCGTTAATACGTCTGCGCCGAGTCGTGTTGATCAAGCTGCTAGCTTTACCTTAATCTTGCCAGTGGCTGACGATGATGGGAATTTCCCAACAAAACAAGTGATCGAGCCTAAGTCCGGAGTTACGCCCAAGCCGGTGACGACTACTAAGTTACAACAAACTGGCCACACGTTGAACGAAGGGACGACTGCGGCAGGCATGAGCCTAGCAGCGTTAGGCGCTATTGGCGCCGGAGTTGTGGTCAAGAAACGTAAAGCTGAATAAGGATTAGTTGCTGAGCTTTTCGCTTAGCCTGATTCAGTGAAGAGAAAGCCGCAATTTTGGACTTTCTCTTTTTTGTTGCCGTCGAGACCATCGGGTAACTGATGCGGGGGTTTGACTCCTTCGGACAACGTTGGCCAAGAGGTCAAAAAATGGAAGACGAGTCGCCGATGAACAATCAGTGGCACGTCAATTAATAGCCAAAATAGGAGGTAGCTATGGCAGTTAACAAAAGTGATCTGAGTCGGACGCGGAAGCTTGCGACGACGGTCTTAAAACTCAATGGCGTTGATCCGGATCAGTGGTTATATGACCAGTATCAAGCAGTCATTGATGAAAACACGGAAACCATCGTGAAAGCATTAGGACAAGTAGCAAAGAACCCACTTGCTGCCAACTCTTTGAATGGGAGTAGCAACGCAGGGGAAGGGGGCAACCATGAGTAAAGTTACTATGATTCTGCAATACATTATTACTGCGATTGGGACAATCTCTGGGCTTTATGCAACCGTCAAGTTGGGTATCTATGGCATGGCGCACATGGAGAAGAATCCGCAAAAAGTTGAACAAGCCCGCGATGGTTTGAAAAACGTTGCGATTGGCTTGCTGATCACGATCGCAGCTGCGGCCATCGTATCCTGGCTGAAAGCGGCTTAAAAGGAAGGTGAGTACCGTGCTTTCTGTTAGTTTCCAAGGCGCACGTAAGCTACGCCGAGTGCTGAAGTCTAAGTCGCATCGGTACTCGCTTAACGTTGCCCAGCGCTTGCTCAATGAGGCTGAACAGTATGCGGTCGATCATCAACTCAGTGAGTCGATTGTGATGGTGATTCATGGTGATGATGGCGAAAGTGTCTTTGTTGATCAGCTTGAATTTGGGAAGCATCTTTCCTATATCAACAACTTGATTGCTGTGGTTCAACACACACTTTCGTCAGATCTTTTTGCTGATTATCCGGTTGCTGAAAAGAAAACGTTCTTAGATCGACTTGGTCAACAGCTACAAACCGAAAATAAGGCTCAGCTGGCAACCGATATCACATCAGCGGATCAAGAAATGCATCCTGAGGAGCCTACGAGTGCACCAACACGGTCTGACAATCACTCAACCCAAAAACAAGACTCTCAGGAGTATTTTGTGGAACCTGATCCGGAAACGGTTGAGCCGGAAGCTCCGAGTGTACGAAAGATAGTCGAGGATTTCATAGACCCAGCTCCTACAAAAGCACCAGCCGTCATCAAACCGGACCCAAGCGATGCAAAGCCACAACATGTACCCAGTGAGCGCAACTGGCGACCAAGCGCAATGGTCATCCGACGGTGTTTCATGGTTTTGGGTGTACTGGCAGCTTGTTTCACCCTTTTTTTGGTGGGTCATAGTGCGCTGAATAGCGCAAATCAACCGCCGACCTACTCAGAGTTAATTGCCAAGAAGCAATACTTGGCCGCTGCCAAAGCATATCCGAAGAAGCGAGCTGAGGTTGAGAGCAAACTGGCGTCTGTTGGTAGTGAAAAGACCTTGAAGCAGTTCGTTGCGGTCTATCCATCAGATGAGGGCAAGTTCGATCTGGCCTTCAAACGGGCCAAGTATTCTCAAGTCGTTGGTCTGTCCACTCAAGCGGAGATGACGACTTTGCGAAAGACGATGCTAGCCATCGCTTACGTGAAAACGAATCAGTTGGATCAAGCCGCTGTTTTGAATGCGGATTTGAATAGTTCCAAGCTTACATTGGCGATTGCACTGGCATATGTCCACGCAGCGCGTTTCGATGAGGCCACGGCACTCAACAAGACGCTGAATAATCAGACTTTGGAGAAAGCCATCGACACCGGCCGTATTTATCAGCAAGCAATCGAAAAGTATCAACGTGACGCCAACGACAAGAAGAAATCTACCGCTGAACGCAAGAGCGCAGCCGCAAATGTCCAGGCGTTTACACATCAGTTACAAACATTAGGAGAGTGATATGAATGGAACCTGAACAACAGGAGAATAAAAAGAAGCGGCGTAAGTGGCCGCTAATCTTATTGTTCTCGGCGATCGTGCTAGGTGGTGGCGGGGTGTTTGCGTACAATATTGCCAGCAATCAAAGCAGTTCGACCTCGGATAAGATCCAAGTGCCGATCAAGAAGCACACGAAAAAGAAAAGTTCACCTGACTCATTGATCGACTCGGCGACCAGGTCTTCCAAGCAAGAAAAGCAGTCGAAGCCTGCGGACGACCTAGTGGACTCTCTGTTGGGTGGCGACAGTGAGACGAGTGTTGCCGATGAAATTTTAAAAGCTATCATCAACCCAGTTGGCGCGGTGGCCAACGCGGTTACCTCAGATACTACTAAGGAGTTTGTCGCCTTGGCGGCGAAGGCTTTAGCCGAAGATGATGACGATAAGGGAGAAAAGAGTGCCGATAAGACGACGGTTGCTGATGCTAAAACTAATGACGCTATTTTGACACCGCTTGATAATGTCACCAGAAATACCGCTGACGATCAGTCAAACTTAGACAATACAACTGTATTACCAGGTGATGGGGGAACGACCACCGGCTCAGAAACTACCGGCACAAATACTGGTGGCTCAGATACCGGTGGCAACTCCGTCCAAACGACACCGGTTAAAGTAGATTATGCTCCCGTGATCTTGGCTTTGGGATCAATGAAGTTCCATGCCCATCAAGGTAGTATCAATTATCTTAGTGGTGTGTTTGCGCGTGACGTTGAAGATGGAAATTTGATCAATGATGTTCACGTCGATACTTCAGGCGTTGACTCGAACACCCCTGGGACCTATTGGGTCAACTACTCAGTTACTGATAGTGCAGGCCACACGACTACCGTCAAGCGCGAAGCGGTGATCTATAATGACGCACCAGTGCTTGACGTGACTCATGCTAAGACGTCGGTCGAAGTTGGCACCACGTTTAATGCGATGAGCGGCGTTTTGGCACGGGACTTTCAAGATGGCGACCTTTCAGATCGAGTGGCCGTCAGTGGCAGCGTCGATACGTCAAAGCCCGGCATCCATGACTTGGCCTACCAAATTGCAGACAGCAACGGCGCGACTGCAATAGTCAAGCGGGAGGTCACCGTGTATGCCGATAAGCCAACGTTAGATGTTAGTAAGATCCCGTCTACAGTCAAGTTGGGTGAACCTGTACAGGTTCATGACGTTTCGGCAAGTAGCAAGTATGGCGACGTCAGCATTACGCTTGTCGGTGGTGTTGACTCCAATACTCCAGGCCCGTACAGGCTTACCTACACTGTTACCGACAAATTCGGGCAACAGACGACCGCAAGCACCACCGTTACCGTGCAAACCTCAGATACCCCAACGCCCCGTGATCCCGCCAAAGGGTCTGAGTCTTCCGCTTCGGCGGTTGACTCAGGCTCTACGGCGATTTCTTCAGCCGCTATGAAGTGATATGAATTTACGATTAAGCAGCGTCCCTAATGAGGCGCTGTTTTCATTAGGAGGAAAAGTACATTATGCAGATGCAAAATACGATTTCGTTCATGGGCACCGTCGTCTCACAAGCGAAAGTCAGCGAAAGCAAAAATCGTAAGTATGTGCAGATTTATATGCAGAATACGCGTCACTACAATGACGGCAACATCCATACGGACTCAGCGCCAGTGCAAATTTCAGGAGGTTTAGCCGAACAGTTCCTTGAAGAAATCAACAATGGTCATTTAGGCCAAGGCACCGTTGTTTTGATCAACGGCTGCTGGTCGTCCAATTCTTACCAAACGGATGATGGCAACGCACGCACCAGCTATCGGATTCAAGCGTTTGATTACTACATCTTGGCGGATGGTGCAGATGAAGAGCCTGTTCCTCGTCAGGCGCAACAACGTAGTGCCCAATCACGCCAAGAAACACAAGCTCAGCAGCCACCAGTGCCAGATCCAAGCTTCGGACGGTCTCCCTACGATGATCCGTATCAGTCACGGGGCTAGGAGGTAGTTATGGAAGACTTGATTATTTTGGAGTCGGTGATTGGACCGCAAATCACCGGCATGGACTGTGCGACCGGCGATCGTGTGATTGCCGTAGTAACTCGTGAACGCGCGGGTGAGCTACAAGCCATGCTTGATGACGCTGATGATCGGTTGCAACAAACTGTCGCTGATGATGAGTCGGATGAAGACTTTACGCCAGTGCTGACGAAGTCAGAATTTTTCCGGAAGGAGGTCTAGCTATGGCTCAAAAGAAATATCCCAAGAAAAGTCCAGAGGAATTGCAAAAAGAGATCAAGGATTTGATGACCAATGCCATTCCGCAGATTCGGATGGATTCGATGTCGCCCAAGGATCGCTTAGAGTTTCTGAACTTTATGGCCACCCAATACAACTACTCGGTCCGCAATACTGCTTTGATCCGCTCACAGTATGAAGATGCCTTATACGTCGCGCCATACAAGACATGGTCGGATAAAGGGCTACACGTCAAACGTGGTGAGCATGGTCTCAAGATTTTGGTGCCAGTGTCGTACAAACGGTATTTGGATGATGAAGCTAAAGCCTTTATGTCATACTCCAAGCTTAGTGCGGGTACGAAAGCAAAGGTGGCCGCCAAGGATCCCAGTGTGCCGACGCAATCAGGGACGTACTTCAGCTTGGGTAGCGTTTTTGACATTACTCAGACCAACGCCAAAGCAGCGGACTACCCCAAGATTTTTCCCAATCGGCCTTTCGAGTTTCCCGACGAACATCCAGAAGCCATTAATCGACTGATTGCGGCATTGCGTGACGAAGCCAGTCAACTTGGCGCGCCAGTAACAAACTCGACGACGACCCGCTTTCCAACGGTCACTGGCAAGCTTGGTGCAGCCAAAGGTGCCGCAATCAGCACACCAGATGGCCAACCTGTCGAGATTTTTATAAAGCAGGGGCTGGGCAAGGAGGAGTACGCGGCAACACTGGTTCACGAGATTGCTCATGTTCGGCTGCATAACTCTGAGAGTAAAGACGTGTCAAAATTCTGGGATACTCACGATGTACTGGGCGAAACCTATCGCGGGATCAAAGAGTTGCAAGCGGAGATGACCAGCTATGTTGTCTGCAAGTCCATGGGGATCAACACCTTTGAAAGAGCAAAACCGTATATTGCTGGTTGGACCGAGCAGTTCACGGCGGTTGATGGCGCGTCCGAACAACAGCAGGCCGCTATCATGAATGATATTCAGCGTGGCGCTCACGCCATCATCAATGACGTTTCGGCATCTATGGAAAAGTCTCAGGATCAACACCAAGAACAAAGCCAAGGGCCAGAGCAGGCACAGCCAATCCAGCGGGAAAGCAAACCTGTAAAGGTTAAACAATCCGTTCAAGCGACGATGGGACGGTGATTCTGATGAAAGCCATAAAGACTGTTACTGCGCTTTCTGCGGGCACCTTGAGTGATCGGGTCAGTGATACATTATATGAACTTGAGTCCGCAGGTATGGACGTCTTAGGACTGGTCTCAGCGGGGAATCTGGTGCACACGGTCGTTATTACTTACGATGACAATCAATCGTGTGACGCACGCGTGGCAGCATACAATCGGCGCCACAATAAGATCCATAAGGTGACTCAGTTAGTATGTGTCTTTATTCTCCTGGTCGCAGCCATCTGGATCGCATCGAATCAGATGGGAGAATTGCCAGTTGGCCAGCCATATCAAGTGATTGCGACGATCGCACTGCTGGCCGCCGGCACGGCCTTCGTCGATCTAATCAGCGTCATGCTGAAACTCAGCGTTACGAATCTCGCATTGTACCTGATTGGCAGTTACGTTGGTGGCGGTCTTCTACAGCGAATCATGCCGGGGCTGAATGGCTGGCTAAGCTTGATTATTGCCGTTGCAACAGTGACAATGCTGGTGTTTGGTATCCAAGAAGGGATTGCGGACGCGCAGGACGCCTGGCATCGCATTCGTCTTAAGAAGACTCAACGCCGGTAGAAGTTATCAATGCAGTATATGTGCGCTAGAAATTCTGGTAGAATTTATTTTGGTGAGGAAAGGCCGGACGGTGGCTAGCTGCTTTCGAAAGAAGGGAGTGATGCCTATGAGCCTTTGTTGTAGTCATTGCTCTGAAAGGAGCAAGCATGAGTGTCTATCAGACGCTTTCCTTGATGATCGCCTTTGCGGTGTTAATCGTGGAAATCATGAAAAACGACAACAAAAAATAACCGTCCTGCTTCCCGGCGATGACGGTTATTGAAAAGTAACTTGATTTAGCTGGCCACCGGAGAGATCCGGCCTTGCCTACACCGGCGGCGCTGAATAAGTGTCGTCGGTGTTTTACTACAGCTACATTATAGCGCACTCACGATCAGTGCGGCAATATCTATCCACGGTTTTGAGTTAGAACTTTTCTTGAGCAGTCAGACAGTCCCTTTGTCTGGCTGCTTTTTTCGTGAAATTAATTAAAAAGAGGTGATTGGTTCGATGAATACGCCATTTAAACAATGGAAGAAAATTCTTGCCGATCCTAAGATGATTGCGACTGTTGGTGTACTCAGCTTCTTAGCCATATACATGTTCGCCAACCTGGTGACTCACGTCATCTATTATTTCGGAACGATGGCACATAACCTGATTAAGGCAGGGCCTAAGAATATCGACAACGCGCAGTTGATGCACTTTCCTTGGCGGCAAGTATTCAGCCTGAAATGTCTATTTGTGCCACTGACGACGCCGACGCTTTTGTTGATCCCTTTGGCGATAGCGTTGTTGTTTTGGCTGTGGAAAGTGCCGATGAAACTTTATCAGATGCGGATCGCCTACCGTGACATCAACACTGGATCAATGGGGACCGCACGCTTTGCAGAACCGGAAGAACTAGCGACAGAAAGTGTGGCGATTCCGCTTGACGATAATTTGTATGAAGGGTATCCGGGGACACCGCAACTGCATATCCCTCTGGATCAGGCCGATGCGTTGTCTTTGACGATTCCAAAGACGTACACCATGAATCCTGCGCAAGCAGCAATCGGGTTTGATGCGATTGCCGCACGTAAGCAGCGCGAAGGTGTTGAACTCGTTGAAAATAACCGAGATTCCCAACCTGAGCATGGGTATGACCTGGTTGATCGTAACAAGACCAACACCGCGGCAGTCGCGGGGACGCAATCAGGGAAGACTCAAGCTTTCACTTATCCTAAGTTGGATTTGATCATGCGCGCAATGATCAAAGAATCGGTGATCGTAACCGATCTGAAGGCGGATATGGTCAAGAACACGAAAGCTGAGTTTGAGCGTCATGGCTGGGACGTGAAGATCCTAAATCTGATCACGCCAGAGTATTCGATGGGTTACAACCCACTAGAATTGGTCAAAATCGCTTACTGGAAACAAGATTATGATGAGGCTCAGCGCCTGTGCAACACCTTGAGTTATTCGATTTTTCATAACGACCAGAATCATTCAGATCCGATGTGGGAGGAGGCATCGATTGCACTGTGTAATGCCTTGATCCTTGCAGTGTGTCGAGTCTGTTATCAAGCTGATACGCCGCAGCGTGTCACGATGTATACAGTCTCCGTCATGCTCAATGAACTGGGAACGAATCCGGATGAGAATGGGACGACAGCGCTAGATGAATTCTTCAGTAGCCTGGCGATCAATGATCCCGCCAAGTTGCAATATGGCACGATTACCTTCTCTCAAGGGATTACTCGTTCTGGGATTTATACTGGCGCCATGGCGAAGTTGAAGAACTTCACTCTGAACTCGATCGCTAGATTGACGTCGCACAGTGATATGGATATTGCCCAACTGGCGACCGGCGAGAAGCCGATTGCTTTGTTTATCTGCTATCCAGACTATGATGACTCCAATTATATGATCGTCTCTACATTCCTGTCGCAGATTTCTTATGTCCTGTCGAAGTTGGCCACAATGTCTAAAGATTCGGCTTTGCCGCGGCGAGTGCTGAACCTTTATGAAGAAGTGTCCAATATTCCAGCGATTTATGGCCTATCGCGATCAATGAACGTCGGGTTGCAACGGGGCATCTTGTATGACCTGGTCTTTCAATCGATTCCGCAACTGCAAGACAAGTACGGCGAACGTGGTGCCGAAGCAATCCTTGATGCCTGTGGAAATAAGCTATGTATCCTTCCTGAAGGTAAGCATGATCCTGAGTATTTTGCGTCTCTACTAGGCAAGAAGACTATCATCGCGCCGTCGCGGCATGGCGATCCGTTGAGCCTGGATAAATCATACGGCGAAAGCGAGCAGGCGCGAGACTTAATGACTGCTGAAGAACTGCGCCAGATGCGCAAGGGTGAATGGGTCTTGATCCGTGCCAAACAGCGTCAGGATCTTAAAGGCCAAGACGTCACGGCGTGGCCCGTATTTGCGGACTCTACCAAAGGCTATGGCATGCCGTTTGCCTATGAGTACCTTGGTGATCGTTTCAACCATCCGCAGACGTTTGAACAGTTGAATGACAATAAGCGCTCAATTCATGCGGATCTTGATTTAAGTGAGCTTGTCATCAATCGTGAGGAATTCGGCTTGGCGCCAGAAGTCGAAGGGGCGAAGAATCCAAAGAAACCAACAAAAAAAGAAGCAGAACCTAAGGAGTTTTATGTCCATACATCCGAAAATTTGGAACTTAAAGTCACACAGCAGTCTGATGGCACTCGCAACATCGATGCTGTGAAGGCTGCACCGCATAAAAAGACAATTATAGACCCGTTTGCAGGCTTTAAATCTGCATCAAAAGGAAAGGAGCGTAGTACTGTGAACCCCAATGTCACGAGTGAAATTAACGAGGATCTCCGATCAATCGAAGCAGCCTTCACGAAGGGCCAGCTTGAGATGCTACACAGCATTGTGGAGCACCACATGCCGATTGATCGGCAAATGGTTTTTATGTCATATGAGACAGTTGGCGAGATGAAGGTCTTTTTGATCAAGAACCGGGAGCTATTGCCGGAAGCGTATCGACAACTGAAGCCTCTGTTTCAGATCAAGGAAGAAGAACTGTAGGTGAAATTAATTGAGTGATTCACAAATTATCGCAGTCCTAAGAGCCTATGCAGACTACCTGCACGTCACTAACTTTGTCTCTGACGGGTTGAGATGGATCGGATACATGATCATCTATGGCCTCACCACAGTCGTCAATGGACTTTCTAGTATCTTTGCATACATGTACAAGTTACTAGACTTCTGGGGCTATGCACCATTTCAAAGATTCCTCAAGACGTATGATCCTGTTATCTGGGCTTTAGCCACGATTGGACTGCTCTGGGCAGGCCTGATGATGATGCACAATAAGCGCGTGGATTATCACGAGAAAGGCAATAACTTTTTGGTGGCGGTGCTATTGTTCTTTGGACTGACGTTTCTCATGGCCCAAGGGACGAAGCTGATTACTGCCGGCGCGGAACAGGCCATGGTGAATACGCCATCGGCAGTTTCAATCTATCAAGGTAATATCACTGACGTTTATATGCTGGATAAGGCCGGTTGGAAGACGAGTGGCGGTAAGGCTAAGCTCCCCAGAACCACTAATCAGATCAAAAATATGGAAGACATCAAACTGCTGAGCATTAACGAAAAAGTCGATACGGGTGGCTGGTTTGGCGGCTCTAAGGCTAGCGATGATGGGACTAAGATTCTGTCTAAGCAGTTGTCGATGAACGCGGACGGTAAGTGGGAGTTGCATAACATGCAAGGGGCTTTCAAGATCGATGATAACTACTATCGGTACTCCTGGCATCCGTGGATCCTAGCCGCGAACCTTCTATTATATTTGATCACGGTAGCGATCGTTATTTTCAAACTGGTCAAGATCATTATGGAAATCAACTTCATTGGGTTATTAGCTCAGGGCGCTGCGCTCACCGACTTTGACTCGGGAAAACGTAACCGCCAGATAATTGCAAAGCTCCGCGATTCGTTTGTGGTCGCATTTCTACTGTGTGTGATTCTACAGTTCTATGCACAGTTTTTGAGCTTTATCACACAGGCTGGCGTTGGCGGTGTCGCGCGCGTCTTTGCGATGATCGGCGCCTTCTTATTCGTGCTCGATGGTCCGAATATCATCCAATCAGTCTTCGGTATCGATGCCGGGTTGTCTTCGATGGCACAAACCATGACCAACGTTATGTTGCTAGCGCGCGGTGCTGGTAATACGACTAAGTCTGCTTTGGATGCAACCAAGAAGCTCGGTGGTGTTGCTAAGGGGCTAGCCGGTAAGGGAATCGTTGGTGCGTCAGCACTGGCTGGCTTTGGCAATGGCCTAACTAAAAAACCTGAACTGCCAGGTGACAAGCTTGGTGGCGTGGCACCGACTGCTGCATCGAATAAAAAGCCAGAACTTAATCCAACAAAAGCTGAAGGATCAGACCAAAAGCAGGCTACTAACGGTCCGACTACAGCTACTCAGACCAGCGGCGCCCCAACGAGCACTGCTTCAACAGCCACGGCGCAGCCAAATGTTAGCGACAAGGATCAGGCAGCACCAATTTTGGCTACTGCTGACAACGGTAATAATCCCGCTAACGCCGGTTTAGAAGCTAGTGAGGGTGCGCTTGGTGTTGGGGCAACCAACGGTAACGGTACTGAAGAACCAGCCGTAGCTGCACCTGATTTGCCAGCACAAGCGGACATCGGGACAGGTAGCGCTAGCTCCTTGGGTGGATTGGGTACTACGGCCAATCCGACTAGCGGTGATGTTACAGCACCCCAGCTGCAACAAGACGATGCCAATACCGATGTTGGACTTGGTAACGGACAAGATTACTCTGCGCCTGATGTTGCGGCGCCAGAAATGCCGCAGGCTGCTAAGAATTTAGTTGGTAGCAAGCTTCAACCGGCCCAAGTTGGCCAAGTGTCCCAGCTTGGCACGAACGCTGGATCAGCGCCATCGTTAGGTACATCAGCCGCACGACAAGCGCTCGGCTATGGAACAAGTCTTACACACGCTGTGCCAGATATGAGCAGTGGTGAAGCTGTTTCCGTCGGTCCCGCTGGTACACCTCAAGGGAGTCAACCCGCGATGTCAGGTACAGCAACGCAACCAAGCCTGGGTGGCGCTCAATCGCAACCGACTCAACAGCGGTCACAGGCGCTTGGTGGAGGGCACACCGCTACTAGTTACGAGGTCCCACATGTTTCCACACAATCCATGCCGCGTGCAACAGCTAGTGCAGTTCAGGCCGGAAAAACGGCGATTTTGAATGATCAACATGCTGCGTTAGACGCACAACATCAATTCAATACGACGGCTAACCAAATAATTGGCAGGATGATTACTAATAAACTGACTGACGTCAATATCGGGGCGCATCAGTCCTTAGCCAAGTCACCGACCGTTACGGCAGTGCGGCGGGCCTATCGCGTTGGCCAAACAACTGGTCAGAGCTTACGTCAAGGCAAAAATCTGAAATAGGAGGCAATTAAATGTATCACAATATCCAATTTTCCAAAAAGATGATGATGAAGGCACAGTATTCGAAGAATCTCACGATCGCAGACTTTATCGTGATCTTGGTAGCAGCGGGGATCTCTTGGCTGCTATTCACTCGCTTTGTTTCACCGTTTCTTCAAGCACTCGCGCCGATTGAAACAGCGGCAATCACTTATCTGATGCTGTCGCCATCTAGTGTTTATGACAAGAAAAATTACCAGGTATTGATGCAGATTGTCCGTAAATCGCGTCGGACTTATCACGCGATCCAACGGCCAATCTACCAATTCCATGAGGAGAAAGAAGGTGCTCGCCATGGCCGGATTTAATGCGCTTGATCGACGCAAGGAACGTGATCAGCGGACGAAGACTGAAGAACGCAAGCAGCGTGGCAAGATTACTGCAATCTTGCCGATCATTGGCATCAGCAAGCAGGGTTACATCATTCTCAAGAGTGGACTATCCACTTACTACGCAGACGTCATGAAGCCTGAAAAGCATGACTTGGATCGAATGACTCTGCAGGAAGCTGATGCAATCGAGAACGGCTCATGGCGGTTTATGCGGCAGTACACGCATTCGGTCAAAGAGATTTTCTTGAACTTCCCAGAAAACAACGACGTGCAGCAACAATATTTCCGCCACTTGATCAAGACAACTACCGATCCATTTCGGGTTGAGCAATTAGAAAAGGAGCTTTACAACCTGCAATATCTTGAACAGCACTATCGCAAGTTATCCAGTTGGATTATGTTGTTTGGCACGACGCCAAAACAGCTTGAGGCCAATATTGAAGACGCTAAGGCGAAGGGCGCGGTCTATGGCTTTCAACCGACGACGATTTCCGAAAAGCAGTTGATGTATCGGTTGATGAATAATCCGGGGGTGGAAACCAGTGAAGAAGAACAATAGCAAGGTGATTGACGACGGGTTTATTTATCAGATCCAACCAGCGGGCGGACTGGATACCAAGAGCGAGTACCTCGTGCGGTTGGGTAGCGTCTTTATGGCCTGTGTGCATGTCTATGAGATCCCCGATACCTTCAGTGATTTTTGGCTCAAAAAGCTGACGGCAGTTCACGGCGCAACAGCGGTGGTGGACTATTACACAAATCCCAAGATCAACTATGCCAAGCAAATCTCAAGCTCAATTTCCGAACTTGAGATCCAACGACACCGCGCCTATTCGACAACGGAAAGTGACCTGATCGACCAAGAATTGTTACCACTGCGGCAGTTATCCGTTGAACTCAATAAACAGGGTGAAGTAATCAAGCAGGTCAGCATGCGCATCTACCTCTACGCGGATTCTGTGGATCACCTGAACCGAAAAGTCAACGATGTGATCTCGGATTTAGCGACTGATGGCTATGGCGCGACGGTCTTTTTGGACGAGAACGCGGACGAATACAAGTCGATGTTCTTGCCGATTGTCGAACAGTCGCGCTTACCTAGCGGACGCACAGGTTTACCGTTAAGCGGGCAGGTCATGGGACTGGGCTACGCGCATAATCAAACCTCCTTGAGTGATCCGTATGGCTCGTACTTCGGTTATACGCCAACTGGCGGGACGGTCTATTGGGACATGTTTCGCGTTACCAATACGCGGACGTACTACAACACATTTCTCTCAGGAGACTTGGGAAGTGGCAAGTCCACTAGCCTCAAAAAGATCCTATGGGAGCGCGCCATTCGCGGCGACCTGGTGCGGGTATTTGATCGAACGGGTGAGTTTGCGACGCTGGTGCGGAAGTTCAAAGGCACGGTGATCAACCTTGATGGATCTGACGGCATCATCAATATGTTTCAGGTCTACCCAACCCAATATGACGAAAAGACCTCTGATCCGGATGTCATTGCATCGTATCGGGCCCACATTGGGGGCTTGGCGATTAAGTATCGGTTGTTAGATCGAGACGCCGATGAACGCACAGCCAATGCCTTTTCACAGTTGTGCGATCGATACTACAAGCAGCATCACTATCTTGATCCAGACCGGCCACCGGTGACGGCATTGGCAGCCACGGAGTACCCGACACTTTCAGACATTGTGCCGTTCATTCAGGATGCCTCCACCAAGGGTCTCTATCCAGAAATGACACGTTATTATGAGTCGATTTTGTTGTCTCTAGGCCAACTGAAGTCAACCTTTGGTGATCTCTTTGACGGATATTCAAGCTTCCCAGACTTGAGCGATTTACAAGTGGTTTCGTATCAACTGAGCACAATCGACGCGATGCAAGATTCCATCCAAGACTTACAGATTTATAACGCAATCATCGACTCGTATAACAATTGTATGCGCCTGGGCCGCGCTCAAAAGAAAGCCTACGACGCGCGTGAAAAAGGCCTGATCGATGTGCAGCACTGGTTGATGATCATTGACGAATGCCACACTATCTTGAATACGGACAAGTCTTTTGTCGCTGATTTCTTTGTCAAATTAATGTCTGAAGACCGCAAGATGTTTGGGTCGATTGTCTTGGCCACGCAGCGCTTGGAGCGGATGTTTCCAAGCGGTGCCAATGTGTCCGATAAGGGTATGGTTAAGGCGGTCAACGCACTGAATCAGTTGTACTCGCTCTGCCAGTATAAGGTGCTAATGAAGCACGATGTTTCGACGATCAAGACCAAAGAAGATCCGGGGATCCTCCGGTCACTGTTCGGTAATATGATGACGGAACAGGACTTCGCTAGCTTGCCTGACTTCGGAAAAGGCGAGGCGTACTTGTTGATCGGCACCGATAAGCTGCACATGAATTTCCAAGTCACAGACGAAGAATTGAGGACGTTTGAAGGTGGTGCTTGATGGATTCACATCATGAAAAGCAGACTATGAAGAACGCCCTTTTAGTTCGCCGTTTTGTCGCATGGACTGGTCTGCCGGCAATCATGACGGCAGTGGGGCTATTGCTGGTGACGGTCTTTACGGTTGGCATTTTGTCGATGTTTCTTAGTCAATCGAGTACCGATAGCAGCGATGTTGCCACCAACGGTGAATACGATCCACAGCTGATAAAAATTGCCGCAACTGCGATGAATGCGGATCCCAGCGATGAGTTTATCAAGAACCTAGAAGCTGTTATCCAAAATGAATCAGGTGGTAACGCTGCCGTTATTCAGCAAGTTCAAGACATGAATTCCGGAGGGAATGAGGCCGCGGGCGTGTTGCAATATACGGCAGGAACGTTTGCATACTACGCCCTGGAAGGGCACACCAACCGGCTTAATGCCCTGGATCAGCTGCTTGCCTTTTTCAACAACTCTGATTGGAAATCGTCGATCGGCTGGACAACAATCTTGGGCGTCAGAAAAATGGAGTGGCTGCACTCAGGACCTCAAGGATCGCCACGATTTAAGTCGGTGCCTGGCAAAATTGATTTGTCTGGCATCGACCAATCGGAGCTAACCGGTCAATATAAACTCAACACTGCTGGTAACACTTACCCCAAGGGTCAATGCACTTGGTTCGCCAAAGCGCGTAGTGGATGGGCCGGCAACGGCTGGGGCAATGGTTGTCAATGGGGCACGTCGGCCGCGGCCGCGGGCTTCACCGTGAACCGAACTCCGGCGGCTGGCACGATCGTCGTTTTTGCGGCTGGGCAGATGGTTGGCACATGGCGAGCTGATCCACAGTATGGGCACGTCGCCTACGTGGAAGCATACAACCGTAGCGCTGGCACCATCAAAATTTCTCAAGGTGGTACAGGTTTTCCGTCATCAACTGGGCCGAACTATCAGACTCTCAGCAATGTTTCTTCATACGTTTATATCCACAAAAAATGAGGTGATCAAGTGAATTTTAGAATCGATAATTTAGGCCGGATCGCGTTAGTTAGCTACGCCATTCTCGTAACCGTTTTGGCGGTTGTGATGGGTGGTTGCTGGTATCGTGTCGCACAGCAAACACCACGAGTCGTGATGAAAACGCGTGTGGTGAAGCAGAAAGAGCGGGCCGTACCGAGTAACAACTTGGCCGCAGAATCAGCGGCCAAGGCAGCTCAAAAGTCTGCCGAAGCCGAGCTCTCCTCTTACAAGTCAAGTGAACAGAAGCTCAAGAATACTGCCATCCAGTACGCCAAAATTCTCCAGAACTATTCGCCAAGCGTATCCGCAAAACGGGCTGCATTGAAGAAGGTGGCGACCCCAGAACAAGTCGATCAACTGGCACCGACTACCGCGACTGCGGGGACTCAGACGAAGGCGACGGCCTATGAGATCGAGTGGAATACCATTACTGCGATGATCCAACCCGGAGCCGGCAAGGATGCGTTGGTAAGTGTCCACATGACGTACTCTTACTCATACGATAGCAGTCACACTCAATACTCAAGTGTGCTACTGGCACGCTTTGATCGAGGGCTGGTGAGCCATAGTCAAATGTTCACCGTAGTTACCGATCAGGCCGGTAACGATCAGTAAAGGAAGGAGGAATACTGGTGGATGTCGAAGAAAAACATGTCCAGATTTTAGATCGTAATAAAGCAGAAAGACGCTTCAAGAAACTGTTTGGTTGGATCTTGGCGGCAATCGGCGTGACGCTAATTTTGTTCGCTGTCTTCCCTAAAAACATCAACGAGTCGGGGCTTGCCATGGGCAAGTCGTTCGTGATGGGACAGAACACTTTCGTCTATGCCAATGCTAAACGTTACAGTAATCAAACGTACCGTCTAGGTTTTTATGTTAGCGACAATCAGCTTGATCCGCTGGCTACGGTTCGTTCAAAGGTTCGCACCAGGGGTCACGAAAATGGCGAGATCCTGTCGTCAGCTTTGACTCAAGTGAGTCCAGACTATTATGTCGTGACGGTCAAACAAGTTCCCAAAAAGCAAGCTCTTCTCTACGTTGTGATCGGTGATAAGAAGACAACGGGTAGCGGCTTGGAGGCGGCCAATAGCCAAGCCTTGTTAGTTCAAAAGGCAAAGGACGCTGGTTCTTACAAGCGGCCAACAACGCATCAGCTTCAACAAGAGTATCTTGCCTACATGGTGAGATATTACTCGAAAAAGATCCAGACACTGAAGCACAAGGTGGCCAAGAACAAGGCCAACATTGCCACGCTCAAGAAGACCTTAGCGAAGCAAAATCAGTCGTTGAATCTTCAAACTGGGTCTCAGAAATCTGACACTAAGAGTAAGATCGCGCAAACAGAATCTACCATTAAGCAGCATCAAACTACGGCGGCAAAAACTCGCAAAGCAATCGCTAGTGCTCGTCAGGCACGAACAAATTATACCGAAAAGCTGGATTGAACCCCCGAAATCGTTGGTGCCAAAAATGCCGATTTTAGGGCACAAACCAAGAAAGTGGGTGCACAACTCAATGAATACTGGGCACAAAGGAAATTTTTCCTTGCGCCCTAAAGCTTGAATCTTAGGCACTTGGGTCACGAATGTGACCCCTTTGGAAAACCCACCGCACTGCGGTGTAACCCATATTTGGGTTCGGTTTTCCCTTATGCTCATCTACTAAAAGTCCAAAATTCGGCCCCTGTCGAGATTTTGGACTTGAAGGGTGGGAGTTGCGATCCGGACTTTTGAATCACAACTCCCACCCTTCACTTAGTTTTGAATTTGGTTTTTGGTTTTGAAGTTAGCAACTTCAAGACCATTTTTGTTGTCAAAACTTTTTGATTTGAACAAAGGAGGCTGACTTGGTTGGTAGTTGATATTCACATTAAAGGTGTAGCAGACGCGGATGCTGCCATCATTAAACAGTTGGCAGATGCGAAGGGTATGACCCGAAACAAGTATCTCGCACGGCTGATTCATCAGCATGCACGAGATTATTATGTGGAGGGTGAGTTGAACGACTTGAGTGAACTTGCGCAGCAATCGAAGGTCGTGATCCAGCGCAATACAGAGGTGCTTAGCGCACTGTTAGATTCGTTAGGAATTGAAAGGAAGTGATGGTTTTGCATGAACGACGAGTATTGTATCTTGATGCACCTGAATCTGGTGAATATGGCTGGAAGTATATCGATCAGTACATGAAGAACCATCAGTGTAAGACCCGAGGTGAGGCTGTAGAAGGGTTGCTTCATGAGCATCAGGAGATGCAAAAACAACTTTTGGACAACCAGGCTTTAGCTCATCAGGTTGCAACGGAAATCAAGCAGTTGATTGATCCGATTCGTTTGCGGACTGGATCAACTGAGCGCACTGTCGCGATGTTTCGTGAGTTGTTGAATGGCTTTATTGTGCTGCATGGGATGGAAGAACAGTTCCCGGTCATGGACGTGCAAAGTGATGCGATCGTGCGCGCGGATGAGAAGATTGCTGACCAAATCAAGGCACAACAGGTCTACCGAAACAGTGACAAGTATAAGCGCATGAAGGGTGGTAAATGATCGTGGGTAGTAGTCCAGGAATCGTTTCGGTCATGCGTTTTGAGCGCCCAGGAGACGAGCACTTCTCCGGTTACATCAACTACATCAATCGTTCGGACGCAATGCTTGCAAAGCACTTCAAGGACTGGAACGCGGTTAACTATGATGGGTACAACCACTACATGGAAAATCCCGAGAAGAGTACCGGAATCTTCACCGCTGGCAAGGATCAGTTAGACCTTGATGCGCGGAAGCAGCTGCGACAATCTTTTGAAAAGGCAGAGCGCAACGGGTCAGTCATGTGGCAAACGGTTGTGAGTTTTGACAATACTTTTCTCGCCGAACACGGTCTATATGATCTGAGAACGCAAGAGGTCGATCAACAAAAGCTGCGTACAGCAATCCGCACTGGTATGACCAAATTGCTTGCCAACGAGGGGCTCACTGCGTCGGCCTTGTGGTCAGCATCAATTCATCTCAACACCGATAATATCCACGTGCACATCGCCACCGTTGAACCAGATCCGCAACGTGAGTTCAAGGAGTTTGAGTTGAACGGCGAGGTGGTGAGTGAACGCAAAGGTTATCTGAAGGCAGGGACGCTCAGCAAGTTTAAGTCCGCTGTTGCCAATGAATTGTTGAACCGCGATCAATCATTGGCTCAGATTTCTAGCTTGATCCGTGATCGTTTACCAGCACATCAACAGCCTTGGCGTAACCTCCCGGATCGGCAACTGATGAACTACTATAAGCAAATTTACAGCAAGCTCCCAGAAGACCGGCGGCAGTGGCGCTACAACATGAATGGCATGAAAGACTTGCGTCCATTACTCGATGGTTTCGCCAGTCGGTACATGCAGCTATACCACAAAACAGAGTTAGAAGCACTTGACTCGCAACTGATGACTGAGGTGAACTTCCGCGAATTTCTTTACGGTAAAGGTCAGCCTGGCAAAGAGGAGAATCGATCGCAGGAATACTACGATCACAAGTATGATGAACTTTTTGCCCGCATGGGTAACTCAGTACTCAAGGAAATGCTGGGACAGGATCAGCGGACTAGAAGTAGACAAGATGATCCTAAGGCGAATGCTTCTGACTTAACGGAACGTTTGCCCACTGGCGGTGTGCCAAATCATGGAATCTTATCTTCGTTGAAGGCTATCAAGAATCTTTTTCGTGGTGACGTGCAACAGCACCTGTTGAATAAGCAGGCGCATGATCGCAGCGCTACTGAAGAAGAAAACAAGCGCAACAATCAAAATCAAGACTTATATCGCTAGCGCGGCCTTTGTGGTCGCGTTTTTTTTGGAGGTGATCTATGTGTCATGGAAAGAAGATTTTAAGCGTGCCAAGTCAGCGTCGATCGTTGATGTTGTGCAACGCAATGGTTTCAACTTAAATCAGGAAAGCTCAGTTAACTGGCGCGGGATCGAACACGATTCTTTTGTGGTCAACGCTAGGGAGAATACTTTCTACTGGAACTCAAGGCAGCAGCATGGCGACCCAATCGACTTCATGATGAGCGTTGTTGGCGTCGAGTCGATGCAGGATGCGGTGAAGTTGCTAAACGATCCTAGTTTGTCACGCGCAGAGGTCGTGCAGCACAAGACTGAACCGTTTCAATACAAAGCGCGCAATAGTAAGGACTTCACGCGCGCTAACGATTATTTGACGATTGCACGCGGCTTGAATCCACAATTGATCGCGACGTTACATCAAAAGGGGTTTATCCAGCAGAATCAGAATGGCGATGTTGTTTTCGTTTGGGCTAAGAGCGGTCGGCGTGTGGGCGCGGCTACGCAAGGGACGACAATCGACTACGATCAAAACGGGCGTCGCGGTACGTTCAAGCGCGTTATGAAGAATTCAGAGCAAGACTTTGGCTTCAACTTTTCGATTGGTAAACCAGAACAGATGTTGGTTTTTGAAGCGCCGATCGACGCGTTGTCTTACCTTTCAACGCATCCTGAGACCAATAACACCATGTTCTTATCTATGGATGGTTTGAAACCGGTAACTGTAACTAAGGGCATTCAATACATGTATGATCTCACTGGTAATGTGCCAAGCAGTATCGGATTTGGCGTTGATAATGATGCAGCGGGACACATGTTTTTCGATCGGATGATTAAACAGCATCAATTTGTGGTTCAAGAAACCGGCGAAGTTTTGCCGTACTTTAATTTGATGCCGCATGATCGGCAGATTCCACAAGACCGAGTTACAATCTTGCACAGTGTTGCCAAAACTGTTGGTGTGGATTGGCGAGATCTCGCTGCCGTTGAAAAAGCTGAGACAAATTTTAGTCGCAAGCGCGAGCTCGCAAACGGCTTTGATTTTCAAGGTGGATTTATCGGCGAATCAGACAATATCGACGAGCCCTATACCGGCACTCAGTACGCTGATCGGGCAACCAAGATCGCGACAACGATGAAACTAGTGACGAAGGAGGATACACCAAATTTTGAACTCTTGATCCGTAGACTGCAGCCTGGCATGGTCGATGATTTTCGGAGCAAACTTGCTGGAAAAATCAGCAGCTATGCTCAACAGTTTAGGAAAGGTTATGAGCCGACCACACATCCTATTAAGGATTGGAACGACGACTTGAAGTCAATGCGTGCCGAGTCCTTGTCGGAAGTATTGAGCCGTCGTGTCTATACTAAAGATAATCAGCAGGTTGTTGTTGATCGTACTCCAAATAGTGATGGCACAACGCACTATCAAGCAATTAATCGGTTCGACCAGACAATCGGATTTTTTGAAGCCGATTCTCCTCAGGAAATGGCGTATCTCATTAAAACCTATGGCTATAACGCCGTTGATAAGCAAGACGAGCGTGCCATGGGTGCTAAGGTTGAACCGACCTCACTTAGGAGCAAGGCGCAGCCGCGCCAGCAAACACAGCCAGCGCAGAGAGCACTTGCTAGGTGATCTAAATGACCAAGGCGGCGATGGAGATTCGAGCGGCGACGTGTGCGGGTGGTTTTCCCGTGCCGTCGCGTTAGCGTTGCCTTTACCGAAACCTTGCGGCGACGAACAACGTTGCCCTGCCGCGTGGGCGGGCCAGGCGCCCCACGGCACCGGCCGGAACGGACGGCTATGCTGAGCCGCCCCGCACAAAATAAAGGAGATAACCGGGGCCTTGTGCCTCGATTGTCTCCTATTTATTTACCTTTGATTCCGACTAGTTTGGTAAATTAATTTAGCTAATAGCCCGCGCATTGCGGAAAGGGTGAAAAGTTGCTTTTTGTCTAGTAAATTAGATGCGCCATCTCAACTTGATTTTCGCAAATACGAATTAGTTTCAAAACTGCGCGGCGCTTTGCGGCAACGGTTTTTAAGGACAAGGCGTGATGTAGTTCCGTGGTTACGATGTGGTAGTTCGCGAGTGTTGCCCATGAAACGGGGTGCAAAACGTAATAGCGTTGACCGTCTAATGTTTCCTGATACATGAGTGCCACCGGCTCGACAATGACGACTTCTACTAGTGGATGATCCCAACGAAGCGGGTGACAAAATACCGGTGTGAGCGATTGTAGCTCGTGGTTGTCATAGATGTTTTGCTCAATTAGTGCGAATGGGTAATCATCGTCGAATCTTTCATAGCTTGCCATGTTAGTTTTTCCTTTCTTAATCAGTGACTCGTTTCACTGTTAGTTTGTTGCCCAGTAGTTGCATCTCTAGTCCGGCAACAATATGGGGAACGTGATCATTGTCGCGATTCAGGCTGTGCAATTCGCCATGTACTTCGTCACTTCTTTTGAGCGCTAGCCAAGTTGGTGCAACGTACAGCCCAAAGTCTTCCATGATCTGACTGGCGGTGTCGGCTAGGCGTTCACGTTGATCGAAAAACCGGTACTGCCAGTCATAGGTACGTTTCACTAAGATTGTGTTCATGCTAAGCCTCCTGAGCGGATAGTGCGATGCGGTCTTTAGATTTTGTCAGTCGCGCTTCTAAACTCGAAAGCAAGGCCTGATCGCTAGCGGTTTTGAGCGGGCCACAACTTTCATTGATCAACTGCACAGCTTCTAGTGCCCGCTCACGGTTAAAATGTGGAATCATGTGCGCTAGGTCAATCATGATTGACCGTGTTGGACTATAACGATAGGCTTCAAGCGGTAACCAACACGTCGGGTCGGCGTGATTCATCGTCAGGTTTGCGGCGTAGTTCATACGCGCCAACTGACTAATGGTTTGTTCCAAGACATTGACGTTGGTTGTGCCAAGCAACTGGAATTGGTGGCATTGAACGTAGACGCCAAGAGCGTCGAATACCTCGCGGGTTACGGGAAAAATGGTTTCGTTGTTAGTCATGTTGATTATCTCCTTTGAGTTGTCCACAGCCCGCTCTGACGGGTTGCAATTTATCTCGATCACTTGTAAGATGATGAAGCTGGTCAAAGCCAAAAAGGCTAAAAATCCTGCCAACGTGACTGTGACCCCGAATAATAGCTCACCCAAGCTCATTCGCTCATCTTCTTCTAGTTCGCACAAGTCGTAAAAGCTATCCAGCACTCCTCGAAAAAGGCTGATGATAGTTGATGCAATCAGTGTTGCCGTGCCAGCGGCAGTGCTGATTTTTTTTGATCTAAATTCCATAGCGTACCTCCTGTTTGGTATGATATTCCGGCATTGGATAGGATATTTGCTATCTCATATGCACCACCTCCTTTAAGTTAAATGACGTTAGGCAAAAATCATCATGCGTTGCCGTGGTGCGGCGATAATGTGCTTGGCGATAAGTTCTAATAGGAGACAATATTCGCCGCCAAAATCTTTGTACAAACGCGTTTCATAGACTGGTTGCCAGTCGTAAGTGTTGTAGGCGTCAAGAATGGCTTGAAATTCTGACTTGGTAAGGTGGCAAACTTGTTTGTGTTCCTTGAGTTCTTTCTTGATTGCAGGGTAGTCTATCATAGTGACTTCTTTCATGGTGTAATCCTCCTATTGTTGGCGGCTGGCCCTTCTAAGGAAGGTTTTTGTCGAGCCGTCTTGATGACACATTCGCACCGGCAGCGGGTGAGGTGACAAGGGTAAGCGCAGCGCAAGTCAAAAAGTTTTGTGGAATCGGGCTTGTGGAACAAAAGTTTTTGCGCCCTTGTCTCCGAACCTAGGGGCGCTTGCCGACTTGTCGGTTAGCGCTCCTGGTGCTGGTCTAATGTACGAATCAAGGCCACGAGAACCTTCCTTAGAAGGGGTTCGGCGCTTGCGCCCGCGGGTTGTTTCCGCGTG
Source organism: Lacticaseibacillus jixiensis (assembly GCF_042847315.1). Lineage (NCBI taxonomy): Bacteria > Bacillati > Bacillota > Bacilli > Lactobacillales > Lactobacillaceae > Lacticaseibacillus > Lacticaseibacillus jixiensis. The sequence continues at coordinate 180,784 of NZ_BAAFPR010000005.1, forward strand.
GGTTATGCTGTTGCCTAACCTGAATGCTGAATATCCGAACACCCGGGATCTAGGGTCATTTGAATCGTTGCCCAGCCACTGTCTAAGAAGCGTGCACAACATAACCGCGATGAGCGATTCGGCTTGGCGAGCCATCGCTTCTCAAAACGGCTTTTAGATCGGGCTTTGATCTGGAAGCCGTTGTCTGGGCCGGACCCGACATCTGTTAATCTTGATCTAAATCATTTGAATGATTATTCATGAATCGTGCATTTTTTTGGTTGAAATTTAAGGAAGAAACATCGATGAGAAGTGTTTCAAAGCTAGATCTATCCGTCTGAGTCATGTCGGCGGGCTGGTGAAGTTGGCTTTTTGATACGAGTCAGCGTGTGCGGCAGATTTTTGCCGTGCCGCGATCTAACGCAGCCGTGATCGGATCTTGAGACGACGAACAACGAGGCCAGCGAATCGAGCGGGTGTGGCGCCGATTCGCGCGGCCGGGACGGCCGCTTACCACTGCCAACTGCACCAATTTGCCGACTACTTTCGACAAATCAAAAAGCACTGAATCCCTTGATACAGTAGGGATTCAGTGCTTCGTATGGTATAATTAGTGGCTGGTGAATAATTTGTCCAAGTTATCTGTAACAGCTCCTTAACCCGTTATCGTTGTATAATAGATGCATAGGAATTCCCGGTATTCCGTCAATCCCCATGCACTTTACACAACCCTATCGGAGGCGTTATCCATGGTTTATCGTCAAACAGTCACGCAACTCTCAATTGAATCCTTTGGTACTGCACTGAGCACACCGCTCAGTGCAGACAACGAGTGGGTTCAGCTTGCGGATCAAATGCCATGGCAGAAGTTAAGCGAGGCATACCAAT
>NZ_BAAFPR010000006.1:0-174228 GCF_042847315.1 Lacticaseibacillus jixiensis
CGTCCAACTTGATACGAACAATCTCGGGTTGATCTTCGTCCATATAAATACCTCACCATTCTTATGATGAGGTCATGATACCGCTTGGCAATTGAGAGGGATAGGCGGTCTGTTATTAGGTGCTTACAAATAACAGGTGTTATTTAATTATAGGTAGCGTTTTATATTGATAATAAGTTTGACACATGCTAAGATAATTGGGTAAGTTAGTTAACTCATGAGGCGAATGGAGGCTACTGTATGAAAACCAGCGACTATGTCCACGAAGTCAATCAACTGCTCGAACGTTTCCTTGTTTATGAAACCGTTTTCAAAGAATATGCAGAAACTTGTCATAAAATAGAAATCGGTAATTGTCTTGCCAGCGAGAACTTTGCCCAGTTGCGCGACTATTACAGCCGCAACGTGTTGCGCTTCAACCATTTCGTCACAGAATGTCAGGCCATACCGGTTGCGCCAGGACTGCACGAATTCCACCACGCCTTCTTGAACGCGTTAGCCCAGATGCAACAAGGGGTTTCCACCATGCTGATGGCCATCGACGACCAAGGCATCAACCACAAGCTCTTCGCCCGCGGCCAACATCAACAAGCCCAAGCGCGCGCCCAACTCGACACCGCCTGCGCAGACTTAAGCCAAGCGATGTGATTTCGACATATAAACGAAGCGCCCACTAATCATGATGATTGGTGGGCGCTTTATTTGGCTAAGCTTGTCATTTAACGTGGTGCCGATTTGTTACTAATTCGGCTGAACCCGAAAAACCGCGATTTGTGTGCAAGGCCGTTCACTAGCCTCAATCGAATATCGGAGGCCAGCCATTGCGTAGGCGCGCGGGGAAAACAACGGTCAGGCCGTGAAACGATCAGCCCAGTAAGCCTTGCGGTTTGGGCTTGGCTTACTGGGCTGATCGCGGCAACTTTTGAGATTTGCAAGGCGAGCCGCAGGCGAGTGCAAAGCTCAAAAGTTAGGCGGAAAACACGCGCTTTTCAGCGTGGTTGGAGCCGGCCGCACAGCCTGCGCCGTTGCTTTCCCCGCGCGCCGAAGCAATGGCTGGCCGGAGCCTGTCCAAGACGTGAATCCACTCTTTTTTCGCTGCGGGCTTCGTCGAGCTGCACAAAGCAACGCGGCGTGATATAAGCTGTGACGCCGCCAAGGCACAAACCGCCTTTGCGTCATCCCATCTTATATCCACCGCTAGACCCGCTTTGCTCCGCTCTGGGGTTTTTCGTCGAGCTGCGCAGCCCAACGCGGCCTGATATAAGTCGTGACGCCACTTGGGCAAAGAACGCCCAAATGTCATCCCGCCTTATATCCACCGCTAAGTGCGGGCTGCTCCGCTCTGGGGTTTTTCGTCGAGCTGCACAAAGCAACGCGGGTGCAATTAGCTACGCCCCCGCACTCGCGGCAAAATACGCCGCAAGCACGAGGGCTAGGCTAATTGACCCGCTAAATGCGCTTTGCTCCGCTCTGGGGTCTTCGTCGAGCTGCGCAGCCCAACGCGGCGTGATATAAGTCGTGACGCCACTTGGGCAAAGTTCGCCCAAATGTCATCCCGCCTTATATCCACCGCTAAGTGCGGGCTGCTCCGCTCTGGGTTCTAGTTGTGCCCTTCTTCTGGTAACAAGATCGTTTGGTTGTCGCCGTCATCATAAGCCATCACAGTGTCTGGGAAGGCGCTTTGGTAATCGAATGGCAAGTCGACAGCCATGGTCGTTTCGCTGCCTTTTTCTGAGAAGGCAACGGTGAGCTTGCCGCCGTTGTTCAACAGATCAAAGCGCAACAAATTACCCAGCGGCACGACGCCTTGGAGGTTCTGGTCAATAATCAGCCACAAACTATCGATGATCGGTCCAGGTAAATGAGCGATGACGCCGTAAGTGGCGAAGCGGCTATGATTTGCAGTAAACATGTGGCATTCCCCCTATCATGTCATTCGTCTTGTGGTGTTAATGCGGTAATATCCGCGAACTTGGCACGGACGCTTTTGGCCAAGGCCTTGGGATCAAGACCCACCGAACGGCCGAGCTTGCCGGCTGATACAATGATCTCCTTCTCCGTCAATGCTTCGCTGCCGATATAAATGGGATAATTGTGTCGTGCATGGATCCCGATGGGTGTGTTGGCGCCGTGAATGTAGCCGGTGGTGTGCTCCAGATCCTTCAACGGGATCATGCCGACTTTCTTGTTGCCTGACGCTTTGGCCAGCAACTTATAGTCGATATGGCGATCAAGCGGCACCACGCCAACTAACGGACCGGTTTTGTTCCCGATCAACGCCAAAGTCTTGTAGATGCGGTGTTCGTCAATATCGGCGTGATCCACTTGCACCTGCTTGACATCCCCATCGTCCACCAGCGGGAAGGTATACGGCTTGTATGCAATATTTTGTTTGTCGAGCATCTTCTCGACTAAGGTCTTATCGTCTTTCTTGTGCTTTGCCATGCCATAAACTCCTTCATAAATATTGTACCACATACTAAAGGTAAGCGCGATATTCACGCCAAAAATGAAAACAGCCCACCGACTGGCAGGCTGCAGGCTTGTTAAGCGCCTTGGTATTGCATCAAGGTAAAGATGTCGTGGTCACCGATCTTGTCGCGACCGTGTAAGTCGGACAGTTCCACTAAGAACGCGGTACCAACGACGATGCCGCCGAGTTTCTCGACCAACTCGATCGTCGCCGCAATGGTGCCGCCAGTGGCCAACAAGTCGTCGCACACCAGCACGCGCTGGCCAGGTTTGATGGCATCTTTGTGTAAGTAAAGCGTGGCTTGACCATATTCCAAGTCGTAGCTGGCGCTAACTGTTTCGCGCGGCAGTTTGCCCTTCTTGCGCGCCGGGGCAAAACCTACGCCCAGCTTATAAGCCACTGGACAGCCGACGATGAAGCCGCGCGCTTCAGGGCCCACGATCATCTCAACGCCTTTGTCTTTGGCGTATTCAACGATTTCGTCAGTAGCGGCGGCGTATGCTTGCCCATCAGCCATCAATGGTGAAATGTCACGAAACACGATCCCAGGCTCTGGGAAATCAGGCACACTTGCGATATAGTCTTTGAAATTGATTGTCATTTGGGTCCTCACATTCTGGATTAAGGCTGCGTGAGTAACGCCTCCAAACTGGCACGATCATCATGAAGCAGATGCTTGGCCAGCTTGAGGAATGCGTCACGCTGCTGATATGCGGTCGCAGAATCTAGCGCCGCTTTAACGGGATGCTCGCTGACGTGAATCAACGCACCATCTATTGTAACAAATCCCAATTCGAAAAACACCTGTACAGCAAAGATTGCTTGTACAACTGTCACATGTACCGCCGCAGCCAAAGCCGGCAAGTGGTGCTTATCATAAGGCCCCGCCTTGCGCAAATACACCAGTACCCGGCCGAATTCTTCACGCTGCGGAATCGCCACTATTTCAGCTGGGTCCGCCGCAAACACTACCCGCACCGGCAGCTGCACATGTGCCATGGCCGCTTGCAGTTGCGCATGCGATTGCGGCAAGTCAACTAACACCGCATTAGGCGTGTCTTGGCCAAGGTCTTTGGCCAGCACCGTCGGCCCGCCAAATTGGAAGCGCCGCGTGAGCTTGGCCATGGTTTTGGCACTGAAGAAAACATACGTGTAGGCACCGCGGAATTGCTCCGCAGAAGGCTGCGGCAAGCGCATATCGATCACATTCGGTGCAGAAATCGTCATGTCGTTTAAGCGCAGCTGCAAGCTGGTGCGATTCTGCCAGGTGTTCTGATCCAAAGTCACCGCCAGCTTCACTTGTTGCGCCGCTTGCAAAGCATCGGCTTGATCGCCCAGCCCAAATGCGATCACATCCACGCCATCAGCCGAGAACTTCAGATGATCTTTGCCTTGGCCGATTTGCCGAATTCCTTCAACGCGCTTGGGCCGCAATGAGAATACCGGCTCCGGATTGCCTTGGCCAAAAGGCGCCAACTGCCGCAGCACTTGATAATTGGCCAAAGTCAAGTCTGCTGGATCCAAGCGTGCGGTGATCGCCAATTGCGGTTTGCCCACATCAGCCAACACGGTTTGCGCCAGCTGTTCCATAGCGGCATGCAGCTTAGGAATGTTGGCTGTGGGCACCGTCAACCCCACCGCCATCGCATGCCCGCCAAAATGCGTCATCTCATCGCGCACCGGCTGCAGGCTCTTAAACAAGTGATAATCCGGCACCGAACGGCCAGACCCTTTGGCACTTTGACCATCTTTGGCAATATTTAACACCAAAGTCGGTTTGCCGGTGGCTTCTACGATATGGCTGGCAACAATACCCAGCACCCCTTCATGCCAACCGGAATTGGCGATCACCAGCGTTTTGGCCGCAAGATTATTAGGTTGTTGGGCAATGGCCATGGCTTCTTTGGTGATCTTCTTGACCAAGCCTTGCCGCTCGGTGTTGCGCGCGTTCACATTTGCTGCCAAGCGCGCCGCTTCTTCATCGTCAAATGTCGTCAGCAAAGTCACGCCAGGATTGGCATCCCCCAGCCGGCCTAGCGCATTCAAGCGCGGCCCGATGCCAAAGCCCACGGTTTGTTCATCCACTGTCGTCGGATCGATCGACGCGGCGTCCAACAATGCCGTCAAACCCACTCGCGCCCCGGAGCGGATCTGCTGCAAGCCTAATTGCACGATGATGCGATTCTCATCGGTGAGGCTCACCAAGTCACAAATCGTCCCTAACGCCGCCAAATCGATGCTGTCCATCGGCGGTTCATCCAACAAAGCCGTCGCCACTTTGAATGCGACGCCGGCACCAGACAAGTCGCCGAAAGGATAATCACCGTCAGGATGGCGCGGATGCACCACCGCCACCGCCTCAGGCAATTCATCAGGCAGTTCATGATGATCGGTGACCACCACATCCATGCCGGCAGCCATGGCATCATCGATCACTGCTTTACCTGCGACACCATTATCAACAGTGACCACCAGCTTTGTGCCATTAGATTGTAAATATTTGTACACAGCAGGATTTGGCCCGTACCCATCGGCAAAGCGATCGGGAATAAACACTTCCGGTTCAGCGCCGACTGCTTCTAAGGCTTCTTTCATGATCGAACTGGCAGTTAAGCCGTCCACATCATAGTCGCCATAAATGGTGATTTTCTCATTGTTGGCGATCGCCTGTTGAATGCGGGCGACGGCTTTATCCATATCATGCAATAAGAACGGATCGTGCAAGCCAGTGACACTCGGGTTAATGAAACGTGCCCAAGCGTCTGGATCCACAATGCCGCGTTGTTGCAATAACCGCGCCAAAAACGGCGGCACCGCAAGCTTTTCAGCTAAGTCTGCCACCTGCTTTGCATCTGGCTGTGCAATCATTGTCCAATCATAATGTGCCAAGTTGGGCCCCCCTCAAATCGATACCGTACCATTATAGCAGAACCCCACTCAAGCGTCGCGTGGTATAATAAGGTGTAACATAAATAACCACAGCCCAACTCCAATCAGTGACTGCCATGAATGGAGAGATATGATATGGAAAAAACTGCAGAACCTACCGCTGTTGCAACTGCTGACGAGGCCTTGAACAAGAATGGTTTCGTCACTGAAAAGGACGTGCCGGAATTGTCTGACATGGAGTATGCTCGTGATTTAAGCGAGAAGCTCACCCAGCGGCGCGAGAAGAAAAACGAGCACGGCTATATTTATACCGAGCCATTCGATTATGTTGGCGGCAAGATTTCCAACATCGTCTGGAACTTTGACAAGGTACCAAGCCGTGAAGATGCCGAAACTGACCTCGGCAAAGCCATGGGCTGGCAAGAAGTTAAGCCACAATTATCCGCTGCCGACCAAGAAACATTCTAATTTAGCCATTGTGCATGATTTTGGAGGAATCACGTGATCGACGAATTCTTTGAACAAGCCCGCCAAGCTTTAGTGCTGGCCCCGGATCTGACCTACGCGCGCGCCCAAGCGATCGGCGATACGCCCCAAGCCCAAGACGTGCACGCCCAGCTGGTGTTAGCGCATCAACAAACCTTGCAGACCTCTGGCTTTGAACTGTACCTATCCGCCCATGCGCCGCTGCCTGAAGCGCGCGATGTCAATGTGCTGCTGGATGGCCAAGGCCAACCAGTGGCGCTGACCTACACCGAAGACGTGTTCATCGTCCCTTATGCCAGCGTTAATGAGGCCCAAGCCCAACAAGCCGGGGCTGCAAGCCTTGATGCTTGGCAGCAAACGCAAGCCGCGGTATTCACCAAAGCTTATGCACAAGCTGGCTTAACGTTTGATCCAGCCACCGCGATGCTGGTGCTTGAACAATTTCGCGTGATTTATCCAATCGATTAAACAAAGCGACCCGCCATGACGATATGGCGGGCCGCTTTGTTTGTTGGGCCAAATCAGTAGCCCCGAGACAAGTCTAAGGCGTGGCTGACGAGTTTGTGATCTTTGAGATATGATTGCAAGTTTGCGGCGTAAATCTCGGTGACCACAGACTTGAAATGCGCCACCTGTCCGGCCACATGCGGTGTGACCACCGTGTTTGGCAAGTGCCACAGCGGTGAATCTTGCGGCAGCGGTTCTTCTTCAAACACATCCAACACAGCATGCCCGATTTGGCCGCTGGTGATGGCGTCGATCAACGCCGCGGTATCAACAGTCCCGCCGCGGCCAACATTGATGAACATCACGCCGCGCTTCAACTGCGCAAAGCGCGCCGCATCAAAGAAGTGCTTGGATTCTGGCGTCAGCGGCAAGAGATCCACCACGAAATCGGCTTCAGCCAGCACGCTTGGCGCCGCTTCATCAGCTACATTGGCATCAAAGAACGGCAGCGTCCGCCCGCTGCGCGAAACCCCGGTGACATGCATGTCCAACGCCTTAGCCACCTGGGCGATCTTGGTGCCGATGCGCCCTGCGCCAACAATCACCATGTTGCGCCCAGCCACGCCAGCATAATCGATATCATGTTGCCACAGTGCTTGTTGCTGATTGGCTGCCGTTTCGGCAAATGCGCGGGTGCGCTGCAAAATCGCCCCGATCACATATTCTGTTAAAGCGTTGGTGTGAATACCGCTGGTGTTGGCCACCAGCACATGCGCTTTGGCCAACGCCGGCAGATCCAAATAGTCCACCCCTGCCGAATGCGCCTGCACAAAGCCTAAGTGATTGTTAGGCGTGGCCATGATGGCTTTGGTCAATGGGCCATCCCCGCCTAAGATCACTTCGACATCGGCATAACGACTTTGCGGCAATGGCTCGTCCCATTGGGTGAAGAAGTCATAACCTGGCGCGATCGCTTGTAAGCGTGCAACGTGTTCGGGCTTGATGGCACGAATGATGACAATTGCTGGTTTAGACATAAGCAGACCTCCAATTGGTTTGCCTTCATTGTACCGCATCAATCGATGGTCGGTGTAACATCACGGACTAGATTTGCATTTTCGAACATTTGTTTGTATAATGGGACTGAGGTGATGTATGTGAAACTGCCTATAACAATCGACGGTTGGACGATTTCTAAGCGCCATGCCCCCCGCGGGATGGTGTGCTTAAAGACGCGCGACAATGCTGGCATGCTGGAAGCCGACAAGCTGTTAGACGACTTGCCGCGGCTTTTAAAGCGACCTTTAACCATTACAGAACAAGTGGCTTTGACCTTGGCAGTGCCAGGCTTGGCCGCATAAGATCCGCACCCAGCTTGACTTGGCTGGGTGCTTTTTTGAATCGGCATGAAACCATTTTGGAAAAAGGCGTTGACTTGGTATAATAGTCTGCAGGAACTTAACGAAAGCGTAGGCACACTATGGATAAACAGGCATTATTAAACCGCCAGCAACACATCCGCAACTTCTCGATCGTCGCGCATATCGACCACGGCAAGTCGACCTTGGCGGATCGAATCTTGGAGCTGACGGACACCATCGCCAAGCGCGACATGCAGGCGCAAGTCTTAGACGACATGGCGCTGGAACGCGAGCGCGGCATCACCATCAAGCTCAACGCCGTGGAATTGCACTACAAGGCTAAAGATGGTGAGACGTACATTTTTCACTTGATCGATACACCGGGACACGTGGACTTCTCTTATGAAGTGTCGCGCTCTTTGGCAGCGTGTGAAGGCGCCTTGTTGTTAGTCGATGCGGCGCAAGGCGTTGAAGCACAAACGCTAGCCAATGTGTATTTGGCCTTAGACGACGATTTGGAAATCGTGCCTATCATCAACAAAGTCGACTTGCCCAGCGCCCAACCAGACGTGGTCAAAGAAGAAATCGAAGAGATGATCGGCTTAGACGCCTCAGATGCCGTATTGACCTCAGCTAAAACCGGCTTAGGCGTGCCAGAAGTCTTAGAGCGCATCGTATCAGACATCCCTGCCCCAAGCGGCGACTTGGATGCGCCGCTAGAAGCGCTGATCTTTGATTCAGTCTATGATTCTTATCGCGGGGTGGTCTTAGCGGTGCGGGTCAAAGAAGGCATCGTCAAAGTCGGTGACATGATCCAATTGATGTCCAATGGCAAACAGTTTGAAGTCACCGAAGTTGGCGTAATGTCGCCTAAAGCCGTCAAGCGCGACTTCTTGATGGTCGGCGATGTGGGCTACATCACCGCCAGCATCAAAACCATCCAAGACACCCGCGTTGGCGATACGGTCACCTTAGCCAACAACCCGGCGCAGAAGGCCTTGGAAGGCTTCCGTCAAATCACGCCGATGGTGTATTCCGGGGTCTTCCCTGTCGACAACGCCAAGTTCACCGACTTGCGCGACGCCTTGGAGAAATTGCAGCTTAACGATGCGTCATTGGAATTTGAACCTGAAACCTCACAAGCATTGGGCTTCGGCTTCCGTGTGGGCTTTCTAGGCTTGTTGCACATGGATGTCGTCCAAGAGCGCTTGGAGCGCGAGTTTGATTTGGACTTGATCATGACCGCCCCGAGTGTGGATTATCAAGTCGACAAAACCGATGGCACTTCCATCACCATCGACAATCCGTCCGAGTTGCCAGAAGCCAGTGAAATCAAAGAGATCCGCGAACCTTACGTCAAAGCCAGCATCATGGTGCCAAACGATTATGTTGGCCCAGTGATGGAAATCGCCCAACGCAAGCGTGGTGAGTTCGTGACGATGGATTACTTGGACAAATACCGCGTCAACGTGATCTACAACCTGCCTTTGTCGGAAATCATCTACGATTTCTTTGATGACTTGAAATCCTCGACTAAAGGTTATGCCAGCTTGGATTATGAAATCACCGGCTACCGCCCTTCTGATTTGGTCAAAATGGATATCTTGCTTAACGGGGATGCCGTGGATGCCTTGTCCACCATCGTCCACAAAGACTTCGCCTTCGAACGCGGCAAGGCAATCGTGGCCAGCTTGAAGCAAACCATCCCGCGCCAGCAATTCGAAGTGCCGATTCAAGCAGCCATTGGCAACAAAGTTATCGCCCGCTCCACAGTCAAAGCCTACCGCAAGAACGTCTTGGCCAAGTGCTACGGCGGCGACATCACCCGTAAGCGCAAATTACTGGAGAAACAAAAAGCCGGCAAGAAGCGGATGAAGGCCGTTGGTTCTGTGGAGGTGCCACAAGAAGCCTTCATGAGCATTCTGAAGATGAACGACGAAGATACTCGCGGTAAATAAGCATTCTTGAGCAGCTCGCTGAAGCAAAAGCATGGTTTTGCCAACGATTTGCCAACATCAGCCGCCTTGTGCTTGCAAGGCGGCTTTGTTGTCGCCTAAAAATTAGGCTTGCATTCTCAAATTCACGCGGTACAATCATCTTAACTTAATCGTTCGCTCATAAACCGTCGAGGTGGAGAATGGGTCGTGCCGCGCGCACAGAGAGTCGCTGTTGTTGAGAATGCGGCCGTGGCACACGATCAAATGGACCACCGAGGGCACCCAGGAAAGCTTGTCGAGTATGGGGTGACGTATCGAGACACGTCAGTTCTCAAAGGGTTGTTAGACCCTTCAAGTGCGCGCAAAGATTGTTTGCGCGAATCCAGGTGGCACCGCGGAATTGTCCGTCCTTGACTTTTGTTTAGGGCGGACTTTTTGTTTGGAGGAAAACATCATGAAACGATGGCAAATCGGGTGCTGCTAGTCCCTTAAGTCTAATAAGGAGCATCCCTATGAAATTTGAAACTTTGAAACCATATTTGGCTGATTATCCCGCAGTTCCGATCGTGATCCAATACCGCCAACCTGACTTTGACAGCCTGGCCGTGTTGAATCGGCTTGATGGCACCGAGCGTAAAGCGGTGCTGCTGCGCTCAGCAGACGAAGGCACCACACTGATCGCCGCTGAAACCACCGCCACTTACACTTATCGCAAAGGCGTGTTGACGATTAGCCAAGCCGGCAAAACCACGACGCAAACTACCCCCCTGGGGCCGGTGGTCGATGGCTTGTTAGCGGCGCAGCACACCCCGCGCTTGGCTGGCTTGCCGGTGTTTACCGGTGGCGTGGCCGGATATTTCGCCTACGAATACGCCCAATACGCCAAACAGCATCTGCATCTGACTGCCGAAGATCCTTATGCATTAGATGATGCTGATCTTTTTGTGGTTCCGACGGTGATCGCTTATGAACGCGCCAAACAGCGCGTCACCATCAGCCACATCGTGCCCACCGCCGGCCTTGATCAAGCTGAATTTGACGCCGTGCAGGAAAAGCTTGCCGCCTTGCGCGATCAAATCACCAACGGCGCCGCCACTTATCGCCCTGCCCCGTTTGCGTTTAGTTCAAAGCTTGAAATGACCTATGATGAAGACACCTTCGAAGCACGGGTGCGCCAAGCCCAGGAACACATTGTCGCTGGCGACATTTTCCAATTGATCATGGCCAACCAACAATCCGCCAAGATCTCCGGCAGCCTGCGCAGTCAAGCCGCCAGCTTGTTTGCTGCCAACCCGACGCCTTATCAGTTCTACTTCCAAGACGGCGATTATGAAGCGCTAGGCGCATCACCTGAGACCTTGATCAGAAAGCAAGGCACCCGCTTGTTCACTTACCCGCTGGCCGGCACCCGCCGGCGCGGCCGCACGCCAGAAGAAGACGACGCCTTTGCTTACGAATTGCAACATTCTGAGAAGGAGTTGGCTGAACACAACATGTTGATCGACTTAGGGCGCAACGATTTAGGCGCGGTGAGTGAATTCGGCAGCGTCGCCGTCACCCGCACTAGAGCGTTGTTGAAGTTTGCCAATGTGATGCATTTAGGCTCGGTGGTGGAAAGTACCGTGCGCCATGATGCCACAGCCATGGCCATTATCGATTCGCTGCTGCCGGCTGGGACCTTGTCAGGTGCCCCCAAGCAAAGCGCCATGAGTATCATCGACGAACTGGAACCGGCCAAGCGCGGCTTGTATGGTGGGGCATTGGGTTATTTTGATTACAATGGCGATTTGGATTTTGCTATTGGCATTCGCTTGTGCTTCCGCAAGCAAGACACGCTGTTATTGCAATCAGGCGCTGGAATCGTTGCCGATTCTGATCCGCGCTTGGAATACAAAGAATTTAACAACAAGATCTCAGGTGTGAAAGATGCATTGGAGGCGCGGCTATGATCTATCTCATTGACAATTATGATAGTTTTACTTATAACCTGTACCAACTGATGGGCACACTAACCAAGCAGCCGATCACCGTGGTGCATAACGATGATCTCACCGCTGAGGAATTAGTGGCCAAGCACCCAACCGGTGTCGTCTTCTCCCCTGGCCCTGGCCGCCCAGAAAATGCCGGCAACATGCCGGCGATGATCCAAGCCTTGCGCGGGCAAGTGCCAATCCTCGGGGTGTGCTTAGGTGAGCAAGCCATCGGCCAAGCCTATGGCGCCCAAGTCGTGGCCGCCAAGTCTTTGATGCATGGCAAGCCGTCTAAAATCATCACCCAGAATCACGGCGCCTTGTTTGCCGACTGCCCGCATGAATTCACTGGCGCCCGGTATCACTCACTCGTGGTTGATCAGGCCCCTGCAGGCTTGACGTTGACAGCAGTGGCAGATGATGGCAGTATCATGGCCATTGAAGACGATGCCCAGCGCGTGTTTGGCGTTCAATTTCATCCTGAGTCGATCATGACTGATCCGGCAGTCGGGCGCCAGCTGCTAAAGAATTTCTTAGCGCTTTGCGCATGAACGGAGGTAACCCCATGACGACAATTATCAATCAGCGTCCCACGACTGCGCAATTGCGCGAAGTCATTAGCGCATCTGGTTTGCATCGACCAACTGACTCGGCCCATTTAGCCGGCATGATCGCCGGTGGCAGTGAGTTTCGGCTCGCCTTTGCTGATGATCAAATCGTCGGCGTGTTGCGTGCGTTGACAGATTACACTGATGTCGTCTACATTGCCGAACTGGCGGTCAGCGCTGATTTCCAACACCAAGGGATTGGCCGCGCGCTGGTGGCTGATTTGGAAGCCACCTTGGGACCAAAGCTCAATTATGTCTTGCTGGCTTCTGAAGTGGCGCAAGACTATTATCAACATCTCGGCTATGAACCAGATCCGCGTGGGTATTTCAAACCAGCGCAGCGTTAACTTTCTCAGCACCAAAAAAACGCGCCTGAGCGATGCACAGGCGCGTTTTTTGTAGACGCTATTTATCTTCAAAGGCTTTCTTGATGCGGTCGAACAAGCGCCCTTCATGCGGCGTGACGTCTTCGCCGCTGGCTGCGGCAAAGGCCATCAACGCATCTTTTTGCTTGCTGTTGAGGTTCTTTGGCGTTTGCACCGTCACGGTGACGATTTGATCGCCCATGCCGGAACCTTGCAGACGCGGTGCGCCTTTGCCCCGCAAGCGGAACTTGGACTGCGTCTGGGTGCCGGCTGGGATCTTCAACTCAACTGGCCCATGCACGGTGTCGACTTTGATCGCATCACCTAATGCCGCTTGGGCAAAGCTGATTGGGATCTTCAAATAAATCGTCGCGCCATCGCGTTCGAACTTATCGCTGGCGGCTACCCGAAAGACAATATACAAGTCCCCATAAGGGCCGCCGTTAGTACCGGCTTCACCGGCTTCGCGCAAACGCATTTGTTGGCCGTCTTCGACCCCGGCTGGAACCTTGACATCGATGGTGTGGCGTTCTTGCTTGTGGCCAGTGCCGTGGCAATCTTCACACTTGTCTTTGATTTCCTTACCAGTACCATGGCAGACGTCACATACTTCTTGGCTCATCATGGCGCCAAGCGGGGTGTTGCGCTGCACTTGAATATAGCCGGAACCATGACACTTGTGGCAGGTCACTGGGCTGGTACCAGGTTTGGCGCCGGAGCCGCCGCAGGTATGACACACGGCTTCGCGATCATAAGAGATCTTGGTGTCCTTACCAAAAATCGCCTCTTCGAACTTAAGGTCCATGCGATATTGCAGGTCCGCACCTTGGCGCGGTGAGTTGGCACGTTGTTGCTGCCCACCGCCGAAGAATTGACTGAAAATGTCATCAAAACCAGTCCCGCCGAAACCTTGGCTGGAGAAGCCGCCAAAGCCTTGACCGCCACCGAAGCCTTGGCCAGGCTGCGGGCCGTCTGCGGAACCGTATTGGTCAAACGCCGCGCGTTTCTGCGGGTCAGACAAAACTTGGTACGCCTCGTTGATCTCTTTGAATTTCTCTTCTGCCCCAGGTTCATGATTCAAATCTGGGTGATATTTCTTTGAAAGTCGCCGAAAGGCCTTCTTGATGGTGGCATCATCGGCATCCCGACTCACCCCAAGCGTGTCATAGTAATCTTTCTGCTCTGCCATTACTGCCTCCTAAAGTCTGCTTCCAAAAGCCAATACAGGATACCACAATATCGCCATCCTGCCAAACCAGTTGTTTAATCAATAAAAGAGCCAAAGCCAGCTGGCTTTGGCTCTTGGAACAGACGACTACTTCTTGTCGTTGACGTCAGAGTATTCGCCGTCGATGGTGTCATCGTCGCCGCTCTTCTTGTCAGCCTTGTCAGCGCCGTCTTGCGCGCCGGCAGCACCTTTGGCTTGCTGGTCCTTTTGCGCTTGTTCATACAACTTGACCGTCAAGTCTTGCACGATCTTGTTGAGGTCATCACGCTTGGCCTTCATGTCTTCGATGTTGTTATCTTGTTGAGCCTTCTTCAAGGCTTCCTTGGCATCTTCAGCCTTCTTGATTTCGTCATCGGAAACTTTGCCCTTCAAGTCCTTCAAGGTCTTGTCAGTTTGGAACAAGAGTTGGTCGACATCGTTCTTCAAATCGACTTCTTCCTTGCGCTTCTTGTCGGCTTCTTCGTTTTCCTTGGCTTCTTTCATCATGCGATCGATTTCTTCATCGGACAAACCGCTGGAACTCTTGATCGTGATGTCTTGAGACTTGCCAGTGCCCATATCCTTAGCGGAAACTTGCACGATACCGTTCTTATCGATGTCGAACTTAACTTCGATTTGCGGCACGCCACGAGGGGCAGCTGGGATGTCAGTGAGTTGGAAGCGACCCAACGTCTTGTTGTCAGCAGCCATTGGCCGTTCACCTTGCAAGACATGGATATCAACGGCTGGCTGGTTGTCAGCGGCAGTGGAGAAGACTTGGGACTTGGAAGTTGGGATCGTGGTGTTGCGATCGATCAACTTGGTGAACACGCCGCCCATGGTTTCAATACCTAAGGACAATGGCGTTACATCAAGCAAGACAACATCTTTAACATCACCGGAAATGACCCCGCCTTGGATAGCAGCACCAAGGGCAACGGCTTCATCAGGGTTGATGGAGTGATCAGGTTCTTTGCCAGTCCAGCTCTTAACGGCTTCTTGGACAGCTGGGATCCGAGTCGAACCACCGTTTAAGATGACCTTATCCAAATCAGCAGCAGTCAAGCCAGCATCTTTCAAGGCATTGTCAACTGGGACCTTGGTGCGTTCAACCAAGTCTTCAGTCATTTGGTCAAACTTGGCCTTAGTCAAAGTCCGTTCCAGATGCAGCGGACCGTTGGCGCCAGCGGAGATGAATGGCAAGGAGATCTGAGTGGACGAAACACCGGACAGATCCTTCTTAGCCTTTTCAGCCGCGTCCTTGAGGCGTTGCATGGCCATCTTGTCTTTGGACAAGTCGATGCCGTTTTCAGCTTTGAATTCGTCGACTAACCAGTTGATGATCTTGTCGTCGAAATCGTCACCACCCAAGTGTGTATCACCGTTAGTGGACAAAACTTCAAAGACGCCATCGCCAAGCTGTAAGATGGAAACATCAAAAGTCCCACCGCCTAAATCATAAACAAGGACTTTCTCGTCGGCGTCGCCTTTGTCCAAGCCATAAGCCAAGGCAGAAGCAGTTGGTTCGTTAACGATCCGAGAAACGTTCAAGCCGGCGATCTTACCAGCATCTTTAGTTGCTTGACGCTGAGAATCGTTGAAGTAAGCCGGCACGGTGATGACCGCATCAGTCACATCTTCACCAAGGTAATCTTGAGCAAAGCCCTTGATGTATTGCAGGATCTGCGCGGAAATTTCTTGTGGCGTGTAGTTCTTATCGCCAACTTTTACCGTGTAGCCTGCTTCACCCATGTGCCGCTTGATGGAAACGATGGTGTCTGGGTTGGTGATCGCTTGACGCTTTGCGACTTCCCCGACTTGGATCTCGCCGTCTTTGAACGCAACGACGGAAGGCGTGGTACGGTTGCCTTCTGGGTTGGTGATGATTTTCGGTTCGCCACCTTCAAGCACCGCAACAGCGGAGTTGGTGGTCCCTAAGTCGATCCCAATAACTTTACTCATTGTCATACCTTCTTCTAAATTTTTGATTAACTAATTTTAATTGCCATAGCCTGCCAGGCGCCGGCAAGTGAACCAGAGCGGAGCAAAGCGAATTTAGCGATGTGTGTAAGCTGGCTTAAGCTGATGGCCGGTTTTGCCATAAGCTTGAGCCAACTTACACACAATCGCGTGCTTTGCGCAGCTCGACGATACCAGAGCGAAGCGGCGCGCTTTTAGCGGGTCAGGTAGCCTAGTCAGCGTGCTTGAGGCGCTTCTTGCCTCGAGTACGCTGACGTAGCTAGCTGCACCCGCGTTGCGCCACGCAGCTCGACGATACCAAAGCGAAGCGGCTCGACGCGGCGGCTTACTGTGCTACCACGACCATTGCTGGCCGCAACACCCGTTCTTTCATCTTGTAGCCTTTTTGCAAGACTTGCACGATGGTGTCTTTAGGATGATCGTCGTCTGCCGGCACTGTTTGCACGGCTTGATGCATGGTTGGGTCAAACTTGCCTTCGGCCGGTACGGCTTCAACGTGATTCTCGGTTAAGGCTGACTCTAAATGGCTATAAACCATTTCGACGCCTTTCTTCAACGGATCATCATCATCTTTGGCGCTGGCTAAGGCCCGCTCCAAGTTGTCTAACACAGGCAACACAGCAGTGGCGAGCTTTTGACCATCATATTGCAACAAGGTCGCACGCTCTTTCTTGAAGCGGTTGTTCATGTTGCTGATTTCAGCAGCGGCGCGCAAGTACTTGTCTTCGAAATCGTCGCGCTCTTGTTGCAGCTTCGCCACATCAACGTCGGCGTTATCAACTTGTTCGTCGAGATCTTGCGCCATTTCAGCGGCGATTTCGTCTTTCAACGACGGCTGAGCCTGCTTATCGGCTTGCTTAGCGTCTGCGGCTGCTGGTTTTGCTTGCTCAGGCGTTTCTTTGGTTGTTTGGTCTTTCGATTCTGCTTTGGTTTCCGGTGCTTTCTTATCTTCAGCCATAGCGGCCTCCTTCATTCAGTATGGTCACCCATCAAAGTGTGAATAATAATCGGTCAGCCGCTTGGCCAGTTCTTCACGAAAGGCGTCCAATAAGCCGATCATTTTGGAATACGGCATTTGCGTTGGGCCCAGCAAGGCGATCATGCCGGTGCCGTGGTCGCCAACCGAGTAACTGGCGGTGATCAAGCTCAAGTCGTCTAGTACCTCCGGCGTCAACTCGTGGCCCAAGCGCACATGGACGGTGTTGCTAGGCTTGACCGGACCAATCAATTGATTGATATCTCCTGTGTCGTCATCGATCAAGGAGAAGATCTGCTTGACGCGGCGCACATCAGAATCATCCAGATAATCCATTAAGTTCAAGCGGCCACCGACATAGAAGCGCTCAGCAGCGGCTTGTTTCAAGACGCTGCCGAACACATCCAAGAAGCCATCGGGGCTGGCCATGTATTTGAACAACAAGGCCGGCACGTCGCTTTGCAGCTTCTGAGCGACTTGACTCAATGGCAAGCCGACAAGTTGATCGTTGACGATGCGGATCGCCTTTTCGACTTCGTCAGTATCGATTTCTCCTGGCAAGGTGAACAACTGGTTGACCACATTGCCATTGTTAGTGACCAAGATCGCCATCACTTGATGGTTGCCCAACGGCACCATCCGAAAGCCGGTTAAGCGCAGATTCGCGACTTCCGGGCCTAAGGTGATCGCCGTGTAATTGGTCAGATTCGACAAAATCCGCGCTGATTGCTCAACGATCTCATCGATCTTGTAGAAATGTCCGCCGAAGCCTTGTTGGATCGCGGCGATTTCCGCCGGTGCTGCTTGCGCCGGTTCGACCAAGTTGTCCAAATAGTAGCGGTAGCCTTTAGTTGAAGGCACGCGTCCGGAACTGCTATGGGTCTTGGTAATCAAGCCTGCTTCTTCAAGTGCCGCCATGTCGTTACGGATCGTTGCCGAGCTGACATGGATCGGCAATTCTGCCATCAAAGTCTTAGACCCGACTGGTTGGCCGGTTTCCGTGAAGCTCCGGATGATCTCTTTTAAGACGAGCAGCTGGCGTTTCGTTAACATATTGCCACCCTCTTCTTAGCACTAACACTGATTGAGTGCTAACTCACAATTACTATACTAGCAACCACCGTTAGCATAGTCAACCCCCAGAGTGCTAAATTGCGAAAAAATCCCAGTGTTATCGCCATCAACACCACGTCATGCCTTGTTTCAGTATCGCCAATCATGCGCCGCGCCGCAACCGCCTTAAGTCTGATAAGCCTTTGCCAAAATAAGCCGTCGCCCAGTGCGACAGCTTATGGTTTACACCAATGGATCATCCAACAAGAACTGCTGGAACACCTCATTGCCTAAAAACATTCCTTTGTTGGTCAACCTAATACGGTCGCCAAGGTCTTGCATCAGGCCTTGAGCCACCAAGTTCGGCACCAATTCACCATAAACATCTTCGAGCTTGAGATGATAGCGCTGGGCAAAGCGCTGGCGGCTGACACCCATTCTGGTGCGCAGTCCAAGAAACATTTCTTCTTCGATTTGCTCTTCAAGCGGCACCAAGTGATGTTCGATCACCGGCAGCTTATCTTCATGCAGCGGCGCGAGATATTGCTGGATCGGGCCGAAATTGTGGTAGCGATCACGACCAATATAGCCGAACGCCCCGGCGCCGAAACCGAAGTAATGGGCATTCTGCCAATATAACAAGTTATGTTGGCATTCAAAACCCGGCTTGGCAAAATTAGCGATTTCGTATTGCTCGCGGCCGTTGGCGTGCATCAAATCAATGGCATCTTGGTACATATCAGCTTCCACGTCTTGGCTGGGCAAGGTGAGCTTGCCTTTGCGCATCAAGTTGTAGAAAATCGTTTTGCGCTCCAAGATCAGTGAATACGTTGAATAATGCGGCAGGTCCAAAGCCAGTGCTTCATGCAGGCTCTTTAAGAAATTGTCGCGGCTTTGGCCTGGCAAGCGGAAGATCAAGTCGATGGATAAGTTATCAAAACCCACTTTGCGGGCATTGGCAATGGCTTGATAAACATCTTTGACCCGGTGGATGCGCCCGATGCGCTTCAAGATCTCATCATCGAAGCTTTGCACGCCGATGGACAAGCGATTGACGCCGTTATCATGCAGTACCTGGAGCTTGGCGGTGTCTTGCAAGTCATTGGGATTGGCTTCGAAGGTGAACTCCCCTTGATCAAAATGCAAATACTCGCGGATCCCGACGCACAGCTTATCCAGTTGCGCCGGCGTCAGCGTCGTCGGGGTGCCGCCGCCGACATACACGGTTTCGATCTTTTCTTCAGGGTGTTCTGCCATGACTTTCTGCATTTCAAGCAGCAACATGTCAACGTAATCGTCAACGGGTTGGCCTTCGATAAACACCTTGTTGAAATCACAGTAATAACAAATATGTTCGCAGAATGGAATATGAATATACGCTCCTGCCATTAATGCGCCTCCGCAAGCCACGCCAAGCTGTGCTGACGATCTTGGTTCAACTGATCGATCAACCCGGCAGCATCGGCAAACTTGATTTCACCGCGCAAATAATGCTCCCATTGCACAGTAACGTGTTCGCCATAAATGTCTTCATCGAAATCAAACAAGTTGATTTCCAAGGTCACCGCCCGACCGGCGCCAAAAGTCACATTGCGGCCCACTGACGCCATTCCCGGCAGCCAGCGCGCGCCAACGCGCATCTTCACCGTGTAGATGCCAATGCCTGGCAAGCGCTGGTTATTCGGCGTTTGAATATTGGCGGTGGGAAAACCCAACGTCCGCCCGCGTGCTTCGCCATGTACGACGATGCCAGTGGTTTGATAATGATAGCCTAATAAGCGGTTGGCACAATCAACGTCGCCTTCATCTAAGGCGTGTTTGATCCGCGTTGACGAGATCTTCTCTGCTTTTTCCATGTGTTCTTCAACGGTGACGATGTCAAAGCGGCCTTTGGCATACTGCGGCAAAGTCGTCATGTTGGCGACCGCCTTGACGCCATAAGTATAGTCGAAGCCAGCAACGACTGTGTCGGCGTGTAAGCCGACGAGATACTGATCAACGAACGCTTGCGGTGCCAGCGCCGCAAATTCCGGCGTGAAGTGGACGAAATACAGCGTGTCCACGCCTAGATCCGCCATCAGCGCCACTTTACGCAGCCGCGGCGACAGGTAATGGACTGAATCTGCAGGTACACCTTGGTAGATCACTGCCGGATGAATATCAAAAGTCATCACCGCAAGCGGCAGGTGCTTGGTATCGGCAATTTGGCGCGCGCGGTTGATCACCGCTTGATGCCCGCGGTGCACCCCATCAAAAAAACCAAGCGCCAAGACGACAGGCGCTTTTGGAGTGGCAGTTAACGGGGGATGAATATCGATCACTTGCATTTCAACGACTTCCTTCATTACTAAGATACATCACATCAGGCCGATACAGCTCATCATCTTTGCGATACACGGCTTTCAATAAACCATCATAGGTCAAGCCCAGCTGTTGGGCCGATTGATTCAACTTCAAGAAACGGCCATGTTGAATCCGGTCGTATTGTTCCGCATCCAATGCCACCAACGGCAGTGTCCCATAAGCGTATTCGATGGGCCGCAAATGGACGCGCACCGCCGCCGGGGCCGTTTGATCATCTAACGGCCGCAGATCCAACGTTTGATCCAAGGTGAAGCCGCCGCTGGCAATACGGGTCAATTGACTCATCACCGCCGCCACTCCCAAGGCCTTGCCGACATCGACTGCCAGCGTACGAATATAGGTGCCTTTAGACACGCGCACTTCGAATTTGAAGCGCTGTTGGCCAAGCTGGGCGTCATAAATCGGCTCGCTGGTGCGGGTGAAGGCATAAACAGTCGCTTGGCGAATCGGGCGCTCAACCGCTTGCCCGGCCCGGGCATATTCGTATAACTTGCGGCCATTGACTTTCACCGCTGAATACATCGGCGGGATCTGCGTGATCTCGCCGGTAAAAACAGCCAATTGGGCGTCGATTTGCGCATTGGTGAACGGCTGGCTCAGCGGTGTCTCTTCAACGACTGCCCCATCGAGGTCTTCGGTTTCGGTACTAAAGCCCAACAACACTTCACCAGTGTAAGTCTTACCTGCTGCCATTAATTCCGGCACGGCTTTCGTCGCTGCGCCTAACGCGATCGGCAACACGCCATCCACATTGGGGTCCAACGTGCCAGAATGGCCGATTTTCTTCATGTGCAACAATCGCCGCAATTGGGCAATCACATCGTGGCTGGTCATCCCAGTCGGTTTATATACAGGCAAAATGCCATCCATGTGCTTCAATCCTTTCAGTTCGCAACACTTCATTATACCTGTCTGGCGCCACTTGTGCACGCACCTGACTCCGTCAAAAAAAGCGCTTGGGGATCGCGACAATTGTCGTGATTCCCAAGCGCTTAAACTTGAGTTTACTGTTCGCGTTTCATTTCAGCCAGCAATTGATCGATATGGGCGCCGTATTGCACGGACTTATCCTGTTCGAAATGAATCTCTGGCGTCTTATACAGCTTGATGCGTTGGCCGACTTCACGCCGGATCAAACCAGTCGCCTTGTCCAAGCCGGTTTGTGCTTCTGCGATCTTTGACTCATCGTCTGAAAGAATGCTGAAGTAAACTGTGGCTTCTTGAAGGTCGCCGGTTAAATTGATCCCAGTGATCGTCACGCCTTGCACCCGCGGATCGTTGACATCCTTCAACAAGATGTCATCGATTTCACGTTGGATCTGGGTTTCTACCCGTCCGATGCGATGTTTCATAGGCTTTCTCCTTGTTCGAGAATACTGAATGGTTAGTTTCGTCCAGCTGCACGAGGCAACGTGGCTGCGGTTAGCTACGCCGTCGTACTCGGGACAAAGTGCGCCCCAAGCACAACGGCTAGGCTACCCGACCCACTAGGTGCGCCTCGCTCCGCTTTGGTTATCGTCAAGCTCCGTGACGCAACGCGGCGGGATATAAGTCGTGACGCCACTTGGACAAAGTGCGCCCAAATGTCATCCCGCCTTATATCCGCCGCTAAGTGCGCGTCACTGCGCTTTGGGTTACTTAACCGGAACTTCTTCCATGCTGTATGCTTCGATTTGGTCGTCTGGCTTAACGTCATTGTAACCTGCGATCGTCATCCCAAATTCAAAGCCGGTCTTGACTTCCTTGACATCGTCTTTGAAACGACGCAAGGAACCAAGTTCGCCTTCATGGATCACGATGCCGTCACGGATCAAGCGGACCTTGGAATCGCGACGAATGTAGCCGCTATCCACATAACCGCCAATGACCGTGCCAACTTTGGAAACAGAGATGGTTTCGCGAACCGTGATCTGGCCGGTAACCTTCTCTTCGTAAGTCGGATCCAGCATCCCCTTCATCGCAGACTCAACTTCATCGATGGCCTTGTAAATGACAGAATGCAAGCGGATGTCGACATCGTCCATGTCGGCTTGGCTCTTGGCTTGAGGCGTTGGACGCACGTTGAAGCCAATGATGATGGCATTAGAGGCACTAGCCAAGGTCACATCAGATTCGTTGATCGCACCAACGGCTTGATGAATGATGTTGACGCGAACGCCTTCAACATCGATCTTCTTCAAGGAACCGGCGATGGCTTCAACAGAGCCTTGAACATCGGCTTTGATGATGACGTCAACTTCTTTGAGTTGACCTTCCTTCATCGTTTCAAACAAGTTGTCCAAGGTAACGTGAGCAGTTTGTTGACGTTCCTTGTCCAAAGCCCGCTTAGCCCGTTCTTCACCAGCAGCCCGGGCGGTCTTTTCGTCGTCAAAGACAACGAAGCGATCGGCGGATTGCGGCACATCGTTCAAGCCGGTGATTTCAACTGGCATGGAAGGCTTGGCTTCCTTGACCCGACGACCACGATCGTTGGTCATGGTCCGGATGCGCCCATAGGTGTTGCCGACAACCACAGGATCACCGATATGCAACGTCCCTTGTTGAACCAAGACAGTGGACACTGGGCCGCGGCCTTTGTCCAAACGAGATTCGATTACAGTACCAACCGCCTTTTGATCAGGGTTGGCTTTGAGTTCCAAGACGTCGGCTTCAAGCAAGATCATTTCCAAGAGTTCATCGATGTTCTTGCCGAACTTCGCGGAGATCTCAACGAAAATGGTATCGCCGCCCCAGCTTTCAGGGATCAGTTCGTATTCAGCGAGCTGTTCCATGACATGCTGTGGGTTGGCACCTGGCTTATCGATCTTGTTGACCGCCACGATGATCGGGGCTTTAGCCGCGCGGGCGTGGTTAATCGCTTCGATCGTCTGTGGCATCACGCCGTCATCAGCGGCAACGACTAAGACGATGATATCAGTGATATCAGCGCCGCGGGCCCGCATGTTGGTGAAGGCCGCATGCCCTGGCGTATCCAAGAATGTGATCACGCGATCATTCAAGCGGGTTTGATAAGCCCCGATGTGCTGCGTGATCCCACCGGCTTCGCCTTCGGTAACATGGGTATGCCGGAGTTTATCCAACAGCGTCGTCTTACCATGGTCAACGTGCCCCATGATGGTGACAACTGGTGGCCGAGCAACCAAGTTATCTGTGCTGGTCGTTTCTTCTTCAAAGACCTTGTCCAAGTCGGTGATATCTTCTTCGACCTTCTCTTGGGCATCGATGCCATAATCAGTGGCGATCAATTCGATTGCGTCTTTATCCAAGCTTTGGTTCTGGTTGACCATCACGCCTAACATGAACAACTTCTTGATGATCTCGGCTGGTTCACGGTGCAACAACTTGCCCAGATCTTGCGCGTTCATGCCGACTGTGTAAACCAAAGTCTCTGGTAATGGCCGATCTTTACGCTGCGGCATCGGCTTCTTAGGTGCCGATTGCTGTTGACGACGCTTGTTCTTCTTGTTGCGGCGGAAGCTGGAGCGGGAGTTGTTGTTGCCATAGTTATTCCCGCCACGGTTGTTGCCGTAGTTGTTACGGCCGCGATTGCCGCCGCGGTTGTCGCTTTGTTGCGGCGCAGATTCGAAGTGATTGCGCGCCGGACGTGCTGGCGTTGCTTGAGCAGCTGGTTGTTGCGGCTTAGCTTGCGCAGCCGGGCGCTGTTGTTGCGGACTGCTTTGCGTGGCTGGGCGTTGTTGGGTAGCAGGCTTGGCTGGTTGGGCTTGCGGCTTTGGTTGCGCCGCTTTGCGTGCTGCTTCTTGTTGCGCTTGGCGCTTAGCTTCTTTGGCTGCTTGTTGCTGCTTGAGTTGTTGAATGAACTTCTCATCGTTGCCGGCAACTGGCCGCGGTTGTGAGTTAGCCGCAGTGGCCCGTCCAGCACGCGGCATTGGGCCGGAAACTGGCTTGGCTTGACGGTTATCACGCCGTTCGTTGCGGTTGTTGCGCGGTGCTTGGCCGCCACGGTTGTTATCGCGAGTGCGTTCGTTGCGCCCGTTGTTGTTATTGTTGTTGCGGTTGCCGCCTTGGCGTTGGTTTTGAGTGCCTGGGGCAGAATGTGGCCGCCGGATGGCAGACTTGGCGATCAAGGTCTTCCCATCTTTGGTCTTAGTCGTTGCATGATGCGGACCAGGCGCCGCTTTTGCGGTTTCTGGTTTGGCAGCATCGGCTGGCTTTTCAGCTGGCTTAGCCGCTTCTGGCTTAGCAGCCGGCTTGGCAGCAGCAGGTGCAGGTTTCACTGCAGCAGACAACTTGGCGATTTGATCGTCTTCCATCGTCGACATGTGGTTCTTATAATCAATGCCCATCTTCTTAGCGGTATCAATCACCGTTTTGGATTGAACATTCATTTCTTTGGCAAATTCATAAACACGTTTTTTGCCCATTTCTTCACGCTCCCTTATGGATTAGGTGAGCAGCTTTATCAATGACTTGGCAAACCCTTGATCGACCACGGCAATGGCCGTTCTTGGCACGCCGATCGCTTCGGCAATGGTGAGTTTATCCAAGGCCGTCACGATCGGCACTTCATAAAAGCTACTTTTATCAGTAAATTGTTTAATTGAACGAGCGCTGGCGTCACTGGCAACAATGACCAAGTGAGCGGAACCATCACGGATGGCCCCGATCACGAAATCTTCACCCATCGTCAGCTTGCCGGCGCGGCGGGCCAACCCTAACAGGTTAGCGGCACGTTGTTTCGGCGTCATTTCTTCTGGTCCCCGAATAATTCCAAGCGGGCCTTCTTGTGATCCACATAAGCGAACAATTCGTCGTAGAATGCAGGATCGACAGTGACGTCAAAAGCCTTATCAATGACTTTCTTCGTCTTGGCTTGCTTAATGGCTTCAGGTACTAAGGCCACATAAGCGCCGCGGCCGGCTGCTTTGCCGGTTGGATCGATGGCCACGGTGTTGTCGGCATTACGCACGACACGCACCATTTCTTTCTTGGGAAACATCTCGCCCGATAACAGATCTTTGCGCATCGGGATCTTGCGAACTTTAGCCATCTTTGCCTCCTTATGCCTCATCAGCGCCGGTGGTTGGTGCCTCATCAGCAGGCGCTTTTGCGTCTTCAGCCGGGGCTTTAACATCGGCATCAGCTTCAGCGACATCAGACTCGGCGGCATCATCGGCTTCAACGGCAGTTTGATCAGCCACAGCGGCATCATCTTCGGCAAACTCATCGTCATCGACGAATTCAACTTCAGATTCCGGCTTGATGTCGATCTTGTAGCCGGTCAGCTTAGCCGCCAAGCGGGCATTCTGCCCTTTCTTACCGATGGCCAACGACAGCTGATAATCCGGCACGATCACCGTGCAGGAGCGGTCGTTGTCTTCGTCGTTAAATTGCACAGCGATGACTTGCGCCGGGTTCAAGGCGTTGGCGATGTAATCGACTGGATCTTCTTCGTATTGCACAACGTCCATGTTCTCGCCGGACAATTCGTTAACCACGGCTTGCACCCGCGCGCCTTTAGGCCCAACAGTAGTGCCGACTGGGTCGACGCTTGGGTTGTTGGAACGCACCGCGATCTTGGTGCGATCGCCAGCTTCGCGAGCGATGCCGGCAATTTCAACGACCCCGTCGAAAATTTCTGGCACTTCTTGTTCAAACAAGCGCTTGACCAAACCCGGGTTAGTTCGCGAAACGAAGACTTGCGGGCCCTTGGTGGCATTCTCCACCTTGGTGACGAAGACTTTGATGCGATCGTGGGCTTCGTAGTGTTCGTTAGGCATTTGATCTTGCTTGCCTAACACCGCTTCGATCTTGCCGAGGTTCACATAGATGAACTTGTTGTCGCGTCGTTCCACGACCCCGGTCATGATCTCTTCTTCATATTGTGAATATTCATCATAGACGATTGCGCGTTCGGCTTCGCGTACCCGTTGCATGATCACTTGCTTGGCGGTTTGCGCAGCGATCCGGCCGAAGTCTTTGGGTGTGACTTCAAAGCGGATCTCATCGCCGATTTCATATGCACGGTTGATGGCCAACGCATCTTTGAGACTCACTTCCAAGCGGGAATCGAAAACTTCTTCGGTGACTTCTTTGACTGCATAAACGTGAATGTCGCCGCGGTCTTTGTCAAAAGTCACTTCGACGTTTTGCGCTTGGTTATAGTTGCGCTTGTATGCACTGGCCAAGGCTTGTTCGAGCGCGTCGATGACGATCTCTTTCTTCACGCCTTTTTCTTGTTCTAAGGCGTCTAGTGCCTCAATCATTTCCTTAGACATGTTGATCTCCCTTTGATATCAAATTAAAACTCAATGGCTAAGCGCGCCTTGGCAATCGCTGCCCGCTCGAAGGTCTTGTCGAACTTGCGAGCTTTGTCTTTCAGCGTCAAAGTCAGTGTATCTTCGCTCAGTTCCTTGAGTGTGCCTTCGTAGACCTTCTTGTTGTCGACTTTGGCAAACAACGAGATGTGGATATATTCGCCCACGGCATTCTCGAAGTCGGCGGCAGTTTTCAACGGCCGTTCAGCACCCGGACTTGAAACTTCCAGAAAATACGCTTGCGGGATCGGATCAGGATCCATCGCGTCAAGCTTCTCAGATAGGCTCTCGGAAACGAGTACGCACTCGTTTAAGTTGATGCCTCCCGGCTTGTCGATATAGACCCGCAGATACCAGCTGCCACCTTCTTTGACAAACTCGATATCGCTGAGATAAAAGCCATTCGCGTCGAGGATCGGAGTAACGATCTGCGACACGGTTTCAA
This sequence comes from Lacticaseibacillus jixiensis, assembly GCF_042847315.1. Taxonomy (NCBI): domain Bacteria; kingdom Bacillati; phylum Bacillota; class Bacilli; order Lactobacillales; family Lactobacillaceae; genus Lacticaseibacillus; species Lacticaseibacillus jixiensis. The sequence continues at coordinate 26,837 of NZ_BAAFPR010000006.1, forward strand.
CGACTGTACTCATGCTTCCCCCCCTTAATCAGTTTGAAGTTGTGTCGGCCATGAAAAAGAGTGAGCATCGCTGCTCACTCCCCGCCGACATCATAATTACTACTAATAATTTACCACATGAAAACGCAAGATGCAAGCCGTGTCTGGTGAAAACACTTGACAGCCGATTAGCACGGTAAATCATGGTTACCGGCATCAAACTTGGCTGCGTTTAGAACAATTCTTCAAACAGCGACAGTTGGTTCTCATCTGGCAAGGCATCCAACACATGGTTTTCAGTCATGTAATCGATCAACGTCTTGGAGACTTTGCCGCGGGTGGCCAGATCTTCTTTAGACAAGAATGGCTTTTCTTCCCGGGCGGAAACGATTTGTTTGGCCACGTTGTCGCCTAAGCCCGGCACTGCGCGAAACGGCGCCAACAGCGTGTGGTCGTCGACAATCAAGAAATCATGGGCGTCAGACTTGTTGATGTCCACCATTTGGATCTTGAAACCGCGCTCCAAGCATTCGTTGACCAACTCTAAGACGGTTTGCAAGTTCTTCTCTTTGGCTGAAGCATCCATGCCTTTGTCAGAAATTTCTTTCATCGCCGCTTTAACAGCGTCTTTGCCATGGCTCATCGCGGCTAAATCAAAGTCTTCAGCGCGCACTGAGAAGTATGAGGCGTAATACACCAGCGGAAAATAGACTTTGAACCAAGCGATCCGCAGCCCCATCAAGTCATACGCTGCCGCATGGGCTTTCGGGAACATGTATTTGATCTTCAAACACGAATCGATATACCAATCCGGCACATTCTCATTGGCCCGCATGGCTTCTTGCCATTCGTCTTTGATCCCGCGGCCTTTACGGACGAATTCCATGATGTTAAAGGCCATGGAATCATCCATCCCCCAGTGGATCAAATCCATCATGATGTTATCACGACAGCCGATCACTTCTTTGATGGTGACGACTTTGTTCTTGATCAATTCTTCGGCGTTGCCTAACCACACATCAGTCCCATGAGAAAGCCCTGAGATCTGCAGCAATTCAGAGAATTTCTTGGGATGCGTTTCTTCAAGCATGCCGCGCACAAAGCGGGTCCCAAATTCCGGCACACCAAGCGTGCCGGTCTTGGAATTGATCTGCTCAGGCGTTACCCCTAGCGCTTCCGTGCTGGAAAACAGCGACATCACGCCGGGATCATCCATGGGGATCGTCTTAGGTTCCACGCCGGACAGATCTTGCAGCATGCGGATCATCGTCGGATCATCATGGCCTAGGACATCCATCTTCAAAATGTTGTCGTGAATCGAGTGAAAATCAAAGTGGGTCGTTTTCCAAGCGGCATTCTGATCATCTGCTGGGTATTGGATCGGTGAGAAATCATAAATGTCCATGTTTTCCGGCACGATCAAGATCCCGGCAGGATGCTGGCCGGTGGTGCGTTTGACGCCGGTAGCGCCTTTGGCCAAACGATCGATTTCGGCCCCGCGCAACATTTGGCCGGTGTCGCGTTCGTAAGCTTTGACATAACCATAGGCAGTTTTATCCGCGACGGTGCCGATGGTCCCGGCCCGAAACGCATGGTCTTCCCCGAACAAAACTTTGATATAGTTATGCGCCACGGCTTGATAGTCGCCAGAGAAGTTCAAATCGATATCAGGCACCTTATCGCCTTTGAAGCCTAAGAAGGTTTCAAAGGGGATATCTTGGCCGTCTTTGACTAATTCCGTGCCGCACTTGGGACATTGTTTGTCCGGCAAGTCAAAGCCGGAACCATATTCGCCTTTGGTATAGAACTCAGAATATTGACACTTCGGGCAGCGATAATGCGGCGGCAGCGGGTTGATTTCAGTGATCCCAGACATGGTCGCCGCCAAACTTGAGCCCACAGAACCACGCGACCCAACCAAGTAACCGTCTTTGTTGGACTTCAATACCAATTGTTGGGCGATGTGATAAATCACCGCAAACCCGTTGCCGATGATGGATTTAAGTTCCTTCTTCAAGCGGGCATCGACGATTTCCGGCAGCGGATCGCCATATAACCGATGCGCCGTATCCATGACATCTTTGGTGAGGTTTTCTTTAACGCCGGGAATGTCTGGCGTGTACAGCGTGGTTTTAACTGGGGTGATCTCCCCATCGATCCAATCTGCCACCACATGGGTATTGTCTACCACCAGCGCATGTGCTTGATCTGCAGGCAGCCAAGAGAAGTCTTCCAGCATTTCTTGCGTTGAGCGAAAATGCACGTCAGGCAAGCTGTGGCGGTTCAAGGGGTTAGCCCCGCCTTGCGAATGGATCAAGATCTTGCGATAAATCGCATCAGTTGGATCCAAATAATGCGCGTCACCAGTCGCGACCACTGGCTTGTTTAAGCTGTGACCGATCTTGATGATGTTTGAAATGATGTCTTTGAGATGCGCATCGCTCTTGATCAGTTCCGCTTCTTTAAGCGGCAAGTAATTGGCCAGCGGCTGCACTTCTAAGTAGTCATAGAACTTGGCTTTCTCCAAGGCATCAGCGTAGCCTTTTTGCATCATCGCCGAGAAGACTTCCCCGCTGGCACACGCTGAACCCACCACCAGGCCTTCACGCATTTTCTGCAAGCGACTGCGCGGCACTCGCGGCATGCGGTAATACGTCTCAACGTTTGACATCGATACCAGCTTAAATAAGTTCTTCAAGCCGGCTTGGGTCTTGGCTAAGATGATCGCATGGCTGGGCCGGCTTTGCTGCCAAGCATTGCCGGCACCGACGCGAGAATTCAGCTTGTCTAAAGTGGTGATGTCGTACTGCTTGGCGGCTTCTTTCTCTAAGGCGTATAGCAAATAACCGGTGGCTTCAGAATCGGCATTGGCCCGGTGATGGTTCTCCAAGGAAATTTTGTAAGCCTTCGTCAAGGTGTCCAACTTGTGATTCTTGCGTTCCGGATGCAGCATGCGCGACAATTCCAAGGTATCAATGATCGGATTGGCGATCGCTTCTTCATCCAAGCGCCGATAGCCGGCGTTGATAAAGCCCACATCAAACGTCACGTTATGCCCGACCATGATCGTGCCTTCACAGAATTGACGGAATTCGTTGAGCACTTGGGCTTCGGATTTAGAACCGTGCACCATGTCATCGGTGATGTGCGTCAAGTTAATGGTGAATTCTGACAAGGGGAAACCAGGATCTAACAACTCTTCGAATTCATCGATGACCTTGCCGTCTTTCATCTTCACCGCCGCGATTTCGATGATTTTATCATAAACCGCCGACAAGCCGGTGGTTTCAATATCAAACACCACATATTCAGCGGCTGCCAAATCACGCGGCTCATCGGCGTTATAAGCCACCGGGGTGCCGTCATCGACTAAGTTGACTTCCACGCCGTAGATCATCTTGATGCCGGCTTTGCCAGCTGCGGTATGCGCTTCTGGATACGCCTGTAAGCCGGCATGATCTGTCACGGCAATGGCAGTGTGGCCCCAGTCTTTGGCCCGGTTGACATAATCAGTGATGCTGGTCATCCCATCCATCGTAGACATGTTGGTGTGCAAGTGTAATTCAATGCGCTTGTCCCCTTCAACGTTGTCTTGGGGCTTGGCATGCTTCACTTCTTGCATATCTTGGGCCATGACAGTGAGCTCGCGCGAGAAGTTGTCTTCTTGCACCGACCCGCGCACGCGCAGCCACATGCCTTGTTTGATCCGATCAAAAGTCGCTTCATCTTCGGCATTGTTGGAGAATTTCTTCACGATGAAACTTGAGGTGTAATCGGTGATCTTCACCATCAACAGCTTGCGCTTGGAGCGCAAAGCCCGGACCTCAACATCAAAAACATAGCCTTCAATGATCACTGAACGCTCTTCTTGCGTAATGGCCACCATTTGTTGAGGTTCGTCATTGGTTTTGATGCCGCGGCCTAATTGAACCGGACCGCTGCCGGCATTAGGGTCTTGGGCTTGGGCGGCTTGGCGCTGCTGCACCACTTCAGCGGCACGTTTGGCCATTTCGGCAGCTTCTTGGGCCTTCTGGGCTTTGAAGGCTTCGATTTGGGCATCAGCGGCGGCTTGATCAACGTCAGCATTGAGATGCAGCGTCGAGAAGCCCACGGCATGATAGGTGGCTTCAAGCTTGCCTAGGCCTTGGTTGATCAAGAACTGGCGCACCGGCTCATTCTCGGCGCTTAAGCTGACGCGCCCGTCATCTAAGCGCGGTTCTTGCTTGGCGCACAGTTCATAAACCAAGCTTGAGTCAATGCCGGCATGGGCCACCACATATGGCCAATAGCCGGCTAGCAAGGCTTGATCAAAACTCGGCGTCTCGGCGCGGATCGCCAAAGCCACCGCAGCAATGTCTTTAAACGCGGCTTGCAAATGTTGCTCAAACGGCGTAAACACCGCCACTGGCAAGATCTCATCAACGCCGATGGTGAAATCGTAGCGGCGGGATTTGGTATGCACCGCCACTTGTTCGACGGTGGCAGTTTGAAAACCTGCATAATTGGCGAGGTCATCAGGCAATTGAAGCTGCTCTAACAACTTCATAAACATTTCGTGTTTGGATAAAGCCAAAAAAACCGGGCTCCCTTCTTAGTCGCGGTACGCAACCGCAGTGATCATGATGCATCTAGCTTAACTGTTTTTCTAAGCTGCAACAAGTCCCAACCGCAGGGTGTGGGTGTCAGTATAACAAAGACCTGTGAAACCACTACCGGGTTTCACAGGTCTATCTGAATATCACAAAACGAGGATCAGTTCAATTGGTCTAATAAAATCGGCAAAGAATTCAGCAACTCGGCTTGCTTAACTTCAAGCGTTTCGCCGGATTTGCGTAATTTCAGTTCCACGATGCCATCGGCGGCTTTCTTGCCAACAGTGATACGCATTGGCACCCCGATCAAATCGGAATCTGCGAATTTGACCCCAGGGCGTTCGTTGCGATCATCAAGCAGCACGCTGTAGCCAGCGTCTTCAAGCTGGCTGGTAATCGCTTCTGCCAAGTCTTTCTGTTCGGCTTTCTTCATGTTGACCGGGATCACATGCACGTCAAACGGTGCGATGTTCTTCGGCCATACCAGCCCGTTGTCGTCGGCTTGTTGTTCCGCCACGGCACTAAGCAGCCGCGAAACCCCGATCCCATAAGAGCCCATAATGATCGGTTGGGCCCGGCCATTCTCGTCTAAGAAGTTAGCGCCCATGCTCTTGGAATAGCGGGTGCCAAGTTTGAAGATATGGCCGATTTCAATCCCGCGAGTGAAGTGCAACACACCTTGGCCGTCTGGCGAAACTTCGCCTTCTGTGACAAAGCGAATATCCGCATATTGGCTTGGTTCAAAGTCGCGGTCTAAGTTGACATTCTGCAAGTGCTTGCCTGCTTCGTTGGCCCCAGCCACTAAGTTGGTGCGGCCTTGCAAGGATAAGTCGGCGATCACTTGAACCTGTTCATCGACGCCGACTGGGCCGACGTTGCCCACGGCACAATGCAAGTATTCTTCAACTTGCGCTGGTGTGGCCATGTCTAAGAAGTCGGCGCCCAACAAGTTCTTGAGCTTGACGTCATTGACTTCATAATCGCCGCGCACCAAAGCCAACACTGGCTTCTCGTCGGCGATAAACAACACCGACTTGATCAATTGGCTGGCTTCAATGTTCAACAAACCAGCCACTTCATCGATGGTCTTAGCGTCGCCGGTGTCAATCGCAGCCATTGGTTGTGCTTCTTCATGGGAAGTTTGCGGCATGGTCATGCTGGTGGCCATTTCCAAGTTGGCTGCGTAATCGGAAGCGTCAGAATACACGATGGTGTCTTCGCCGATCGCGGCCACTGCAGAGAACTCCTTGGAGTCTTTGCCGCCCATCGCGCCGCCATCGCCGATGATGGTGCGGAAGTCTAAGCCCACCCGGTTGAAGATGTTGACATAGGCTTTCTCCATTTGTTTGTAAATGGCGTCTAAGTCGTCTTCGTTAGCCGTAAAGGAATACGCATCTTGCATGATAAATTCGCGTCCGCGCAACACGCCGTAACGCGGCCGATCTTCATCGCGGAATTTGTCTTGGATTTGGTACAACACCAAAGGCATCTTCTTGTAAGAATTCAGCGAATTCTTGACCATGTCGGTGAAGGTTTCTTCATGGGTAGGCCCTAAGATCATGGCGCGGTCATGGCGATTCTTGAACTTGTACAATTCAGGGCCATAAGTGGCGTAACGGCCGGATTCTTCCCACAGTTCTGCAGGAATGATCGCAGGCATGCGCATCTTAACGGCGTCGATTTTTTGCATTTCATCATCGATGATGGCATCGATGTTGTGCAAGACCCGTTCGGCCAGCGGCAGATAAGCATAAACGCCGGCAGACACCTGACGCACGAAGCCGGAACGCAACATCATTTTGTGGGACTTGGCAACGGCGTCAGCAGGAACTTCTTTAACCGTCGGGATAAACATTCGCGATTGTTTCATAACAGAATTTTGCCTCCAAAAGCAATAATTTACCAGCTAGAACTGGCGTAAGATATCGTTGATCGTCACGGCAACCAACAGCAAGACCATTAAACCGGCACCGATCATCGTCACGATGCCTTCTTTCTCCCGAGAAATCGGTTTGCGGCGCACGACTTCGATCAAGTTCAATAAGATCTTGCCGCCGTCTAACACTGGAATCGGGATCAGGTTCATGATGCCTAAATTCAAACTTAAATAACCCAAGAACACGATCAGCCCCAGCACACCATTAGCAGCGTAACTGGCGGTCATGGTGTAGATCCCCACCGGCCCGGCCAGCTTATTCAAGCTGAAGCCGCCGGTGACCATCGAGCCTAACACGCTGAAGATGCGCGTGGTCAGCGACCAAGTCTGGGTGAAGCCATAGGCGATCGCCGCAGTTGCTGAGCGGTCCATGTGCTGGGTAACGCCGATGACGCCTTTGTTAGTCGGCTTGATTGCCAAAGTGGCGGTTTTGCCAGCTTGCACCGCTTTGACCTGCAAGGTTTTGCCGTCAGCTTGTTGCACAGCTTGTTGCAAATCAGCAAAGCTTGAGATCTTGGTGCCGTTGATTTGTTGAATATGGGCATTGGCTTGTAAGCCGGCTTTAGCCGCTGGCGAACCGGCTTGTACCGCGCCGATTTGATTGGTATTGGCTACTGGCGCCCCGGCCATAAAGCCCACCACAATAAACGCCACAATCGCCAGAATAAAGTTGTTCAGCGGTCCGGCGAAATTCACCAACAAGCGGCGCCAGACACTGGCATTTTGAAATTGCACGTCACTGGGGGCGATGACGACTTCGGTGCCGTCTTCTTCGATGATGGTGGCATCGTGATCAACGTGCCAAGTCTTCAATTGGGTGTCATCGCCATATTCGTATCCTTGGATCATCAAGTCATCAACCAGATCAATATGATCCACTTGCACCGGCAGTCCGCCTTGCAAGGTCACCTTATTGGACGTGTTGATCCGCGTCACGATCCCGGCATCATTAAGCGTCAAGGTCAAAGTCGTACCAGGTTTGACTTCATCTTCTTCATCTTCTTCATCTTGCCAGCCAGCCATGCGCACATAGCCGCCTAAAGGCAACAAGCGCAAGGTGTAAGTGGTGTTGTTCTTGCGCGTTGCGATCAGCTTTGGCCCCATGCCGATGGAGAACTCACGCACCAGAATGCCTGAGCGTTTGGCAAAGAAGTAATGGCCGAATTCATGCACCAGCACCAAGATCACAAACACCACAATAAACGCGATGATCGTCGTCATTAAATCGCCTCCGTTTCCAAGTTAGATGATCCCAAATAAATGCAACATTGGAAACACCAGCAGCATGCTGTCGAAACGATCCAAAATGCCGCCATGCCCAGGCAAAATTTTGCCTGAATCTTTGACGCCATAGTAGCGCTTCAACGCCGATTCTACCAAATCGCCAAGTTGACCAACGACTGACAAGAACAAGGCGATCCCCATCATTGGCCAGAAACTGTAATACTGCGGGAAGAAATGCAAGTAAATCGCGGCAAAGATCAAGGCCACGATGTTGCCGCCAATGCTGCCTTCCCAAGTTTTGTTCGGCGAAATCGCCGGCCACAACTTGTGCTTGCCTAACTTGCGGCCCACCATGTAGGCCCCAGAATCCGTCAACCAGACGATCAGCATCGCAAACATCAACGTATCTAACCCTGCCCCATTACGCAAGGTGATCAGCGCGTGAAACCCGGTGCCGATATAAAACAAGCCCAAAGTCGACACCGCCACATCATCGAAGCTGGTGTGATTGCGCGTGGCGACAGTCACCAAAAGCAAGCACACCACCGCTAAGTAAATCAGATCCAAGCGGTTGATATGTTGCGGCAGCCACTTGAAGTAACTGTCTGGAAAAACTACCAACAAAGTGCCTAGTGCTGCAAACAAGAAGTCCGCAGACATCACGATGCGCTTGCGCATGATGAACAATTCGGAAATCGCCACAACGGCTAAGACGCTTGCCGCGATTTCCAGCCAAATGCCGCCTGCCGCCAAAATCGGGATAAAAATAATCAAGGCGACAACGGCTGTAATGACCCGTTGTTTCATATTCTGCTCGTCCTCCTATTTGGAAAGCCCGCCAAAGCGCCGATCACGACTTTGATAAGCCGCAATGGCGGCTTGCAAAGTCTGCGCGGTGAAATCGGGCCATAAAGTATCTGTGAACACCATTTCGCTATACGCCAATTGCCACAACAAGAAATTCGAGATCCGCTCTTCGCCGCTGGTGCGGATCAACAAGTCCGGATCAGCCAATTCGCCGAGGTTGGCCGTCATCAGATTCGAACTGATGGTAGTCGCATCGATTTCAGCCGGATCCAAGGCGCCAACTTGCACCTGCCGCGCGATTTGTTGCGTGGCTTGGACCAGCTCATCGCGCCCGCCATAATTTAACGCGAAGTTTAAGATCAAACCGGTATTGTGCTTGGTATCTTCAATCGCGTCGTGCACCGCTTTTTGGGTGGGCTTAGGCAATGCATCAATGCCGCCCATGACGCGGACTTGGACGTTTTCTTTGATCAATTCAGGCACAAAGGTCCCGAAGAAATCAACTGGCAGCTTCATTAAATAGCTGACTTCGCCTTGGGGTCGCTTCCAGTTCTCAGTTGAGAATGCATACAAAGTCAACACCTTGACGCCTAAGTGACTGGCGGCGATGGTGATGGTCTTAACCACTTCCATGCCTTGCTTGTGCCCGGCGATGCGCGGCAACATGCGCTTCTTCGCCCAGCGCCCATTGCCATCCATGATGATCGCAACGTGCTGTGGGATCCGCGTTGGGTCCAGTGGCGTGTTCAAATTAGCCAAATGGATGCCTCCTTCTGATTTGGCGTGAGCCATTCTTAATGATTGTAGCAGAAAACGCCACGCGGGTGTAGGTGCGCGACACGATTACAGCCATAAGAATCCGATAATGTCACCGAATTTCTTGTCTGGTGCGTTGATCAAAGGCCAAGCCGCACAACAAAAGGCCCACCAGCCAATTGGCGGTGGGCCTGATGCGCAAGTTAGCCTGCAGTGATTTCTTGTTCTTTGTCCGCTGCGATTTGATCGATGCCTTTGGTGGCATCATCAGTGATCTTTTGGACGTCTTTTTCGAAACGATGCAAGTCGTCTTCGGTGATCTCACTGGCTTTTTCTTGCTTTTTGAGCTTATCCAAAGCTTCGCGGCGAATATTGCGCACGGCGATTTTCGCTTCTTCGGCGTACTTGCCGACTTCTTTGGCCAGCTCTTGGCGGCGTTCCCCAGTCAGTTGCGGGATCACCAAACGGATCGCAGAGCCGTCGTTGGCTGGGTTGATGCCCAGATCCGACATGTTGATGGCTGCTTCGATTTCTTTAAGCACCGACTTGTCATAAGGTGTGACCATCAACACCCGCGGTTCTGGGGTCGTGATGGCAGCCATTTGGTTCAGCGGTGTTTGCACGCCATAATATTCGACTTCGATGCGGTTAAGCAAGCCGGCATTGGCACGGCCGGCGCGGATGCCGCCGAGTTCGCGTGACAATGCTTCTTGTGACTTGGCCATGTTGGCCTTTGCCGCAGTAATAATTTCGTTAGCCAAGATTACTTTCCTCCTCGAATCGTGGTGCCGATGTTCTCGCCTTCAACGACGCGCTTGATGTTGTCGGGTTCGTTCAAGTTGAAAACCACCAGCGGAATATCATTATCCATCGACAAGGTGCTGGCGGTGGAATCCATCACGTTCAAGCCCTTGTTGATGATGTCTAAGTGGGTCAGGGAATCAAACTTCGTGGCGGTGTCGACTTTGTTCGGATCGGCATCATAAACGCCATCGACACCATTCTTAGCCATCAAGATCACATCGGCGTTGATTTCAGCAGCGCGCAATGCAGCAGTGGTATCAGTGGAGAAGTACGGGTTGCCTGTGCCGCCAGCGAAAATCACCACGCGGCCTTTCTCCAAGTGGCGCACGGCTTTGCGGCGAATGTATGGTTCGGCGATTTGGCGCATTTCAATGGAAGTCTGCACCCGCGTTGGCACCCCTAAGTTCTCCAGGCTGTCTTGCAAAGCCAAGCCGTTCATCACCGTGGCCAACATCCCCATGTAATCAGCTTGCGCGCGTTCCATGCCCATTTCAGCACCGGTTTCGCCGCGCCAGATGTTGCCGCCGCCGCAAACGATGGCGATTTGCACGCCTAAATCGTGCACTGCTTTGATTTCAGCGGCGATGTCGCCGATCACTGGCGGCTTGATGCCAAAGCCTGCCTTGCCGGCGAGCGCTTCCCCGCTCACTTTGAGCACGATACGTTTATATTTAACCATTGTCACGATTCCCTTCGTATTTACTAGTAACAGTTTACCATAATCCCTGCATCACAGCACAGGAATTCACCGCAAGCCCAGTGTCTGCTTCACCAGCAGATCCACTTCTTCATTCAAGGCGATCGGATGGGTTTGATCATGTGAGTGTACTTTGACAAAATGAATCGCCAATTGTGCATCATGGGCCTTGATGAATTGCTGATATTGCTTGGCCACTGGGGCATTGGCGCGCCATGAGCCATGGCCCCATTCATGCACGCCTAAATAATCTGCGTAGATCCAAATGGCCGTTTTGCCATGGGCCAAGGCCCAAGTAATGGCCTGTTCAACTGCGGTGACTTCGCCTTGGACTTGATGGGTATCAGCGCCGGCTGGAGCATCAATGGCTTTGGCCAAATGCAGCTCGCCTGCAGTCGTGATCAAGACCACGCCATAAGCATATTGGGCGGTGGCCTTATTGTAGGAGCCATCGGTAAAGGCGATCACTTCGTCAGGCGCCAAGCGCGCGATATGGGCATTAATAGCAGCATCTGAATCAACGACAGTATACCCAGTGGTTTTGTGTGCTGCTTTAGCCGCTGATGCAGGCTGTTGGCCTTGCATGAACGCTTCTGCTTCGGCTTTGGTGGCAAAGCCGGCATATTGGGCGCCAGAAAAGCCTGACACCTGCGGCTGAGCCTGCGCCCAAGTCGGATAGATCCCAGGCTGCTTGCCTTTGCGCACTGCATAATAATTCTTCTTCGCCATTGTTTACCATCCTTTGCCTTGCCGCAAAAAAAGCGCCGCAGCTGCGGCGCTTTCATGTCAAGTTGCTTACTTGATTTGGCCCATGACTTCATCAACGAAGTCGTTGGCTTTCTTCTCGATGCCTTCGCCGACTTCAAAACGCACGAAGCCTTTAACGGAAGCATCAACGCTCTTAGCGTATTCAGCAACGGTCTTATCAGAATCCTTAACGAATTCTTGGTCAACCAATGAAATCTCAGACAACCACTTGTTAACGCGGCCTTCCACGATGCGCGGCACGATCTTTTCTGGCTTGCCTTCTGCCTTAGTTTCTTCGGTGAAGATGTCAGTTTCGTGTTGCAATTCGTCAGCTGGCACTTGGGTACGATCCAAGTACTTCGGGTTGATGGCCGCCACGTGCATCGCGATGTCGCGGGCTGCTTCATCAGTGCCGCCTTCAAGCGTCACCAAAGCGGCGATTTGGCCGCCGTTATGCAAGTAGGCACCGAAGTGGTCGCCGTCGTTCTTCTCAACGATCGCAAAGCGGCGGAAGGAGATCTTCTCACCGATGACGGCAGTCAAAGCCTTGGCTGCGTTGTCGATGGATTGACCATCTAAGTCTAAAGCCAAAGCGGCTGCTTGGTCAGCAGGCTTGTTGGCCGCAACGGTTTTCGCCACGCCAGTCACAAAGTTCTTGAACTTGTCGTTAGAAGCCACGAAGTCAGTTTCGGCGTTAACTTCCACCACAGCAGCGACGTTGCCGTCAATGGCGATTTCAGCCAAACCTTCAGCAGCAATGTTGCCAGCCTTCTTAGCAGCCTTAGCCAGGCCTTTTTCACGTAAAACGTCGATAGCCTTGTCCATGTCGCCATCAGCGGCAACCAAAGCCTTCTTGGCGTCCATCATGCCGACTTGCGTGCGATCGCGCAATTCCTTCACTTGAGCAGCGGTAATAGCCATTGTTAATGATCCTCCTTGGGGATGTCTAAATTGAGAAAAAGCCGCCTGCAGATCTTGCAGTAGCGAGAACGACAGACGGCTTCAATTCGTGATTACTTGTTGTCGCCTTCAACGGCTTCAACGATGTCTTCAATAGAATCAACAGGTGCATTCTCAGCTTGTTGTTCTGGGGCATCTTCTTGATCTTCACCTTGGTTGCCTTCGATAACGGCATCAGCCATCTTGGCAGTGATCAGGCGAACGGCACGGATCGCATCATCGTTAGATGGGATGATGACATCGATGTCGTCTGGGTCAGTGTTAGTATCAACCATGGCCACGATCGGGATGTTGAGTTTCTGGGCTTCAGAAACGGCGATCTTTTCCTTGCGAGGGTCAACAATGAAGATCACATCTGGGATGCGAGGCATGTCTTCGATCCCGCCAAGGAACTTGGTGAGCTTTTCTTCTTGCTTCTTGAGTAAGGAAACTTCCTTCTTAGGCAGCTTTTCGAAAGTGCCGTCAGTGGCCATCTTCTTGATGTCCTTGAGGCGCTTGATCCGCGTTTGGATGGTGTTCCAGTTAGTCAAAGTCCCACCAAGCCAACGATGGTTGACGTAGTATTGGCCGGCACGCGTTGCTTCTTCAGCAATCGCGTCTTGGGCTTGCTTCTTAGTCCCAACGAATAAGAAAATGCCGCCTTGCGCAGCTTCATCTTTAACGAAGTTGTAAGCGTCGTCGATCATCTTAACCGTCTTTTGCAAATCGATGATGTAGATACCGTTGCGTTCCGTGAAGATGAATGGCTTCATCTTAGGGTTCCAACGACGGGTTTGGTGACCGAAATGGACACCGGCTTCAAGCAGTTGCTTCATGCTTAATACAGACATAATAGTCCTCCATAAGGTTTTTTTCCTCTTGTGGCGTCATCTCTTAGCCAGACTCTCGCGAGCACCCGGACCAAGATCGACCACAATGTGGTTTGTGTTTATCACACTCGAAAAATTATACGCTATGCCTGCCGCTTTGACAAGTCTTGCCAAGTAATTTTGTGCGCGGTTAAGAATTGCTCTTTGGCTTGGCGGCTTTGATGCTTGAAGTGCCACTCTGCTGACAGCGCATCGTGTTTGGTGGCAAAGCCTTCGCTATACAACAACCGCACCGGCAAGCGGCGCTTGGTGTACTTGGCGCCGCGCCCGGCATTATGCGTTGCCACGCGGGCTTTGACATCATTGGTGAAGCCGCCATAGAAAGTGCCATCTGCACACAATAATATATAGAAGAAATAATTCTGATCACTTGCCATATAACGCCGCCTGCACTGCTTGAGAATATTGACCGTTCGCATCATAAACCACCAATGGCGGCAGAATGCGAATGCCGTCTGGTTTGCCTGAGCGGATCGCTTCGATCAACACCATATTGGCTTCGCGATCGGCCTTGGGATGAATGAAGCGCAAGCGCTTTGGCGCTAGCCCCGCTTGCATCAAGGTATGCAACAATTCTTCAAGGCGCTCGGGACGATGGACAAAGAACGCTTTGCCTTGATACTTCAGCAAGCCTGCCGCAGTTTCGGCGACGATTTGAAAGTTTGTGGTCAATTCATGCCGGGCCAAGGCCAAATGGTCATTGGGATTGGTGACGTGGCCGCTGGCAACTTTGAAATACGGCGGATTGCACGTCACCACATCCACTGAATCTTTGGCCACCACAGTCGCGGCATCTTTCAAATCAAGCTGGTGCACGTCCACATTCGTGAAGCCGTTTAAGGCCACGGAACGTTGGGCCATGTCGGCTAGGCGCGCTTGCAACTCGATCAACGTCACTTGGTTGCTGGTGCGCTTGGCCACAAACAACCCCACTGCCCCATTACCAGCCGCCAGATCCACCACGCGGCTGCGCGGTTTGATTTCAGCAAAGTCAGCCAGCAATACCGCATCCAGCGAGAACGCAAAAACTGATTTGGATTGGATGATCTTAACGCCTGCAGCTTGAAGCTGGTCAATGCGTTCATCAGGAAGCAATGTCATGGGAGAAGTCCTTTCGTGACGCCAAGTTAAATGCATCTTCTAGTATACCCAAGCAGCCAACTGCACTCAACTTTTCTAAATGCCAGCAAAATTCATTCGGCCTCTTGCATTTTGCGATGAAGGCGTTATACTTACTTTTAATAAGTAATGGAGGATGAATGATGACATATCAATTTGGGTTAAACACATTTGGTGACATTGGCAAATTCGATGACGGCACACCGATGACTGCAGGCCAAACCCTGCAACAAGTGGTGAAAGAAGCACAACTGGCAGATCGCTTAGGCATTGATTTGATTGCTTTAGGTGAACACCACCGCAGCGAGTTCGCCATTTCCAGTCCAGAAGTGGTGCTTGGCGCCATGGCCGCCACCACCAAACACATCAAGTTAGGCACGGCAGTCACCGTGCTGTCGTCTGATGATCCAGTGCGGGTGCGCGAGCGCTTCGCCACGCTTTACGGCTTGGCTGACGGGCGCGTTGAGATCATGTTAGGGCGCGGCTCTTTTACCGAATCCTATCCCTTGTTTGGCTTTGATTTGGAGAATTATAACGAATTGTTTGAAGAGAAGATCAAGCTATGGCAGAAGCTGCAAGCCAACCAGTCTTTCAGCTGGTCGGGCCACTTCACCCAATCCTTGACCGACACCACGGTTTATCCGCAGCTGGCAGCCGGCGCAACCATTCCAACGACCTTGGCCGTGGGCGGCTCGCCGGAATCGATCATTCGCGCGGTATATTATGATCTGCCGGTGGTGATCGCCATCATCGGCGGCGAGCCTACCCGCTTCTTGCCTTATGTCGAATTATACCAACAAGCCAGTGCCAAAATGGGCAAAGCGCCGCTGCCGCTGGGGATGCACGCGCATGGCATCATCTTAGAAGATGCCGCCGAAGCTAAGCGCGTGGGTTGGCAATACATCAAAGAGGAAATGGATCGCATCGGCATCGATCGCGGCTGGGCGCCAATGACTAAAGACCGCTTCGAATTTGAAATCGACGCCGGCGCTTATTATGTCGGCACCCCAGAACAAGTGGCGCAGAAAATCGCCAAGAACATGCGCGCCTTGAAGATGTCACGCTTTGATTTGGTGTACGGCACCGGCGGTCAACTGGTGCACCAGCGGGAACAAACCATTACCAATTACGCCACTAAAGTGATTCCGCGGGTACGCGAATTGTTAGGCGGTGAATAAGATGGTTGAAACCATTGGCATCTTAGGCGCCGGCAAACTAGGCACCACCTTAGCCAGACTCGCGGTGCACGCCGATTATCCGGTATTGATTGCATCGCGCAAGTCTGTGGCAGAACTGCGCTGGATCATTGACACCTTAGCCCCTGGCGCCACCACCGTCGACGCCACAACTTTATTCAACCAAGCCGACGTGGTGATCTTGGCGATTCCATTGACCCAAGTGCAACGCCTAGACCCGGCGGCTTTAGCCGGCAAGCTGGTACTTGATGCCACCAACTTCTGGCCTGAAGTCGACGGCACGATGAATCGCATCTCCAGCCTCACCTACTCCAGCGCCGAAGCCACCCAAGCGCACTTGACTGACAGTCTGGTGGCCAAAGCCTTCAACCACATGGGCTATCATGACTTGGAAATCGAAGTTGAGCGGCACCCGCAAGTGCCGCGGGCCATGGCTTATGCCACCGATCACGACCAGATCCGCAAACCAGTTGCTGCGCTCATCCAACGCTTCGGCTTTGCGCCATACGATTTGGGACCTTTAGCCGCAGGAATCTGGTTGGAACCTGGCAGTCCGTTGTTTGGCGCGGCGCTGCCTACTGCTGACTTTGCTGCGCTTTATCAAACGATCCGCCAGTCGCCTTATGGCCTGCGGGTTGCCGCCGCTCGTCAAGCTTCATCTGTCACGCATTGAACAAACCGGCCGCCTTTGTCCCTGCAATGGGGATGCAGACGGCCGGTTATTTTGACGGTTGCAGAACTAAACAGCTCAGCAAGCGCTTTTATGATGAGAATATTATGAGGAAGCGGCGCGGTTAACGCTGGTGATTCGCGCCATAAAATAGTAAATGGTATAATAATACAGATTTTAAGCCTCGAAGGGAGCATCGCTATGTTCTACTCTTTCATTCGTGTTGTTGCGCGAATTGCGCTATTTCTGGTTAACGGTAATGCCCATTATGAAAACAAAGACGTCTTGCCTAATGGGCCCTATGTTCTCGTCGGCCCGCATCGGACCTGGTGGGATCCGATTTACTTTGCCGTGGCCGCAGCACCGCAGAAATTTGGCTTCATGGCCAAGCGAGAACTTTTTCATAACCCGATCTTGCGCTTCATCTTGACGCATGCTAACGCCTTTGGTGTGGATCGCGCCAATCCAGGTCCTAGTGTGATCAAAACCCCAGTGCGCATGATCAAAAACCAGCAGTTGGGGATCATCATTTTTCCTTCTGGCACGCGTTACTCCACCGAGTTAAAAGGCGGCGCGGCCTTGATCGCGAAGCTGGCGAAAGTTCCGATCGTGCCGGCAGTGTATCAAGGCCCAGTGAAGTTCTCCAAGCTCTTGGCCCGCAAGCGGGTGACCATTCGCTTCGGCACGCCAATCGAGGTGCCAGCCGGCCGCTTGACTGACGAGCGCACCAAAGCGTTAGGCGAAACGATGCAAGCGGCCTTTGATCAGCTGGACAAAGAAATCGATCCGAATTTCGTGTATGTTCCTGATCAGAAGAAATACCTTGAAGAGAAAGAATCTGGCAAGCTTAAATAGAAAGAAGTCACCCGATCATGAATTTATGGCAGCGCCTGACGGCTAAACCTGACCTTGCACAAACCTTGCACGCCGATCATCAACTGGCGCGTACCCTCACCACCCGTGATTTGATCGCCTTGGGCATCGGCGCGGTGATCGGCACCGGGATCTTCATCCTGCCTGGTACCGTCGCAGCCACCACTGCCGGCCCGGCAATCACTTTATCCTTTATCTTAGCCGCAGTTGTGTGCAGTTTGGCGGCAATGTGTTACGCCGAATTCGCCTCGGCGCTGCCGGTAGCCGGCTCCGCCTACGCCTATGGCAATATCGTCTTTGGTCAAATTTTCGGCTGGATCATCGGCTGGGCTTTGATTTTGGAATATATGTTAGCGGTGGCCGCTGTATCGACCAGCTTTGCGGCGTATTTTCAAAGTTTCATTGCCGGCTTTGGTTTACGTATTCCTCAAGCGATCACCGGAGCTTTTGATCCGGCGCATGGCACCTACTTCAACTTGATCGCCGTAGTGGTGGTGTTGCTGATCGGCGTGCTGTTGTCGCGCGGCATGCGCACCTCAATGGCCGTCAACCGCATCATGGTGGTGATCAAATTAGGCATCATCTTGTTGTTTATTGCCGTGGGCGTCTTCTATGTTAAACCCACCAATTGGCATCCGTATTTGCCTTTTGGCACCAAAGGCATCCTGGCTGGTGCATCAACGGTGTTTTTTGCTTATTTAGGCTTTGACGCGGTGTCGGCTTCAGCACCAGAAGTCAAGCGGCCGCAGAAGACCTTGCCGCGCGGGATCATCGGCACGCTGATCATTGCCACGATCTTATATGTCGCAGTGGCCATCGTGTTAACCGGGATCGTGCGCTACACCAAACTTGACGTTGCCGATCCGGTGTCTTTTGCCTTGAATGCCATCCATCAGCCCAAGCTTTCCGGCATCATCGCCTTAGGGGCGTTGGCGGGAATGTTTACCATGATGGTCACGATGATTTATTCGTCATCACGCCTGGTTTACGCCATCGGCCGTGATCACTTGCTGCCGCGCTGGTTTGGCAAAATCACCAATCAATTGCCGCTTAACGCCTTGTGGACGGTAACCTTGATTATTGCCGTGATGGGCGGGTTCGTGCCTTTGACGCAACTGGTGAACTTGGTCAATATCGGGACTTTGATCGCCTTTGCCTTCGTGTCCATTGGCATTATCCCTTTGCGCAAACATGAATTGATCAACAACGACGGCTTTAAGGTGCCAGGCTATCCGGTGATCCCAGTGATCAGTTTCTTGTTTTGCCTGCTGTTGATGAGTCAGCTGTCAGCCGAAACTTGGCTCATGAGCTTGATCTGGTTTGCCTTTGGGATGGTGGTATACTTCGCTTATGGCTTCCGCCACGCCAAAATCCATTAAACCAATCAAAAACGCGCAAGTCCGTGATTAGCGGACCTGCGCGTTTTTGATTGGCTGAGCTTGACTAGGTAAGGCACAAATGACGATGGTAATCACGCTTAACACCAGATAAATGCCAATGGCCACGTTGGAATCTTCACCCAGCCACCCCAATGTGCCAAGCCGGATCACCAATTGAATGACATACAGCCACCAAGGCACGCCAGCATCGCGATAACGGCGGATGGGCAAGCTTAAACTAGGCAATAACACAGCAAACATCAAGGCGACATACACCAACAACCCGACCACCATGCCCCAAAACGGTGCACCTTGCAAGACTTTGGTGTCAGCTTGGGTGACGGCAAAAAACACCACAGCAAAAATCACGCCGATCAATGCTGCAATGGAAAACAGCCAGCTAAACAGCTGCATCCACCAATATTCCCTCCGGGTGCTGCGGCCGGTGAAGTTCACGTAATTGGCGAAAAAAGCGACGATTGCCGAAAAACCGCCGGCACCATAATATCGATTATGCATCCGTTCTGCCGTGATGGGCTCTGCTTTGGCCATCTTGTCGCCTCCTTGCTGCTGGTTCAATTATCGCATAGCGGCTTTGCGCATGAGCTAACAGTTTTGTCACGTGACGGCACCAAAAGCCGCGCCTGCGCATTCACTTTGAATGGGCAGGCGCGGCTTTGCTGATCAATTCAATTATGAGGCTTCTTGTCCGTCTTCTAAAACCAGTTCCGGCTTGCCGGTACCAAGCACGGCGGCTTTGGTGACCACGGCCTTGACCACTTCTGGCCGGCTTGGCAAATCAAACATCAAGTCTTGCATCACGGCTTCGATGATCGAGCGCAAGCCCCGCGCCCCGGTGTCGCGTTCGATCGCTTTGTGGGCGATCGCATGCAATGCCGGCGTGGTGAATTCCAGCTGGGTGTTGTCTAAGCTCAGCAGTTTCTGGTACTGTTTGACCAAAGCGTTCTTCGGTTCAGTCAAGATGTGGACCAAATCGTCTTCGGTGAGTTTCTCTAACGCTGCAATGATCGGGATCCGGCCGATGAATTCAGGGATGATCCCGAACTTCATCAAGTCTTCAGGCACGATTTGCTGCATCACCGACTTGTTCGGGTCATAACCGGCTTCTGGCGCACTGGCGCCAAAGCCGATGGTCTTATCACCCATGCGGTTTTTGACAATGGTTTCAATGCCGTCAAAGGCGCCGCCGACGATGAACAAGATGTTGGTCGTGTCGATTTGGATAAATTCTTGTTGCGGATGCTTGCGTCCCCCCTGCGGCGGAACGTTGGCAATGGTGCCTTCCAAGATCTTTAGCAGCGCTTGTTGGACGCCTTCGCCGGACACATCACGGGTGATCGAAACATTCTCGGACTTCTTGGCGATCTTATCGATTTCATCGATATAGATGATGCCTTTTTGGGCGCGTTCGACATCATAATCAGCCGCTTGCAGCAGCTTCAATAAGATGTTTTCCACGTCTTCACCAACATAGCCGGCTTCTGTCAGTGTCGTAGCATCGGCAATGGCAAAAGGCACATTCAAGATCCGCGCCAGACTTTGGGCCAGGAACGTTTTCCCGGAACCAGTTGGGCCGATCAAGGCAATGTTGGACTTCTGTAATTCGGTGTCGCCTTTGTCGGCAACTTCCATTTGGTTTACACGCTTGTAGTGGTTGTACACGGCCACTGCCAAGGCCCGCTTGGCGTCATCTTGGCCGATCACATAGTCGTTCAAGATCTTCAAGATCTCGATTGGCTTAGGCACTTCCAGCAAGTTCTGGTAGGCATCTTCTTTGAACTCTTCATCGATGATCTGCTTACATAGCTCAATGCATTCGTTACAAATATATACGCCAGGGCCAGCAACGATCTTCTTCACTTGGTCTTGCGATTTCCCACAGAAACTGCAGGTAACGGGACCAGTGGTTTCCACGTTGTCAAACATATTCTTCAACCCCTTCTTGTTATTTCAATCATACCAGACTGGCTTGCTTGTGCAAAGCTTCGACCGCTGATTTCCGGCGGTCAACCACGGTAACTGGTTAGACTGGATTTAGCCTACCATTTGTAAGTCTAAAGCGCAAGACGTCACTGGCAATCACCAATAACAAGTCGAGTTGCGCCAGCAAACAATGCTCCCCCGCCTCTCACGCTGGCTTAAGGTCCTGCCTTGTAAAGTGCCTGGCAGCGCTGTTTGCGTGGCTTGATGGCACGCACAATCGGCATTGTTGGCGCGCCTGTTAAACACCGCAACCAAGGCATCTGCCAGGCGTCACACTAGCCCAGCGGCGCCCAATAAGTGGACTGGATCACCGTTAACATCTTGCGCAGCTGCACGGTTTCCACCACGTCATGCACACGCAAGATATTGCCGCCTTTGAGAAACATCGCCGCTTCTGCCACTAAGGTCACCGGCAGGCGGTCGTCTTTGGCTAACCCAAACAACTGCGCGCCAAAGCCTTTGCGCGAAATTGCCACCATCAGCGGTCGTTTGAAATCATTAAGCTGCTCGATATTGCGCATCATGGCATAGTCTTGTTGACCATCAGCGACTTTGGCATAACCGATGCCTTGATCAAGGGCAATGCGTTCATACGCGATCCCGGCTTGGGTCAACTCAGCCAAATTCGTCTTAAAGAAGTGGCGCATTTCTTGAGTCAGGTCTAAATATTCGCTGGTTCGATTGCTATGCATCGTCAACAAGCCGCAATTGCTTTGCGCAAGCAGTGAAAGCTTCGCCGGATCATCAGTGAAGCCGTTGACATCATTGATAATATCCACGCCGCAAGCCAAAGCTTGTTGCATCAGCGGATATTTATAGGTATCAATGGCCAAAGGCAAATCTGGATAATGCGCTTGTACCCAATCAATCACCGGCGCCACGCGCTGCCATTCAACTTCTGCAGTCAGCGGCGTAAAGCCTGGCCGGGTGGTTTGCCCGCCGACTTCAAGCACATCAACGCCGGCTTGCACCATTTGGGCAACATGGGCTTGCATATCAGCACTTGCCACAAAGCGCCCGCCATCATAAAACGACTCTGGCGACACATTCAAGATCCCGTACACCAAAGGCTTGGCACTCACATCAAAGACAAAGCGTCCGGCTTGCCAGCGCACTGCATGGGCGGCTTGAATGGCAGTGAGGTCTGCGGCTGCGGCAGTGAAATGCCGCGCTTTTAACGCGGCAATCAAAGGCGTTAACGCCGCTTGCGGCACCAAAGCCTGACCGGGTGTGGTCACCAAATCAAATTGGTGCGCCAAAGTCTGCCAGCGGGCTTGCTCGGTTTCATCATCAAAACTGACAACCAGCGCCAATTGCTGTTGGCACCTGGTGGCCGCTTTCAGCGCTTGGCTGGCCAAGCTTTGTTCATTGTGGCTCAATTCAAGTTCGGAGATTTGCATCGCGATCAGGATCCTTTCAGATAAATAATTGGGCCAAGGCCCGTTGGCGCGGCAGATACGCTTGGCGAATTGAAAGCGGCATTTCAGCCAGGGTCAGCGCTTCACCCACTGGGATCAACAAGCGGTCAAAGCCGCGCGACCATTCACCGCGCACCTTGGTGGCCAACGTCGCCGCCAAGCTGCCTGTCGCAGATTGAATGTCGCCACTAGGCGCTTGGATCACCAAGGTCGAACGCAGCTCACAACGCCGACTCATTTGCGGCGTCAACATCGCAAGCAGCGCTGTATTGGTGCCGACAGCCGGCAGCTGGCGATGGGTGCTCACCCCTAAGGCGTCGGGTTTGGCGGCCAGAAATAAGCCGGTATCATCTGCCAACACCCAAGCGTTTGGCCAAGCGGCATGCACGACTTGGGCTTTGTGCAAGGCATTGGCTTGCAAACTAATGGTACCTTCTTGCGGCAAGGCATCAGGATAGCTGCGCAATTGATGCCCATATGGTGCCAACAGTTCAACCAGTTCCGCGTGTTTGCGCAGATTGTGCGAAGCCAAGACAAATTCAGTCATCCAACAACGCTCCGATCAAATAGAATGATCCGGCAACCATCACCACGTCTTGCCGGCGCGCAGCTGCTTTGGCCGCGGCTAAACCAGCATGCACATCAGCCGCCAAGTGACTATTCGGCACCAATGGTTGCAACTGCTTTGCCGCCAATGCCCGCGTGGGATGATCAGGCGTGGTCACCCACACTTCATCGGCAACGCTAAGCGCTTGGGCAAGCGCTGCCACCGCTTTGTCCTTTAAGAAGCCGGCAACCACCAATAAGCGCCCGCCTGCAGGCAGCAACTCGCGCACCGTCGCTAAGGCTTTGGGCAGCGCATCTGGGTTGTGCCCAGCATCTAAAACCACCCGCGGTGCTTGTTGGATCACCTGCAAGCGCCCTGGCAATTGCACTTGCGCCATGGCTTGGGCAAGCGCTTCATTAGCCAAACCTAATTGTTCCCACACCAGCCACGCGCATGCGGCATTAGCCAGTTGATAATCACCAAGTTGTTTCAGGTGAAATTGATGGCCATGATAATTCACGTCACGCCCTTGCCAAGTCTGCGCACTGGCTTGCCAATTGGGATCTGCCACAGTGAAGCTTTGCGCATGATGCGCACTGGCGACGCTTTTGAGCACCGCTAACGCCGCAGCTTGCTGTTGCGGCGCCACAACCACGCGGGTGTTGGGTTTGATGATTTGGGCTTTATTTTCGGCGATTGCTGCAACCGTTGGCCCTAAGATCGCGGTATGATCCAAAGCAATATGCGTAAACACTGCAAAGTCCGGTGCGCTGATGGCATTGGTGGCATCATATGCACCGCCTAAGCCGGCTTCTAACACCACCCAATCAACGCCTTGTTGCGCATACCACCACAAAGCAGTCAGCACATCCCATTCAAAATCCGAAAACGCCGCATACTCGACGTCGGCCAGCTGGGCGATTTCCACCATGCAAGCGGCAAATTCAGCAGCAGTGATGCTGATATCATTCAAGCGCGTTTGATCAAGCTCTCCGGCCATGGCTGGGCTGTGAAAATGGCCAACGGTATAGCCGGCATTGCGCAACCCGTGCGCCAGCCATGCCCCGGTGGAGCCTTTGCCATTGGTGCCGGCCAAATGAATGATGTGATAACGTTGTTCAGGATGGCCTAATTGCTGCAACACCTTCGCCAAGGCTGCCACCCGGGTGGTATCGGCTGCCAGCATACGATGATCCATCGCCTGGCGCAAGGCTTCATACGTTGCCATTAGTTCTGCGTGCCTCCGCTTGAAATTCTTTGCGCAATTGGGCATCAGTTTCAAACACGCCTGAATATCGCGAGGTGTAGGTGAATAAATCGCCGCGGTTGATCCCGCGCATTTCCATACACATATGCCGCGCCACTACCGAAACTGCCACCCCTTGTGGTGCCAAGATGCGGGTGAGTTCTGAATCGATCTTCGCCGTGAAGGCCTCTTGGACACTGGGCCGGCGCGCGACGAATTCCACCAGCCGTCCGAGCTTGCTTAAACCAATGATTTGTTTATGGCTAGGCATGTAGCCAATCGTGACATGCCCGAAAAACGGCAACAGGTGATGTTCACACATCGAATAAAACGGGATCTGCTGCACCATCACCAACCCTGGGTCAACCGCCACTGGGAATACTTTGTAATCGCTAAAGTGTTCACCTTGCTCAAGTGAGCCAAACACTTCTTCATACATGCGCGCCACTCGCTCAGGCGTTTCAATTAACCCAGGTCGGGTGGGGTCTTCACCCACGGCGCTTAACAGTTCATGTACAGCATGCTCAATACGTTTCTTATCCATTGTCTTTCCTTATCTCTTGTTTGCGATATACAAGCGCACCGCGCTGTGATCAGTGGTGGCTTGCAACATGGCAGCGACTTGGGCCGCCAGCGGACCTTGGGCGACTTCTAACAGCGGCACCAACACGAAGCGGCGCTTGGGGATCTGCGGATGCGGCAAGTGCAGCTCAGCGGTTGCTTGGTGCACCTGACCGTAATACAACAAGTCCAGATCTACCGTTCGCGGGCCCCAGCGCACAATACGCTGCCGGTGCAAGGCGGCTTCAATTTCATGCAGGCGAGCCAACAAGCCCAATGGCGTCAATTGCGTGTCCACCACCACCACTTGGTTGAGGTAATCACCTTGCGCCACATCCCCCACCGGCGCGGTTTCATAAATCAAAGACGTCCGCACCACGGCCACTTTAGGCGTTTGTTGCAGCATTTGTCGCGCCTTAGCCAAATTGGCCAGCCGCGAATTCAAGTTAGCCCCTAAGCCAATATAGGCCTCAGTCATCGCAGCTGACCTCAATTTCTACCGTATCAAAGATCCCATTAATGGGCACGGCACCTTTGCGAATACGCAAGGTGATCCCGCTGACGGCAAAGCGGCCTTTAAGTTCGGCCAACAACTGATTGGCCAGCATTTCAATCAATTGGTAGTGATGCGTCGTGACAAACGCGGCCACGGCTTTGTAAACTGCGCCATAGTCCACGGTTTCTGACAAATCATCATGTTGCACTTGGGTTTCGATAGGCAAGCGCAACTCGACATCGACGCTAAGGCGCTGGCCGAGTTTCTGTTCTTCTGGGTACACCCCGTTATAGGTGTGAAATTGCATATTGGTGATGCGAATGGCACCCATGCCTGTCGCCTCCTGTCCTTGTAATGCGCTAATTATAACGTGTGCGACGGCATTCGCAAAGCCATTTTCCGAAATTAAGCTAAATTCTGTCCTGTCACGTTCGGCAATCAACCAGATTTATGGCAAAACAAAAGACCTGCCTTCGGAAACTGGCAGATCTTGCGCTTTATTTAGCTTGCGGGTGGATCACCAAGCGCTCCCAAATCGCCCACACCGCTTCTTGCGAATAATCTTTGGCCCGCGCATAAGCGCCTTGGCTCAACTGGCTTAACCGCTGTGGCGAACCAAAAGTCGCCACCAGCTTGTCGGCTAAGCCATTAACATCCCCATAAGGTACGATTTCACCAGACTGACCGGCTTTGATCAGCTCCGCTGGCCCATAATGGGTGTCATAACTGATCGTGGGTACGCCATGCGACGCGGCTTCTAAGATCGCCAAAGGGGCCCCTTCATGCCGACTCGAAAGCAACATCACCTGAGCTTGATCGTACACCTTGGCGATATCATCAGTGTAGCCCATAAAGTGCACCACGTCGCTGAGGCCTTGGTCTTTGACGATTTGCTTGGCCAGCTTCTCATCGCGATAATCGGTGTTGCCATCGCCATAGCCATAAATATCCATGGTCAACCAATCAAGCTGATCATGCGCGGCTTTAAACGCCCAGATGGCATCGTCGACATGCTTTTCCCAATATAAGCGCGCAACCATAATGATCTTGCCGCTTGTGCGGGCAGCTTCCGGCACTGGCGGCTTAGCCAGTTGCGCATCAGGCACCACCCCCACTGGGATCGCATGAATGGGGACAGTAGTCTTGAGCCGCTTTTGCATATCCGCGGCTTGTTGCGCAGTGGGGGTGATCACCATGTCGGTACGGCTCAACAGCTCGGTTTGGCTGATGGACGTATAAGTCAGCGGTGAATGCATGGGATCATGATAATCTTGGAAATGAATGTTATGAAAATGCTCCAGCTTCCGTGCTGGCGTCGTCATGTTGATCATCGGCCGGTTGGTGACGTTGGAGCGATCGGAAATAAACGTATCGCCGCCGGCATTCAACTCATCCAAAAACACCGTATACATCTGCTCTTGATTCATCAAATACCACTCGCGCCCATCTTGGCGCCGCAAGCGATAAGCAGTCGCGACAACCCCGCTGCCGCGCTTGCGATAGGTGATCTCTACCCCAACGCGGCCAGTGCTGGAGTAGAAATTCTCCAACGCCACATAAGCTTGGCTGGCATCATCAGTCGTGGCAAAGAACTGACTGAATCCTTTAAACCCGCGGGTGTCATAATAATCACGCCGCACCAGCTGATGATCGCCGTCATAAATATCCACTGCATCGATGCGCCCGTCGTGATGCCTGATGGTCATGACTTCACGGGTCCCGTCATAACAATGGGTACCTTCTGCTTGCACATCCAAGCGCAATCCCGGCGCAACATCGCGATCTTGCAATTGCCGCTGGGCAACTGCTGTATTGTCGCAGAAGAAATCATATAAATTGACGTAATACGCATAATCCAAATGATGGGTCGCCAAATTCACGCTGGCATCGCGGGTGTAGACGCTGGTGACGATTTTGGCTTCGACGCCATGGGCTAAGAAGTTATTCAAACGCTTGAATTCGGCATGTTCGATGCCGGAACAAAAGCGCGGAATGAATGCATTCAAGAAATAATACATAAAGGCCTCCAGAAATCAGTTCTGGTATAACCCTACCACATTCGCCGCCTGCATCGGCGCAAGTTCACTAAAAATCAGTTTAATCTAGCGTTTTGGCATAATGCACCCAGCCGATCACCCGTTGGCCCACTTGGTCATATAACTGCTGCGCCGCAAAGTTACTGGTGCGGGTTTGCCATTGGACACTCACGGCACCATGCGCTTTGGCCCAATCGAAACTGGCTTGCAACAATTCCTTGGCGACGCCTTGCCGCCTTGCTGATTCGGCAACAAACAAATCATTAAGTTCAACCACCCGCGCCAAAGCGCGCTTATCAAAGCCGTAATACAAGAACGCAAAGCCGATCAAACCGTCGCCTTGCTTGGCCACCAGCAACCCACCTAGCGGATTGTCTGGTTGGCAAAGTTGGGTCATGTGCGCCGTTAAGCGCGACACATCAACGGTATGCGGCACTGGGCTGGCCGCATAATACGCCTCAACTAATGGAACTAAAGCCGTCAATTAGCTCGGTTGTGCTGATTCGATCATATCAATCCCTCCTTGTGTTGGTGCTGGTTTGCATCATTTTCGCCGTGTTCGTCTTAAGCTGGTCAGCAATAGCGTGATGACCAACACAAACAGCGACCACCAAGCTCAATTAAGAAGACTCATGTTGCAAGCCGGGTTGGATCAGCTGTGCGTGCGCTGGTACCGTCACCGGCTGGATCAACGCTCGCAAAGCTTCAGGCACATAAGCCAGCTCAGCCGCGTCTGGCACCAAGGTGGCTGCTTGGGCGCCGGTATTGAAATAGCCAATCACCACCGCTTCGCCGCTATAGCGCAATACCCCGAATAACTCAGCATCCCAAAAGGCCGCAAAACCACTGTTTCCAGCAAAAGCCGGCGTTTGCCGCAGCGCTTTGGCTTGTTGATATAAAGCTTGGATGGCTTGGTTTTCTCGGCCCCAAGGATAATACTTGCGATTCTGCGGGTCCACACCGCCATCTAATCCCGCAGCGTCACCGTAGAACTCCACCCAATCCCCTGGCAGCATCGCCTGCAGCCACAACAATTGACTAAGCTGCGCCAAATCATGCCCTAAGACAGTCAGCACCCTTTTGGTATCATGCGTGGACAAACTGGTGAAGTTGTTGGCGAAGATCGCCGCTGGATAATTTTCCTCTAAGGTCTTGAGCTGCCGCCCGAAACTGGCCGGCGATAATTTGCCTAAGACATAATCGATCATCCACTGCCGCTGCGGATAATTCATCACCGCTTGCAAAGCGTGGCCTTCAAAATACGGCCGCCTCCTGCCATAAGCGATCTTGTGCGAGGCATCTTCCCAAACTTCGCCGATCAACACCCGCTGCGGATACTGATCCAATAACGCCCGGATCTGGTAAACAAAAGCCATGTCCAACTCATCGACGACATCCAAGCGCCACCCGTCGACGCCTAAGCCGGTCCAATACCCTAAGACGCTGGTGGGACCGCCGGCGATAAACTGCTGAAAATCACGCGCCTGCTTGTTGATCGCCGGCAAATCGCGCACCCCCCACCACGCGTCATAATCGTCTGGCCAATGCTTGAAGGTGAACCACTGCGCATAAGGTGAAGCTTGACTTTGCGCCGCACCTAAATCAGGATAGCGCCCAGCCGCATTGAAGTAGCGCGAATCGCGACCCACATGGTTGAACACCCCGTCTAAGATCAAACGCATGCCGCGTTGATGCAGCTGGGCCACTAACGTCTTGAAATCAGCCAAGGTGCCTAACATCGGATCGATACGCATATAATCGGCAGTGTCATAGCGGTGGTTGCTGACGGCTTCAAAAATCGGGCTGAGATAAAGCGCCGTGAACCCTTGAGCCTTGAGCCAATCGAGCTTTTCGGTGATGCCAGCCAAGTTGCCGCCGTAGAAATCCCACCGCACCACCTCACCGTTGGCATCTTTGACATAATAAGGTGCATCAGTTAACTGACCATATAAGAAACTATTCGGCTTAGGCGCGTTGACATGCCCGTCTGTATTGCCGTTATTAAAGCGATCCACAAAGATGTGATAAATCCGCGCATTCTGATACCACGCCGGCAGCGTCTCGCGGCGCGACACCACCGTCAGCTGATACCAAGGCGCCTGCGCGTCTGCTTGATAAACTTGGCCTGATCCGCCAAAGCCGCCAGCTTGGGCCGCATACGTCAGCTGACCGGTGTCAGTTTCCACGCGAAACGCGTAATACCACACGCCGGCTTGGGTAATTTGCACCGTGGCGGAAAAACCCCTTGGCCCAGCTTGCATCACATGCGCTTGCATTTGGCCATCTGGTTGCGCCAACAACAAGGTGCACACTTTGGCTTCTGTTGCTTGGATCTGCCAACTCACCGCAGTATCAACGACTACCGCGCCAAATGGCTTGCGGTCGATGAACGAATCATAATGCATGCTCATCCCCCACGATCGGCGTGTTTGGCAGCACATCCCAGATCTCGCGGCCATAGCGCTGCACTGTGAAGTCCGCTGAGAACTGACCGGAAGCGGCAATGTTTTGCAGTGCCGCTTGCGCCCAGGCTTTAGGGGTTTGCCACAGCGCATCCAACTTGCGATTGGCGGCCAAATAACTTTGCAAATCGGCCAAGACGCGGTAAGTATCGTTGTACACCAACAATTCATCTTGGATCTCTTGGCCAACTGATTTGCTGCCTGGGATACTGCCATCCACCAACATGTCCACTAAGCGATGGATCAATGGATCACTTTCATATAGCCCGCGCGCCGAATAGCGATTCGATGCGTTCAAAGCTTGCACCTCTTGCGTCGTCATCCCAAAAGTCACCATCGCAGCTGCCCCTGCGGCACTTTGGATCTCAATATTGGCGCCGTCTAAGGTGGCTAAGGTGATGGCGCCATTGGCCATTAATTTCATATTCGACGTGCCAGAGGCTTCAGTACCTGCCAATGAGATCTGCTCGGAAATATCGGCGGCAGGGATGATTTGCTCAGCTAAACTCACCCCGTAATTTGGCAAGAATGCCACAGCCAATTGTCCGGCACAATCAGGGTCTTGATTGACCAAATCGGCCACGGCGTTGATCAAGCGGATCACGGCTTTCGCATAGCGATAACTCGGGGCAGCTTTGGCCCCGAAAACATGCACCCGCGCCGGGCGCTTTTGGCCGCGCTTAATGGCGTCATAATGGGCCAAGATGCCAAACACATGCAGCAGCTGCCGCTTATAAGCATGCAGGCGCTTGATTTGGACATCATAAATCGCCGTTGTCGGCACTTGCAAGCCAAGCGTGGTTTGGATCGTTGTGGCCAGGCGGGCTTTGTTTTCGGCCTTGGCAGCAGTCAATGCATTCAACCATTCGTCATCGTCTAACTGGGCGCGCAAAGCCGTTAGGGCTCGCGGATCACGGCGCCAGGTGCGGCCGATGGTGTCATCGATCAAATTGGCCAAACTCGGATTGGCGATTTGTACCCAACGCCTAGGCGTGATGCCATTGGTTTTGTTGTTGAAACGCGCCGGGTAAATCGTGTAAAGGTCTTTAAGCACACTTTGCTCCAGCAGTTGAGTATGCAATTGTGCCACACCATTGACGGCATGACTGCCGATCACTGCCAAGTTGGCCATGTGCAAATACCCCCCTTGACTGGGGGCAGCGCGGCCCACCAAATCTGCGCCAAATTGCAGCAGGTGGGCGCTGCGAAAGCGCGCATCGATTTCTTGGGCGATTTGCCACAGCCGCGGCAAAAGGCTGGCAAACATGTCTTGCGGCCAAGTTTCCAAGGCTTCCGCCATTAAGGTGTGATTGGTGTATGACATCGTTGCCACCGTGATCGCCCAAGCTTCATCCCAGCCTAAATGGCCGTCATCCAGCAAGACGCGCATCAGCTCTAACACCGCCATCGCCGGATGGGTGTCATTGATATGGATCGCCACGAATTTCGGCAGCAAATGCAAATCTTGATGAAAGCGCCGATAATGCGTCACGATACTTTGCACGCCGGCTGAAGTGAAGAAATATTCTTGGCGCAGCCGCAATTCCCGCCCGGCAGTGTCGGAATCATCTGGATATAAGATCTGGGTGATCGCGTTGACATGGGCTTTCTCCGCTAAGGTATGGACATGGCCTGGCACCGGCTCGGCACTCCATAAGCGCATCGTATTAACCACGTGATTGGCAAACCCGGGGATCGCTGTGTCATATGGCACGGCCAAGACTTGTTCAGCATGCTCATACACCGGTTCTAAACCGCCGGCGTCGGTTGGTTGTAAATAAACGTTGCCGCCAAAGCGCACGATCACGGCGCGATTTTCTTTGCGGGTTTCCCACACATTCACGGTACGCAGCCAATCATCTGGCAGCTCCACTTGATAGCCGTCAACAAAGCGCTGTTCAAACAAGCCGTATTGATAACGGATCCCGTTGCCGTTGCCAGCCATGCCCACTGCCGCCATCGCGTCTAAAAACGCCGACGCCAAGCGGCCCAACCCCCCGTTGCCAAGGCCCGGGTCGCCTTCTTGCGCATACAGTGTTTCCGCATCGATACCCAATTGCGCCAAGCCGTCTTCAACCACGGCCCGCAAACCTTGGTTCAACAAGTTGGAAGCCAACAGCCGCCCAGGCAAGAACTCAATGGAGAAATAATAAACTTGCTTTTGTTGATGGTGATCGTAATCGGCTTTGGTATGGGACCAGTCTTTGGCGTAGTAGCCTTTCACCAGAAAAGCCAGCGCTTGGTATTGCTGCTGAATGGATAAATCTTCAAGCGGGGATGCAAACAGGTGCAAACATTCTGCGCGATAATCTGCAATAAACCGTTTCTTTGTTAATGCCATATTGACCTCCTTGGACAACTGATCAACTTGCAAGGATCTGATATACAAAAGCGCCTGCCTTGCAGCTGTGCCGGTTGCAGGGCAAACGCGATTTCATTTCAAACCCTTAACCTAAAAGCGACTGGTACCCGGCTAAATAATCTGACGCGGCATGGACCCAGTCAAAGTCCTTGGCCATGGCAGTTTGTTGCAGGCGCTGGTAGACAGCGGGCTCTTCGGTGTAAATCGTCGCCGCACGCCGCATGGTCTCAGCCAGCACATTAGTATCATAATCCCAGAAACTGAACCCGTCTCCTGCAC
This sequence comes from Lacticaseibacillus jixiensis, assembly GCF_042847315.1. Classification (NCBI taxonomy): domain Bacteria; kingdom Bacillati; phylum Bacillota; class Bacilli; order Lactobacillales; family Lactobacillaceae; genus Lacticaseibacillus; species Lacticaseibacillus jixiensis. The sequence continues at coordinate 58,856 of NZ_BAAFPR010000006.1, forward strand.
CAGTTGTGGCATCGTATGGCACCACAGAGTCGCGCAAGCCGCCGGTTTCATGCACCACCGGCAAGCTGCCATAGCGCATGGCCATCATTTGGGCCAAGCCGCTGGGTTCAAAGGCACTCGGCATCACAAAGAAGTCACTGCCGCCATAGATCCGTTGGGCCAAGGCCACGTCAAAGCCGATCACCGTGGCCATTTTACCGGCAAAACGCGCGTGCAAGTCTTCAAAGTGGCGCGCCAAGTCGTCTTCGCCGGTGCCTAACAACACCACTTGGCAATCCAGCTGCGGCAACAACTGATCTAATGCCGCAACTAACAGATCCATGCCTTTCTGGCGGGTGAGGCGGCTGACGACCCCAAACAATGGCGCGCTGGTTTGCGGCAAGCCGACTTCCAGTTGCAAAGCCGCTTTGTCTTTGGCTTTGCCGCTGAGGTCTTGGGCATCGTAATGACTATCCAAATACGCGTCGGTGGCTGGGTCGTAAAGTTTGGTGTCGATGCCGTTTAAGATCCCGCGCAATTTCCAATTCTGCTTGCGCAAGGTGCCATCTAAATGTTCGCCAAACGCCGGCGTTTGGATCTCGCCGGCATAACTTGGCGACACAGTCGTCACCAAATCAGCGAAATTGATCCCGCCTTTTAAGAAATTGACTTGGCCATCTTGGATAAAGCCGTCATCATGAGCAAATTGTCGGCCGATGCCAAACACCGTGTCTAATATATTTTGCGGGAACCACCCTTGGAATTGTAAATTGTGGATGGTCAACTGCGTGTGGATCCCAGCAAGCGGCGTCATCCACGCATATTTGTCTGCCAACAACACCGGGATAAAGGCGGTGTGCCAGTCATTGACATGTAGGATATCAGGAATGAAATCAACCACCTGCAACATTTCGACGATCGCCATTTGAAAGAACCCGAAGCGTCCGCCATCGTCCCACTCGCCATACAACTGATCACGAGCGAAGAACTCGGTGTTGTCCACGAAGTAATACACCACGCCGTCTAATTTCATGGTCAAGATGCCCACATATTTCTCTTGGGCACCGAATTGCACGGTAAAGCGCGCCAGCGGCCGCAATTGTTCTTGATAACGCGCCGGGAAGAAATGCGGATAATATGGCAAAACCACGCGAATGTCCACACCCATTCTAGCTAGTGCTTGCGGCAAGGCATAGGCCACATCCCCTAAGCCGCCGGTTTTATAAAATGGCACCCCTTCTGCTGCGGCAAATAAAACTTTAATCATCGCTGGCCTCCAATTCACTTTCGCCAAACACCGTTTGATTCTTGCGTAAGACGATCGGCTGGTCTGGTGTGCCGATGACATTCAGATTCGGCCCGATCACCACGCCTTTGTCTAAGATGGCATACCGCACTGTCGAGCCGGTGGAGATCTTCGTGCCTTGCATCACAATGGCATGATCGACCACTGCATTATGATGCACCACCACGTTTCTAAACACGACTGAATCCGTGACCGTTCCTTCGATATAAGTTCCGGTGCCTAACAAGGCATTTAACACCACCGCATCTTTGGCAAAGAAACTTGGCACTTCGTTCTTGGACTTGGTCAGAATCGGCACATTGGACAACAACAGCGATTGGAAGCTGGCATCTTCCAGCATTTGCATATTGGCTTCATAGTAGCGCTGAATCGAATCGATCCGGGCCAAATAACCGGTATACTCGAAGGCATTGGCGTTATTGGCCAACACATAATCGCGCAACAACGTTGGCAGGCGGCGGAACACGTGACTGGCAGCGGCTTGATCCAATAAATCGATCAAGTCACTGGTGGCTAACATATAGATCTCCATGAAACTCGGCAAAGTCTTAGGATCCGTGTCTTCATGGCGATCCGCCACGCGAATGATCGAACTGGCAGTGCCTTGCTCAGACAGCGACAAGGTCCAATCATTATCCAAGAACTGTTCGCGCGGTAAATTCTTATACACCGTGGTGATGCGCGAATCGCCGACTTTATGGAAATTCAAGATCGCATTCAAGTTAACGTTGGCCACGTTCTTGGCCCCCATGACCACGGTGTATTTGGACCCGGAACCGCGTAAGAATTGGGTATAGTTCTCATAATAGCGCGCGCGCAATTGTTCGTCGTTATAGTCGCGCGTGGCCACATACGGGAACAAGAACACGCCGCCTTGGATCAAGTCCAAATTCCAAGCCGCGCCGCTTCTGATGTGATCTTGCACCGAACGCTCAGACTCTGGCATGAACAAGCCAACTGAGTGAATATCGGCAGCGGTGATCGCAGAAAGCGGGAAGTCCAACAAGCGATAGCGCCCGGCAAAAGGCAAGGTCCCGATCGGACGGTGTTTTGTCAATGGTAATAAGGTGTGCACGTCTTCGTTTAAGTCGATGACGGCAGCCATTTCTCCTTGTCTCATGCTTTCTCCTTTCTGCCGACGACTTCACTGTAGCCGATCACAGCAATATCATCAGCCGACCCGATCACTTCACCATTGTCGCCAACCACGGCATCTTCGCCGATGATGGCATGATCGATGGTGACATTCTTGCCGATCACGGCATTTGGCATCACCATTGAATCTTTGATCATTGAACCTTCACCGACTTTCACATTCTGCGACAAGATGCTGTGAATCACGGTGCCTGCCACATAAGAGCCGTCTGTGACCATCGAGCGCACGACTTTGGCTTTCTTGGTGAAGAACATTGGCGGCAAGGCTTCGGTTTGTGAATAGATCCGCCAGTTGCGGTTGGTGATGTTCAACGGATTGTTCGGCGACAAGAATTCCATGTTCGCTTCCCACAACGACTGGATCGTCCCCACGTCTTTCCAATAGCCGTGAAAGGCATAAGCAAAAGTCGGCTCGTTGTGCGCCAAGTACGCTGGAATCACGTCTTTGCCAAAGTCTTCCATCTTGCCATCAGTAGCGTATGAGTCTGCTAAATACTTGCGCAGCGGGGCCCAATCGAAGATGTAGATACCCATGGAGGCAAGATCTGATTGGGGCTTCTCCGGTTTTTCTTCAAAAGCGATGATGCGGTCAGTATCATCGGTATTCATGATGCCAAAGCGCGGCGCTTCTTCTAGTGATACCGGCATCACCGCCACAGTCAAAGTGGCTTTCTTGGCTTTATGAAACGCCAGCATCCGCTCGTAGTCCATCTTGTAAATATGGTCACCAGATAAGATCAGCACATATTGCGGATTGTACGAATCGATATAGGCCATGTTTTGATAAATCGCATGCGCCGTGCCTTCAAAGAATTTCTCGCCTTCGCTGGAAGCATAAGGCTGCAAGATCGTCACCCCGGCACCGCGTTCATTCAAACCCCAGCTGGCACCATTTTGCACATGGCGATTAAGTTCTAAGGGTTGGTATTGGGTGATCACACCCACGGTGTTCACCCCGGAATTAGCCAGGTTGCTCAAGGTAAAATCAATGATCCGATAGCGTCCGCCAAATGGCACAGAGGGCTTGGCAGTGTTTTTGGTCAACTTGCCCAGCCGCGTGCCTTGACCGCCGGCTAGGATCATCCCTAACATTTCAGTGCTCATGGTCTACCTCCTTGATTGACTCGGATGCAACAATGTCAACGGTGCGATCAACAACGCGCCCATCGCCGGCAGCACCAAGTTGACACTGTCTGGTTGTCCGCCAGCCGGGCGGCCTGTGGTATGCAAGGTTTTCTGCAGCCGCTGCCAAGTGCCGCCGAAATGCTTGCTTTCGGTATTCAACAACACGCTGTACACACCAGCTTGCGGCACCGGCACTACGAAGTCGCGCTGCTCGATCGGCATCAGATTCAACACGACGATCGTGCAGTCTTGCTCCGTGGTGCCCCAGCGAATATAGCTCAACACATCTGGCCCATCGCCAAGGGTGACCGTCATGCCTGCTGGATCATGATCTTGCTGCCAAAGACTGGGGCGCTTTTGGTATAAGCGGTTCAAGGTGGTGGTGAAATGCTGCATCTTGGCATTCATCGGATCGTCAAGATCGCGCCATTCTAAGGCACTATAATCGCGCCACTCCAAGAATTGGCCCCATTCACTGCCCATAAACAACAGCTTCTTGCCAGGATGGGTCATCAACCAGACAAACATCACGCGCAGATTGGCGAATTGATTGTAACGATCACCTGGCATCTTATGCATCAAAGACTTCTTGCCATGCACCACTTCATCATGTGAAAACGGCAGGATAAATTGCTCGTCATACATATACACCCAAGAAAACGTCAACAGGTTCAACTGATCGCGTCTGGCATATGGATCCATGCCAAAAAACTTCAACGTGTCATTCATCCACCCCATGTTCCACTTGTAGTTAAAACCCAACCCGCCATGATCGATCGGGGCTGACACTTGCGGATAAGCAGAGGATTCTTCGGCGATCATCAAACACTCAGGGTGGGCAGCAAACACCGCGGTATTCAGCTTCTTTAGAAAAGCGATGCCTTCTAAGTTGTCTCTTGTGCCATTGACGTTGGTGTCATGTTCTTTGCCTGCGTCGTAATCCATATACAACATGTTCGAAACTGCATCGACCCGCAAGCCGTCCAGATGACAATGATCCAGCCAATACATCGCACTGGAAATCAGAAAACTCTGCACCTGCGTCTTGCCTAAATCGAAATTCCACGTCCCCCATCGCACATTGTCGGCCCGATGCGGGTCTTGGTATTCAAAAGTCGGCGTGCCATCAAATTGCGCCAAGGTGTCGGTGTTGCGAATAAAATGTCCCGGCACCCAGTCCATGATCACCCCAAGGCCGGCAACATGCGCCGCATCAACAAACGCCAAGAAAGCTTCTGGTGTGCCAAAGCGACTGGTGGCGGCATAATAGCCCATCAATTGATAACCCCAACTGGCATCCAGCAAATGCTCCATCAATGGCATCAACTCGATATGCGTGTAGCCGCGTTGTTTGACATATGGGATCACGGTTTGGGCCAACTCTTGGTAGCTTAAGTAACTGCCATCTTCATGGCGCTGAAACGACCCCAGGTGCAATTCATAAATATTTAATGGCCGCGCGTAAATCGGTTCTTGCCGCTGGTGTTGCTGCCACTTGTGATCACGCCATTGGTGTTTGGGCAGATCCGTCAAGATCGCAGCTGTGCCAGGCTTCTTCTCAAAAGCAAACGCATACGGATCGATTTTCTCCACCACCGCCCCTTGTGGCGTCGTGAGGCGAAACTTATACAGCTGGCCGCGAGTTGCTGCCAAGACCCCTTGCCAACAGCCGGTTTCACCAAGCGGCGCCAAGGCCGTGGGTTGCCAGTCGTTAAATTCACCCACCACATCCACTGCCAATGCATGTGGCGCCCACACCAGAAACTGCCAAGCGCCAGGGCGCAATTCATGCGCGCCAAAGCGTCGATAACTTTGATAATCCTCACCGCGTCCAAACAAGTACAGCCACGGTGCGATGGTTTCATCCATTCACGTCGCCTCCCTATTGTTGCGCTTACAAGATTAGTATAGCACGTTGCGTAAGAATCACGTTATCAAAGGTTTATTATATTTTTTCCTAAATAATATTACTGCTATGGCAGAAAATATGCCCATACTACGCCATTTGTGCGGTTTCATCTTGAAAATTGACAACTTGGTAAAGCGTTTTCTATTTATTCTCTAATCACACTATTTGTGCGGTCTAATAATTCACCCAGCAACACCCGAATTCAGGAGATAAGCACCTTTTGCAGAAAATTGCAAACTTCTGGAGGATGCGTTTGATTCGCAGTTCCACGCAGTCCCCATTTGCGACAGCAAGTGATTGACATCCCCATCAATCGCTCATACTTGTCTTGACCCATTTCCAACTGAGATCGCTGGATAGTTAATGTCCATTTCACTCACCAGTACTGTTACTGGTATTGTCGGTCGGTACTTGTCACTGCTGTGCTTGATCACACATCAACTGACGATTTCCAACAAGTTGGTAAATGCGATTCATTAACGTTCGGTCATCACGCCAAGCACGATACCGATTTGACTACGGTAGGACAGGCATTGCCTCGCGCACCGTAGCAACGCCTGTCCGGGCCTGACCAAAACGTGAATCCACGCTTTTTACGCTGTGGTCTTCGTCGAGCTGCGCAAAGCAACGCGGCGTGATATAAGCCGTGACGCCAATTGGGCAAAGAACGCCCAACTGTCATCCCGTCTTATATCCACCGCTAAATACGCTTTGCTTCGCTCTGGTTTTTTTCGTCGAGCTGCGCAAAGCAACGCGATTGTGTGTAAGCTGTCCCGAGCTTATGGCACAAACCGCCATCAGCTCAGGCCATCTTACACGCATCGCTAAATGCGCTTTGCTCCGCTCTGGGGATGAAAAAAACACCCCAACCGCAAATGCGGCTGAGGTGCCTTTCGTTAATCATTTCCAATAAGTTAGGCTTCTGCGATGGCTGCCACCATTTGTTTGGTGTAATCGCCTACCGCGGTTGCCGGATCATCAGCATCAGCGGCCAGCTGCACGATCGCTGAACCAACGATCACACCATCTGCGACCTGGGCCAATTCCTTCGCCTGTTGCGGCGTGTGCACCCCAAAGCCGATACATAACGGTGCATCAGTGACTTTGCGCAAATCAGCGATCAAGTCATCCAAGTTCTGAGCGAAGCTGGCGCGCTGACCAGTTACCCCTAAAGCGGAAACAATATAGATGAAGCCGCTGGCATAAGTCACCAGCTTCTTCAAGCGCGGACCAGAAGTCGGGCTGACTAACGGGATCAAGTCCAAGCCGTGCTTTTGCGTGAAGGTCAAGATCTCGCCGGCTTCTTCTTCTGGCAAATCAGGGATCACCAAACCATACACGCCCAGTTCTTCACAGCGTGCGCAGAACGCATCATAGCCATACTTAAACGGGATATTGGCGTAGGTCAGAAACACCAGCGGCACCGTCGTTTGTTCACGGATGCGCGCCACGATATCAAACACGCCTTCCACCGTGATCCCGCCGGCAAACGCGCGCAATCCAGCAGCTTGAATCACTGGGCCATCGGCAATCGGATCGGAGAACGGCACACCAAGTTCAACGATGTCGGCACCGTTTTGGGCCAAGGCCACTACTTCTTGCACCGTTTGTTCAGCGGTTGGATCCCCGGCTGTGACAAACGGAATGAACGCTTTATGATTTACAAACACATCTCTTAATTTACTCATGAACATCCACCCCACGATATGCAGCGACTTGTGCGACGTCTTTATCCCCGCGCCCAGATAAGGTGCAGATAATGATCTGATCTTTCTTCATGGTCGGTGCCAACTTCTTGACATAAGCCACCGCATGGCAGGACTCTACCGCAGCGATAATGCCTTCAAGCTTGGCAATGTATTCAAACGCATCCACTGATTCATCGTCGGTAATGCCCACATAATGCGCCCGGCCAGAAGCGTCTAAAGCGGCGTGTTCCGGCCCGACGCCTGGATAATCCAAGCCGGCAGAAATCGAATAGACTTTGGCAATTTGACCTTCAGCATTTTGCATGAAAATCGACTTCATGCCGTGGAAGATCCCTGGCGTCCCGGTTTCCAAGGTCGCTGCGGTATGGCCGGAATGTACGCCTTCGCCGGCGGCCTCAACGCCATACAAGGCAACAGACGGATCATCGATGAAATCGGCAAACGAGCCGATCGCATTGGAGCCGCCGCCAACACAAGCGACTACAGCATCTGGTAAGCGGCCTTCCACTGCCAGGATCTGTTTTTTGGCTTCTTTGGAGATCACGGACTGAAATTCATGAACCATGGCAGGATAAGGTGCTGGACCCATGGCTGAACCGATCACATAGAAGGTATCATCTGGATGAGCTGCCCAATCTTGCAAGGCGGCGTTAACGGCATCTTTCAATAAGCCTTGGCCGCTGGTGACGGCATTGACCTTCGCACCTAATAACTCCATGCGATAAACATTGAGCTTCTGGCGCTCGGTGTCTTCTTTGCCCATGAAGATCTCACATTTCATGCCAAACAGCGCGGCGATCGTGGCTGTGGCCACGCCGTGTTGGCCGGCACCGGTTTCAGCGATCAGGCGCGTTTTGCCTAAACGCCGCGCCAGCAGCACTTGGCCGATGACGTTGTTGATCTTGTGGGCGCCGGTATGATTCAAATCTTCGCGCTTCAAGTAGATCTTGGCGCCGCCTAAGTCTTCAGTCATGCGCTTGGCATAATACAACAAACTTGGGCGATTGGCATAGTCATTCAACAAGCGGTGAAATTCAGCGTAGAATGTCGGATCTTGTTTAGCTTGTTCAAAGCAAGCAGTTAAGGCATCTAAGCTGGCCATCAGCGTTTCTGGAACGTATTGGCCACCGAATTCACCATAACGGTTATCGATTTTATCTTCCATATTAATTATTCTCCTTGGTATGGTTGCGTGCGTTGGCCACGAATGCGGCAACTTTCACGCGATCTTTAGCCCCAGCAGTTTCTAAGCGGCTGGAGGCATCGACGATTTGCGGATGCACCGCTTGAATCGCCGCTTGCACATTGTGTCCATCTAACCCGCCGGCCAGCATCAAAGGCTGAGCCACATGCGGCAGCTGGTCCCATGGCAATGTCTGGCCGCTGCCGTCGCCGGCATCTAACAGCGCAAAATCAGCTGGTGTTTGCGGTGTCGCTTCATTAATCCGCGCAATCACCAACAAACCCGCCGCTTGCAATGCCGCAATGGTACTTGCAGGACTGACGTGATGCAGCTGCACCGCTTGGATATAGCCGGCTTGATGCAGTGCGATCAAATGCGGGACGTCTGGGTCGACCACCACCGCCACGGCGGTAATGTCTTGGGCCAACTGCTTGGTTAAAGCGGCAAGCGTTTGGTCGTCAATGTGATGACGGCCGCCGGCTAAGATGAACCCAGCGAAATCTGGATGCACATCATTGACAATGGCAATATCTGCTGCAGTCATCAAGCCGCAAACTTTGACTTTAGTCATTGCACCACCGCCTGATACTGATGAATGATGGCTTGGCGATCTGCGGCGCGCATGAAGGTTTCACCGATCAAGACGCCGTTGATGCCGGCGTCTTTTAAGACTTTCAGCTGTGCGGCTTGGGTGATGCCGGATTCGGCAATGACCATCACTGAAGCAGGGATCAATTGACGCAAGCGGGTGCTGGTGTGGATATCTACGGTGAAGTCTTTGAGGTTGCGATTGTTGATGCCGATCAGCGCCGGCTTCAAAGCCATTGCGCGCTTGATCTCGGCTTCATCATGACACTCCACCAATGCTTCCAGGCCTAACTGCTGCGTGAGTTGATAATAAGCTTGCAATTGTTCGTCGGTGAGGATCGCTACGATCAACAACACCACACTGGCACCGGCGGCTTTGGCTTGATACAACATATATTCATCCACCACGAAGTCTTTGCGCAACACCGGCTTGCTCGACTCAGCAGCAATGGTTTTGAGATAAGCCAGCTGGCCATGGAAGTAATCCGGCTCAGTCAACACACTGATGGCATCAACATTTGCAGCCGTGTAGTCTTTGGCGATTGCAGCATATGGAAAGTCTTGGGCGATCACGCCTTTAGATGGTGAGGCTTGTTTGACTTCGGCGATGATGCCAAAATGCTTGTGCATCGCCGCCACTAAACTCGGCTTGGCTGGTTTAACAAACGCTTGCGCTTGTGCTTTGACTTGCGCAAGCGGAGTTTGGGCTTTTTCCGCCGCCAAGCGCTTGGTGGTGGCTTCAACCAGCTTGTCTAAGATCATGCGCCCACCGCCTTGGTGGAAGCGGCAACAAGTTCGTTAAGCTCTTGGGTGGCCTTGCCAGAGGCAATGGTTTCGCGGACCAAGTCGATGCCGGCTTTGATCGTCGCGGTTTTACCAGCAATAAACAAGGCCACACCGGCATTAAGCACCACCGCATCGGCTTTAGGTCCAGTTACACCGGCGAGAACGTCGCGGGTGATTTGGGCATTGTCTGCTGGGGTACCCCCGACAAGATCAGCTTTATCGGCATAGGCAATACCATATTCGGCCGGATCGATGGTCAGCTTGGTGATTTGACCGTTATCGATCAGCAAAGCGTCAGTTTTGCCAGTGGCGGTGATTTCATCCAAACCGTCTTCGCCGTGCACCACCATGCCGCGCTTGACGCCTAATTGGATCAAGGCATCGGCCATGGGTGCCATCAAATCTTCGCGGTAAACGCCAAGCAATTGATAAGTTGGCTTAGCCGGGTTGGCCAGTGGGCCGATCAAGTTGAAGATGGTTGGAAAGCCTAACAGCTTGCGGGTCGGGCCCACAAAGCGCATCGAGGCATGATACTTCTGGGCAAACAAGAAGCAAGCGTTGTAATGATGCAATAATGCTTCAGATTCTTGCGCTGACGCATTGATGTTGTAACCCAAGGCTTCTAAGACATCAGCGGCACCAGATTTAGACGATGCTGCGCGGTTGCCGTGTTTGGCGATAGGCACCCCAGCTGCCGCGATGACAAACATGCTGGTCGTAGAGATGTTGAAGGTGTTGGCATGGTCGCCACCGGTACCAACAACTTCCAGCACCGGTTCATCAGGGGCAAAAGGCAAAGCGTTCTGCCGCATGGAATCAGCAGCACCGGCAATTTCTGTGGCAGTGGCGCCTTTGGCAGCCATGGCGGTTAAGTAACTGGCAATCAAGCTGGCATCCACGCCGCCATGCAAGAGTTCGTCGTGAGCCGCTTTGGTTTCGTCAAAAGACAAGTCAGTGTGTTGGACCAAGTGATTGATGGTTTCGTTTAACATAATGTGTTCCTCCTGGAATCGATTGATTTACGGACAGTCAGCTTACTGGAATCGCCATCGCTTGTTTATTCTCATCGTAATCACACTTTCTTTAGCATACAAAAAATCCGCCCATAAACAGTCATAACTGTTTAAGGACGGATTTACCGCGGTGCCACCTTAATTGGGTATTGCAAAGACAATACCCCCCTCTAAAGGGAGCTAACACTCCCCCGGCAACTGACGTATGCCTCACGTACACCCTGACTCATCGCAGTTTTCTGCGCTTTTTGGGGTGTCCCTCGATGGTCCATTTAATCGCCTGCGTTCTACGGCATTCCCAGCAACGGCCGCTCTCTGTGCGTGCACAACGATCTTGATCTCCATCTCAACGGTTTATGGACGAACTTGTTTTGTTGTGAATAAGATAATCTCTTTCTCATCGTTTGTCAACGGGTTTTTAATCTAAAATGTTTTTTTCGCCTTATTTTCGTGCCGCGCGATCATCGGCATCACAAAGCCTAACCCAAACAACACGATCACCGAAATCACGTTGAGCATCAACTGATGGCCAAACGCCGCAGTCCCCCACTTGGCTTCTTGCGGCATGAAGCCCATCGTGGCACACACGAAGGTGAACAAGAAACACCACCCGCCGACTGCCAGCGCCAAGCCTTTGGACTTAATGAAAGTGTAGCCGGAAGTGAATTTGTCTTGTTGGGCGCGCAAGGCCAAGAAGGCCACGAATACCCAGGCCGTCTTATACGGCGACACGATGCCGTTGAGGTTCAACAGCCAATTGAAAATGGTGTTGATATCCGGCAAAGTCCCTGCCATCAGCAGCAAGAACAAGCAGATCCCGGCAGTCAGCACATAAGAATGGATCGGCCGGCCTTGTTTGTTCTTGACCAATAACCACTTTGGCATATAATTCACCGCGGTATCAGCAGAAAGCACCCGGCTGGCAGCATCGATCAAGACTGCTAACTGCGCCAGCATAAAGACCAATTGCGTGCCGGCAAACATGTACAAGAACAGCTTGCCCACGCCCCATTGTTGGCCGAGATATTGGAACGCGTAGAACGACCCGTTCATTTTCAAGTCGTCAGGCAAATGGTTGGCATCGAAATACACGCCTAAAGCCAAGGAACCAAAGATGATCAAGAAGCCGGTCATGATCGCCAGCATCCACATCGCTTTGGGAAATTCTTTCTTCGGGTTGCGGATCTGTTGAATATAAGTCGCCCCAAGTTCCGCCCCGGAAGTCGCAAAAATCAAAAGCCCTGTGGTAGAGAAATAATGCACAGAAAAATGCGGCTTGAAAGCACTCAGATCAAACAAGTTGCTGGCCGGATGCACGCCTTTGGCCAAGGCGGCAAAAGCCATGATCACAAACAGCATGGCCATGATAAACATTGCCGCGCCGCCGATCAAAGACATCACTTCCATCGAGCGGGAGAACAAATTCTCCAACACGATAAACACCAAAATCACCACAAAGGTAAAGATCCCAAACCACACCGGCGACATGTAATGATCCAAGGTGTTGTCGCCTAAGATCAACCATGATAACGCCACAATGATCGCATTAGCCACATCGATCAAATATGGCAAAGTCGAGCTCCAATACATCCAAGACACCACGTAGCCCAAGGTGTCATTGGTGGTGTGGCGCACCCAAGTGGCCAAGCCCCCGCCGTCGTGGGTGAAAGTCGTCCCAATTTGCGCTGAAATCAGCGCATAAGGCACAATGTAGGCGATCAACAAGAAGATCCACGAGAACACCACTGACAGCCCTTGGTTCTGGAAGGGATAAAGAATGTTCTCAAAGCCGATGACCGTCACAAACACCAACAAGCCTAACACTTGCCAGCGCATGTACTTGGGCTGTTCTTCCAAGCCCAAGCCATTTGTATCATTCATAAGTATAATTTCCTCCGTTAAATAATTGCCTCGATCAATAAGCGTGTATAATATTGACCGGCGGCTTATTTACGGAAAACCCGCTGTTTGGGTTCACAAGCCAGCCTCCTGTTTCATAATTTCGCTTATGATTATACAGCAAACCAATTCTTGAAAACAGTATGAAAGGATCCATTTATGGGACTGAAAATAGGATGTTCACCACAACTCGTTGATCAACTTGCGCCATTATCCCCCAAAGTCTTCACCAGCTTGCCAATCGGCGCCTTTAAAGCCGTAGTTCTAACTGCAGGCGATGAAGCCTTGCTTGATCAAATCGCAGCCAGCGGCTTAAACCTGCCGGTATTTTGGCTGGGCGCCAAACCAAGCCTTGACTATGCGGCGTTGACCGTTAGCGACCACTTGGATGAAGCCGCCTTGCAAACGGCAGCAGCGGCATATGAACAACGCCAAGTGCCAGCATATGTGCAAGATTTGTTGGCTTTTGCCCAAGCCGACCCGATCAGCTTCGCCACGCCAGGCCACCACGCCGGGCGCTACAACGACTTAGGCCCAGCCGGGTATTTGTTGCATGAAGCTTATGGGCAAATGTTTTACAGCAGCGACACTTCAGATGTTGTGACGGCTTTAGGCGACATGTTGACGCATGGCGGCACGCCGCTGGCTGCCGAACAAGCTGCGGCCAAGCTGTTTCACGCTGATGAAACGTATTTTGTCACCAATGGCACCACCGGCAGCAACAACGTCGTGGCCAGCGCCGCTTTGACGCCAGGCGACTTGGTGTTGTTTGACCGCAATAACCATAAATCCGCGTATAACGGCGCTTTAGTCGCCAATGGCGCAATCCCGGTATACTTGGATACGCTGCGCAATGACCACGCTTTGATCGGGCCAGTAGATCTGCGCAACGTCAGCGTTGCGCAGATCCGTGAAGCGATTCGTCAAGTGGCACCAGAAAAAGCCGACTTGCCGCGGCCGTTCCGGCTAGGCGTGTTTGAACTGGAAACTTTCGATGGCATCGTGCCTGACGCAGCAACTTTAATTCATCAATTCGGGCCGTTGTGTGATTACATGGCCTTTGATGCGGCTTGGGGCGGTTATGAGCCTTTCTTGCCGGCGATGAAACCAATGGACCCGCTGCAAGTGCCTCTAGGTCCTGATGACCCGGGCTTGATCGTGACCCAATCGGTGCACAAACAGCAATCCGGCATGGCTCAAACGTCACAGATCCACAAGAAAGACGCACACATTCGCGGCCAGAAGCGCCGCATCACCCATGAACAATTCAATCACGCGTTCTTAAAGCACGTCACCACCAGCTTCTCTTACCCGCTATACGCCAGCCTGGCTGCCAATGTCGCCTTAAACCAAGGCGCACGCGGTCAGAAGATCTGGGCAGATGCTTTGGCTGCAGCTAATGATTTCCGCCGCGCACTTGCAACCACGAAGTTATTTAAAGCCTTTAACGCGCCAGAATTGTTGGCGACTGACAATGCACAAGCCGTATCAGATCCCAACGCTTGGGCACTTGATCCTGGTGCTGCTTGGCATGGCTTTGACGGGCTGCAGCCTGGCCAAGCCTATCTTGATCCTGGCAAAGTCACGATCAGCTTGCCTTTTGGCCATGAGCTTGGCGTGTCAGGCTGGGTGGTTGATCGCTATTTGCTGGATCACAACATCGTGCCGGAAAAAGCCGACCCGAATTCCGTCTTATTTCTGGTCACTGCCGGCACCAGCGCTGCGGATTGGGCGCAACTGTTAAAGGTATTGCAACAGTTTGAAGCCGATTATTTTGCCGATCGCACGGTGGCGGAAACTTTGCCTAAACTCGTGGCAGAAACTGGTGAGCGCTATGCGCACATGACGCTGCGCCAGTTGGCCCAAGCGCTGTCGGATACTTTTATCGACCACCGCTTGGCCCAGAAGCAAGCCGCCTTATTCACCGGCAGCAATCAAGTCACCCGTAGAATGACCCCGCGCGAAGCTGATTTGGCCTTCATGCGTGGTCAATACACCAGCGTGCCTTTGCATGACGCCGCCGGCCACGTCGCCGTTGAAGGCGCCTTGCCTTATCCTCCTGGGATCTTCGTGGTGGTGCCTGGTGAAGTGTGGTCAAAGCCAGCCATCGCCTATTTTGAGACCTTGTATGAAGCCGTCGCCCAGTTTCCAGGCTTTACCCCGGAGATTCAAGGGGTCACTGCGGCAGCTGACGGCACGCCAATGGTGCATGTCTTAAATCACTAATTTAGTGCCGATCAGCAGGTGCTTAGTTAAACTGGTATACCTTGTTTCACGTGAAACAATTTCGCATCGATTGTGCAGAAACCACTGCTGTCAACAAATAACTGCTTATGCCTGACCAACTGCTTGTACAGCAGGTCAGGCTTTTTTGGTACACCGCGTTGAACTCAGCCCACAATAAAAAGCTGCCCAATGACTAGGCAGCTTGATGTATGCAGTATCTTATTGATCGACTTTGGCCACACTCATCGCCGGAATCGTGATATCGCCGCCCATGGTCGATTCATAGGTGATCAAGCCGTGCGAAGTGCCAGAAACCGTGATTTGATCATCTTCCAACACCCGTGAACTAACAGCGGTATCAGACCAAGAACAAAGCAGCATGTGATCATAATCGCCGTTAACAGCCAAGCGCACTTGCACGCTGCCGTCATCTTCCATCACCTGCACCACTTCGCCTGAGAACTTGACTTTCTTGCCTTCATAACTGTCTGGGGTACGCGCAAGCTGATCATAAGTGATACCAGTGTCATAACCGCGCGCTTCTTCTTGGGCGCGCTGTTTGGCAGCCGCGGCAGCCGCGGCAGCTTCTTGCTTGGCCTTAGCAGCTTCGGCAGCAGCGGCTTTCTCCAAGTCAGCAAGCTTGGTTTCCAGCGTCTTCAACGCAGATTCGTCAGCGTATGCTTGTTGATCCTTGGATAACCGGTTGAACGCTTGACGCGCTGCTTGAACTTTCGGCTTATCATCTACCGTGAGCGTATATTCATCTGGAATCGCCTCGATTAAATCAGTGACTTTCGCAGCCGCATCAGCGTCACGCGTTTTCTTGTCGGCGTCGGCTTTTGCTAATTGCTCATATGGCGCCATGCGCTTGGTGTAACTTTGATACGTGTCATCAAGGTCCGCGTATTCAGCTTGGGTATCAGTTAATTGCGTCTTGGTCGTGTGATAATGCTTGGTTGTTGCGGATAAATTCTGGCTGGTTTGTCGCATCGTCACACCAGCGATCACAGCAATCATGCACACCAGCGCGCCAACACTGGTGAAACCCTGTTTAAAGCCTGTCGAATACTTTGGATTACGCCACACTAACCATAATCCTAATGGTAACACCAGAACAATTGCCAATAACGTGCCCGGATCTGTCTGCAGCCATTGCCATGCGCGGTTGAGATAGGTCTTCACAAATATTTCCCCCAATAAATCAATTAGTTTTGTGTTGCATAAGGGTATAGTATATCAAATCCTACCTAGCAATGGATGTTTTGACACCATATTCTAATCTATACCATATAAAAAACCGGTACCGACGTGAAATCGGTACCGGTGCTTTAGTTGCTTAATTCTCTGCTTGGGCGCGATCTTTGGCGATGATATCCGTGCCGACACGGCGCATGATGCGCAACAATTCATGCGCGTCATGCTCGCCTAAGGTGTTAAACCATGCATTGAAGCGCTGATGGATCACTTTGTTAACCCGGGTGGTAACTTCTTGGCCATGGGCGGTTAAGGCCAAGTACATCCGCCGCCGATCAACTGCATCGCGCTCTTGGGTGATCATATCCTTCTCCAACAGCGTCTTGATCTGCCGCGAAATTGCGGCGCGGGTCACGCCTCGGCTTTTGGCGACTTCAGACAGACTCACGACTTCGCCTTTGGCCAAATCGCGCATGATCAGAAATTGTTCAAATGAGATACCGTCGTCTTTCATCGGTTCTGAAATCAAGTCGCCGACATACTTGAACGCCTTAAAATACACTTCGATATATTCTTCTAACAAATCGCCGTCAGCCATAATAATCGCTCCCCACTGCTTATTCTATGCAGTAAGCGTAACACATTGGACTATTTCTTGCTACTGTAATCCGGATTCCACGTGCTTTGCAAGCGGGTTGCTGGAAGCATCAAGATAATACTCAACACCACGATCGCCACTAAGATCCCAACAGATGCGGTAATCGTGTCACTGGCGATCCCGCCGGTAATGGCGGCGCGATAACCACTGATCGCATAAGTCATTGGCAAGAACTTCTGCGTGGCTTCATACAGCGGACTGATGGTTTCAGCCGGGAACAAGCCGCCGGAACCGCTTAGCGTTAACAATCCTAAGGCAATGAAAATGCCCACCCGATTGAAGGCCATATTCAACAGCTGCGTGAGATACATTGCCGCCAAAGCAAACAGCAAAGTCATCGCATAAAAGCCTGCCACATGGGCCACTGGCAAGCCAACCACTAAGATCAGCGTCGCTTCGATCAACCCGGCAGCGACTGCCACAGCGGAGCCGACGAACAACTTAGCCCCTAACCACTCCAGCAGCGTGCGATCATCGTCAGCTTCGCGCTTCATTGGATAAGCGAAATTGAAGATGATGATGGCAATGAATAACGCCAAAGCCAGTACATATGGCGCTAAGGCCGCCCCGTAATTCTTCACTGAGGTATATTTCGTTTGGACATCTTTAGAAGGATTCGAGAACATTTTGGCTGTGAGCTTAGATAACTTGGTGGCAGCCACTTGTTGATAGCCATCGGATAAACCGTCGGCCAGCTGCTTGGTACCGCCGTTAAGCTGCTTGTTGTTGCCCGTTAACTGCGTGGTTCCGGCTTTCAGCTGCTTAACGCCGCTGGCCAAAGTTGGCACTTTGCCGTTAAGCTGGGTCAAGCCGTTAGCCAGCTTGGTTGAGCCAGTGTACAACTGACTGACCCCAGAAGCCAACGCTGGCGTCTTGCCTTTAAGCTGGGTCAGGCCGTTGGAAAGCTTGGTGGAACCCACATACAACTGATCGACCCCAGAAGCCAACGCTGGGGTGTTACCTTGCAGCTCAACCAAGCCGTTGGAAAGTTTGATCGAACCGACATACAACTGCGAAACACCTGATGCTAAGGCTGGTGTGTTGCCTTTGAGTTCGATCAAGCCATTGGCAAGCTTCGTCGAACCTGTATACAGCTGCAAAACACCTGATGCTAAGGCCGGCGTCTTGCCTTGCAATTGGATCAAGCCGTTAGATAACTTGGTGGAGCCGGTATACAATTCTGAAACGCCTGAAGCTAACGCCGGCGTCTTGCCTTTGAGTTCGATTAAGCCGTTAGAAAGCTTGGTGGAGCCGGTATACAATTCTGAAACGCCTGAAGCTAATGCCGGCGTCTTGCCTTGCAATTCGATCAAGCCGTTGGAAAGCTTGGTTGAACCGGTATAGAGTTCTGAAACGCCTGAAGCTAACGCCGGCGTCTTGCCTTTGAGTTCGATCAAGCCGTTGGAAAGCTTGGTAGAGCCAGTGTAAAGCTGATTGACCCCAGAAGTAAGATCCGGCACTGCCGCATTCAATGAGCTGGCACCATTCTTTAACGCCGCAGAATTGCCTGACAACGTCTTGGCGCCATCATTCATCTTCGTTAATGCTTGGGTTAAGGTCAAATCATCTTCAGCCACCCCGGTAGGATCTGTCGAGCCATTATAAATGGTCTTGGCCCCATCGGCTAATTGGCCGACCCCACTGGAAAGTGCCGGCACATTGTCGTTGAGTTTATCTAGACCAGTTTGCAACTGGGCGATGCCGGTGGCCAGCTTTGGTGCTTTGCCGTTTAAGGTTTCCAAACCAGTATTCAACTGACTGGCCCCATCCACCAACTTGCTCAAGGATTGTTTAAAGGTCAATTTCTCATCGCTGCCAGCCACCGCTTGCGGGGTGTTGACACCGGAGTTGACTTGAGTCAAACCGGCATTGAGCTCAGTCACCGCCGTCAGCAGCCCTTTAGGATCTTTTTCTTGGGTGGCCGCATTTTCGGTGGTTTCGCGATCTTGCGTGGTCAAATTATATTTAACCGTGTTCAACACCATGTAGGCGGTATTGAGCTTGCCTTGCGTTGCGCCGCTGGCCTTCTTGTCTTCGGCAAAAGCAGCTTGCAAGGCAGCCTTTTGGCTGGGATCGCTGACGGCATCAATTGCCGCTTGCATCTTGGTGTCTGCGGCAGTTTGGTTGGCCTGCAGCTGCTTTTTCTCAGTGTCAAAACCACTGCCGGTGCCTAACATGCTGCTGACAGCCGGATATTTGGCATCATTATAGAACGTCTTGAATAACCCGATTTGCGACGTGACTGTTTTCTGCAGCTTGGCCATCGCCGCCGATAAGCGACTCACGCCGCCAGGCAGCTCTGCAGAAGCTTTCTGCATTTGCGTCAAGCCATCAGACAACTGGTCCATGCCAGACGAAAGCTGTGCAACACTCTTGGTGAGATCAGTGTCGGCAGTGTGCCCGTTGACTTCGCCGCTGATTTGCGCAATGCCTTGATCTAATTGTTGCACACCATCGGCTAACGTTGGCACCTGGCTGTTCAAGGTCCCTAAGCCTTTTGACAAGTCGATCAAATTCTGAGACTTGTTGGCCACCGTCTTGGTGTAAACCTTACTGATGCCAGAAGCGATTTGATCAGACCCATCGGTGTAAGCAAAGACCCCATCGGCTAATTGCTTAACGCCACCGGCTAAAGTCGGCACTTGATCGTTAAGATCCTTCAAGCCGCCATTAAGCTGCGTGCCGCCATCAGCTAAACTATTGATGCCATCAGTTAACGCCGGCACTTGGCTGTTGAGGGTCTTTAAGCCGCCATTCAACTGCGTACCGCCATCAGCTAGCGCATTGACCCCGCTGATCAACACCGGTACTTGACCATTCAAGGTCTTTAAGCCGCCGGTGAGTTGTGTGCCGCCATCTGCCAAGGCGTTCACCCCGCTGATCAACACCGGCACTTGACCATTCAGCGTCTTCAAGCCGCTGTTAAGCTGCGTGCCGCCATTTGCTAAGGCGTTCACCCCGCTGATCAAGACTGGCACTTGACCATTCAAGGTCTTTAAACCGCCGTTAAGCTGGGTACCGCCTAAAGCCAAGGCGTTCACCCCGCTGACTAACACCGGCACTTTGCCGTTTAACGTCTTCAAGCCGCCACTCAGCTGGGTACCGCCTAAAGCTAAGGCGTTCACGCCGCTGACTAATACCGGCACCTTGCCGTTTAGCGTCTTCAAGCCGCTGTTGAGCTGTGTGCCCCCGGCAGCCAAGGCATTGACGCCGTTGGTCAAGGTCGGCACCTGGTTGTTTAACGTCTTCAAGCCGCCATTGAGCTGCGTGCCCCCGGCAGCCAATTGACCGACACCGCTTGACAGTGCAGGCACGTTGGCGTTCAACTGCGTCATGCCTTTATCAACTTGCACGACGCCGTCGGTATACTTGCCAACGCCTGATTGCAGCGTTTTGGCACCGGCAGCGGCAGTCTTCATACCGCCCCCGATTTGGTTGATCTTATTGAACAGCTCAGTCACAAAGGCGTTAGTCACTTGGGCTTTGATTTGGCTGTTGAGTTTATCAACGCCCACTTGGCTGATGATCTCAGACACATAATTCAGCGAACCATTAGTCTGATATGTAAGCTTCATCTGCTTGGGATGGGCATCCAAAGCCGTTGCCGCGTCAGCCGAGAAATCTCTGGGGATGGTCACCACCGTATAGTAGCGGTTATCTTTCATCCCTTGCTTGGCTTTGGCTGCTGAAACAAAATGCCATTCCAGCTGATCGTTATCATGCAGCTGAGCGATCGTATCAGCGCCGGCATGAATCGTTTTGCCAGACAATGTTGCTGGCTGATCCAGATTCACCACCGCCACTGGGATTTTCCCAGTGTTCCCATACGGGTCCCATGCACTCGTCAAGAAACAAAACGAGTAAATGAATGGGATCAGAATAATGGCCACCATCGCCCACATCAACCCTTTGTGGTGGTTGATCGATTGCAGCTCCCGCTTGACCCACTTAAACACTTTCCGTCAACTCCTTAATATTCGGCATTTGTAATATCCCCTAAGTTACTCATGGGATGCAATGTCAATGCCGTTAACATAACGATTAATATGCGACTTTTTTAAAAGAAAGTCAAGAAATTGGCGGGATTTTGCATATTTATCGACATGATATTCGCAAAACTGAGTTGAGGGTCTTCGTCGAGCTGCGCAAAGCAAAGCGCGTGAGATATGCTGTGACGCCAATTGGGCATGAACCGCCCAACTGTCATCCCATCTTATCTCCACCGCTAAATGCGCTTTGCACCGCTTTGGTTTCTTCGCCGAGCTGCGCAAAGCAAAGCGATTGCGTAAGTCATCCGATCGGTTACAAATCGTTGATAACGTGCCTCACGCCGCTTAAACATCGCACTAGCAGTTGTCCAGATTCGAGTCAGCTTGCGTTGACCTTGAACGCAGAAGCACGACTTGTCTGAGCACTGTGAAACTCATACCTCATTTTCTCTGCCAAGTGCCCACAATTTTGCTTTCGCATAATCACTGAGGTGTGTTGACTCACACTTGAACGTCACACGATATCAGCTAATCGCTCGTAAACGGTACCCTGCAGCAGTGATTCATCTTCGTCTTAACCCGTTATATCACCACATAAACTGAGGATCATGCAATTGGTCGCCACGTGAAACACTTTACTGATTCGACTACGGAAGGACAGGCATTGCGGAGGTGCACGGGGCCAAGCGTCGGTCAGGCCGTGAAACGATCAGCACCACAAGCCAAGCGGGTCGTGCTTGGCTTGTGGTACTGATCGCGGCAATTTCAGAGACGGGCAAGTGAGCGCAGCGAGCGCCTGGCTCGGAAATTAGGTGGAAAACGCGCGCCCCTTTGCGCGGTTGGAACCGGCCGCACCGCCTGCGCCGACGCTTGGCCCCGTGCACCGCAGCAACGCCTGTCCGGGCCTTTACTGCGCAATGCAAAGCGGCGTGAGATAAGCTGTGACGCTAATTGGGCATGAATCGCCCAACTGTCACCCCATCTTATCTCCACCGCTAAATGCGCTTTGGGTACAAAAAAGGCCGCTGATTGACGATTGGTCTCAATCGTGAATCAGCGGTATCAAACTGCAGTTTATGCTTGCGGATATTGATCCATCGGGTTAGTCGGTTGCAATTTCTCCGCCAAAGCTTCAAGGCGCTTGGCTTCGGCCGCTGAAATCGTCGGCAAGTCGATGCGGAAACTTGACCCATGACCTAGCGCGGAATCAACCGTAATGGTCCCGTGATAGCTTTCTACCAGCTGTTGGGCAATGGACAAGCCTAAGCCGTTGCCGCCTTTTTCGCGACTGCGGGCCTTGTCCACACGATAGAAACGGTTGAAGACGCGATCGCGGTCTTCATTGGACAAGCCTTCACCGAAGTCTTGCACGGCAATTTGCGCGCCATCGGTGTTGGTCGACGCAGAAACATGGACCTCTTTGCGGTCTTGAGAATACTTCACTGCGTTGTCCAGCAAGATAATGAGACATTGTTCCAAATGGTTGCGATACATGTGGACATAAACCGGACCGGACAAATCGCTGTCCAAGGTGAACACGAAGTCCGGATGGATCATCCGAAAATCATTAACAACTTGTTCTACCACTTGCTTGACGTCTAACACGGCATTGGGAAATTGCACATCAACTTGATCTGCTCGAGTCAAATCAAGCATTTCTTGGATCAGTGATTTCATGCGGGTGACTTCTTGCAAACTGGCATCAAGCGATTCGTCTAAGACTTCCGGATCGTCTTTACCCCAGCGATTCAGCAGTTGCAAATGGCCTTCCAGAATTGCCACTGGCGTGCGCAATTCATGGGACACATCTTGGACAAAGTCGCTTTGTTGATCGATGAAGCGCTGAATCCGATCCAGCATGCCGTTGAATTCATTGACTAAATCACCGAGTTCATCATTTTGCTTCAATTCCGGGATCCGGACACTGGATTGCGGCTCTTCGTTGATCACGTTGATCGTGCTGGTGATGCGCCTGATCGGGCGCAAGAAGCGCCGTGACAAGAAGAAGCCGATCACTAACGACACCAGAAGCGCAATGCCGGACAATACAAAAATCATGTTCAACACGCGGCGCATGGTGGCATGCACGGCACTCATGCGATCGGTGATCTGCACATATCCCAGCATTTTGCCGCTGGTTTTAGACGTCACCGGGGCACTGATCAGCATGCCGTTGAAGTCGTTGTTGGTCACCATTTGATATTTGGTGGTGCTGGTTTTGCGCAACGGTTCATCGAGATTGCGCGTGCTGTACACCAGCTTGCCGTCTTTGGTGTATACCGCCAAGCTGACGTCTGAGCGGGAAAGTTTCTGAATGACCGAATCGGCAAATACCGATTCATCACTGCCGCCGACTAAAGACACACCAGTACCGACGGTGGTTTGGTAGTCACTGGCATCGATTTCTAACAAGGGTTTGACATTATCGACGGTGAGATCAGTTGCGATCGGGGATAATCGCTGTTCCACCGCATTGAGCGTGTCGCTCATCGTGCTTTGTTCTTGCGTGCGCAAAATCCGCCCCATCGCGCCATACAGCACGAAAGAGAACACAAGAAACGTGACGAAAATGCCAACCCCGACGACTGCCGTCCACTTGATTGCAAGCGACAGGCGCCTTTTCGCCATGGCCCTACCGCTCAACATTAAGAGCGCATGACATAACCGGTTCCCCGCACGGTTTGGATATAGCTAGGCTCGCCGGCCCGGTCGATCTTGTTGCGGATATAACGGACGTACACATCCACGACGTTGGTTTCCACGTCAGAATTGTAGCCCCAAACTTTGGACAACAATACATCACGCGCTAAGACGACGTTGATGTTTTCCATCAGCGTCAATAACAATTCGTATTCGCGCTTGGTCAATTCGATGATATCATCGCCGCGCCGCACAACGCGGTTTTCCTTCTCGATGGTCAAATCGCGATACGCCAGCGTGGTTTGCTTCGCAGCATTATGTTCGCCTTCGATACTGATGCGGCGCAACAAAGCGCGCAATCGTGCCAACAATTCTTCGATGGCAAAAGGCTTCACGATGTAGTCATCGGCCCCATGATCCAAACCGGAAACACGATCGATCACTGAATCGCGGGCGGTCATCATGATGATCGGCGTGTTCTTGGATTGACGCACGCGCCGGCAAACTTCCAAGCCGTTTAATTCCGGCAGCATCAAGTCCAGCAAGATCGCGTCCCAATCTTCGTTCAATGCGGCATCCAGGCCTGTGCGCCCGTTAAAGTGCACCGCAGTGTCATACCCTTCATGCTTAAGTTCCAATTCAACGAAGCGGGCAAGGTTTTTCTCATCTTCAATTATTAAAATACGGCTCATGATTAGACTCCTTTGTCATTATCACGGTTGACCCGACTCTGATGAAACTCTCATTATCTAAGGGCCAGCCATCGTTTTTTTCTCATGCAAAAGGTTGCTCTCGCTATTGTATCACAGTTTATATTGATTGACTATCACAGGTATTCTTAACTAACGTAAGCGCCACCAGCTGACAAAATCATGGCAGGTCTCATTGGTATATACCTTTTATTGGTAAAGTTAATCATTGCACCATCAGATTCTCTTTGGTATATTCCAATTTAGTACCAGCGCAATTGGAGTCACCGCGGCTTGTGCTGGATGCGATTTAATCAGCTAATGACGCTCGTGATCATGGTGATCGTTACCATCTTAAGGGGTTAAGCTGCTTGCAAAACGGCGCGTTCTTCGCCAAAAAAACAGCGGCGCTTGCCAATGACCCAAAATTGCGAGGTCACAGGCAAGTGCCGCTGTTTTCAATGCATAAGCTTATTGTTCTTCATACCACGTATAATGGAAGATCCCGGGACGATCGGTCCGTTCGTAAGTATGCGCCCCAAAGTAATCGCGTTGGGCTTGGATCATGTTGGCAGGCAAGACTTCTGAACGATAAGAATCGTAATAAGAAATCGCACCCATGAAGCCTGGCACTGGCACCCCGGCTTTGGCCGCCAAGCCAACCAAGTCGCGGACGGCTTCTTGATAGTTCTTGGTGATGTTCAAGAAGTAGTCATCCAACAGCAAGTTCTTCAATGCTGGGTCTTTCTCAAAGGCGCTGGTGATGTTTTGCAAGAACACCGCGCGGATGATGCAGCCGGCGCGCCAAATCGATGCGATTTGACCGTAGTTAAGATCCCAGTTGTAATGCTCAGAAGCCACGCGCATCTGCTCGAAGCCTTGGGCATAGCTCATGACCTTGGAGAAGTACAAGGCTTTGCGGATCATTTCGATGGCTTCTTTCTTGTCACCGGCAGCCACATTGCCTACTGGCTTTGGCAAGACTTTAGAAGCGGCCACACGTTCGTCTTTCATGGCGGAAATGTAGCGTGCATATAAGGATTCGGTGATCACAGATTGTGGGACACCGAGTTCAGCAGCGGATTGGGTGCTCCACTTGCCAGTCCCCTTGTTGCCGGCGCGATCCAAGATTACGTCCACAATCGGCTTGTCGGAACCTAAGTCATCTTTGCGCGTCAAGATCTCGGCGGTGATGTCGATCAAATAAGAATGCAATTCGCCTTTGGACCAGTCAGCAAAGACATCGGCGATTTCTTGCATATCCAAGCCCACAAAGTTGCGCAGCAAGTTGTAAGCTTCAGCGATCAATTCCATATCGCCATATTCGATGCCGTTGTGGACCATTTTGACATAATGGCCGGCACCATCTGGGCCGATGTAGGCCACACAAGGCGCGCCGTCTTCTTCAGCCTTGGCTGAGATCTGCTCCAAAATCGGCGCAACGAGGTCGTATGCTTCACGCTGGCCGCCTGGCATCAAAGACGGGCCTTGTAAGGCACCGAGTTCGCCACCGGAAACGCCCATGCCGATGAAGTTGATGCCGGAATCGGCCAAGTCTTTGTTGCGCCGACGGGTGTCATGGAAGTTCGTGTTCCCACCGTCGATCAGCACGTCGCCTTTGTCCAGCAGCGGCAACAGTTGGCTGATAACCGCATCAGTGCCGGCACCGGCTTTGACCATCAGAATGATCCGGCGCGGCTTCTCCAAAGATGCCACGAAGTCTTCGATCGTGTAACTTGGCACGAGCTTCTTATCCGCGTGGTCTTTGGCCACTGCTTCAGTCTTGCTGCCGGTACGGTTGTAGATGGCCACCGTATAACCGCGACTTTCGATGTTCAACGCCAGGTTTTTGCCCATCACGGCCATGCCGATGACGCCAATTGTTGGTTTATCCATTCAATAATGCCTCCTGAAGCATCTGCCAGCTGCAGATGCGTTATCGTTACCGCTTAATGGTAGCAGAATGAGCCAAAGATTAAAAGTTGTCTCAGTCTTTTTTGTCTGAGTCTTCGTCAAACAATCCTTGCAGCTTGGCAAAAGGTGAATCAGCCACGTGCTCGTCTTGCTTATTGGCCTCATAATCGGCTTCGGAAACCACTTGCCAATCCTCGCCTGCCGGCATTTCCCCACCGACTTGTTCCTCGTCGGTCAAGATCTGCATGGGAATGCTCAACAGGATATGATCATAAATGGCAGCCGTTAAGTCGAGTTCATCATCTTCTAACGTAATGACCAATTCGCCTTCATCATACTTGTCGCGCGCCGCGTCGTCTTGCACATAAACTTCGCTGAAAGTAAAATCAAGCGGCAAGGCTACCGGCGTTAAGCTGCGCGTTGACGGCAAGGTCAAAGTGCCCACCACCGTTGCAGACAACAAGAAATCTCCATCATCAGCGCTTAAATAAGCGTCAACTTTAAACGGCGTAGCGTCTAAGATCTCAGGGTCGCGCGTCATTAAGTCGGCCTTGGCATCCAAGGTTTCTTGCACATGCATCGGGGTGTGCTTGTATTTCGCTAATTCAGCAACAGTAAATTTAAGCATGCTTCCTCCATTTGACGCGCTTAACCTTGCAACGGTACGCGTCCATAATTTTGTTCTTGGCCCACCAAATCAGCGATCAGCCGATCGGCGCGCGCTTGGGTCTCTAATAAACCGCCGGGTTGGATCATTGCTTGTGACACCCGCGTGATCAACGGCAAAGCCACTTGCTTCTTCACCGCGTGCAAATACTGGCGTCCAACTGGCGTAAAGCCCAGCACCTGCAAATACCGATGGGCATGGGCGAATTCAACCCGGGCTTGAGTCAGATTCAACACTGTGGCCAAAGCCAAGCGGCGCAAACGCGCATAGGTGTAGCGCTTGGATTTCACCGCGTGTAAGAAACTGGTAAAATCCCTTGCTGCCGCATTCTGTTGGGTCAAGCGATACTCTAAGCCTTCGCTCATCGCATCGATTTGCTGCAGTTCACTTAACTCCGCAGTATGCAGCCGATAGCGCAACAACGGATACAGCTCAGCCCAGCTTAAATGCCGCGCCGCAAGCGCCTGCATCGTCGCTTGCGGCACAAAAGCCGCCACTGTTTCTTGGACAGCCAGCTTGTGCCTAAGCGCACTGGCACTGGCAAAGTTTGCAACACTTTGCGCCGCGTCATGAGCTGCCCCAATGCGCTGCAAAGGCAGCAAGTGCAGCGGCGTGCCAATGGCGGCGTTGGCTTGGGCGTAGCTTAACCCAAGCAACATGTTTGGTGAGCTGAGATCCACGCCAAATTGCGCTTGATAATAAGCGTTGAGCTGCGTGGCATAAGTTTGCGTGAAGTCAGCGTGAAAATGCGCCGCTTCAGGCGGTGCCGCGGCCATTTGTGCGGCCAGTTTGGCATAATCCAGACTTGG
Source organism: Lacticaseibacillus jixiensis (assembly GCF_042847315.1). Classification (NCBI taxonomy): domain Bacteria; kingdom Bacillati; phylum Bacillota; class Bacilli; order Lactobacillales; family Lactobacillaceae; genus Lacticaseibacillus; species Lacticaseibacillus jixiensis. The sequence continues at coordinate 86,294 of NZ_BAAFPR010000006.1, forward strand.
CGCTTCAGTACCAAACGCCAAAGTCGCCACCCCTAATGCCGCCAGCAGCGCCACGCCGCCTTGAGCAAAATTTGGTGCTGCTTGCACAGCATCGGTCACTGGCAACTCGATCACCAAATCAGCGCCGCAAGCCAAGGCCGCTTGTGCCCGGTGCCATTTGTCAACAATAGCCACATCCCCGCGTTGGGTGAAGTTGCCGGCCATTGCCACCACCACCACGTCAGCGCCGCTTTGCTGACGCGCTTGCTGCAGCGCGTAGACATGCCCGTTATGCAGCGGATTGAACTCCGCGATCATTCCCACTGCTTGCATATCAAACCGGCTTCTTAGCGGAGAAGAACCACCGCACCGCATCAGGCGTCACTGCGGCTTCACCAAAGTCTGCCGTTACTTCAACATCCACAAAGCCCACTTGTTCAAGCGCCGCCACGAAATCGGCTTGCGCGTAAGTCCGCTCGTGATGCGTTTCAATCAGCGGATGATAGGCATCAATGGCTTCATCATAAACAAAGAACGTCAAGTCATGCTCCACTGAATGCGGCACATCCCCGGCGTAGCTTTGCCACATGAACGCATAGTCTTCCGTTTGATAATTGTACATATATCCTGGAAACAAGTCGTCCATTTGATGCAGCGAATGTGCATCAAACATGAAGTTCCCACCAGGTGTCAAAAGATTATACACCTGTTGGAACACTACCTTGACTTGCGCCAAATCTTGCATGTAACACAGCGAATCATCAAAGCAAGTCACCACATCAACTGGCGCCAAGCCCTCAAGATCGCGCATGTCGCCTTGCATCAACGGCATTTGCAAGTCCGCATCAACCAGCTTTTGTTCGGCTAATGCCAGCATTTCGCTGGACAAATCAAACAACGCCACATCATAGCCGGCTTTTTGTAATAACACCGCTAATGACCCGGAGCCGCCAGCTAATTCCAAGAGTTTCTGGTGGTGCGGGGTGACGCGCTTCATCACATAATCCGCCCAGCGGCCATACAGCGAATCGTCCATTAAGGTGTCATAGACTTGGGCAAAAGTGCTATAGATCATGCTTCACTGACCCATTGATCCACGTCGACTAACGGCGCATCAGACCACAGCTTCTCTAAATTATAAAAGGCGCGTTCTTCTGGCACGAAGACATGCACCACAACATCAGTGAAGTCCATTAACATCCAGCGTGAGCCTTTCTTGCCTTCGATGCGCGGCTGCTTGCCGCCAGCGGCCAACACGGCGTCTTCGATGGCATCGACAATGGCGTCGACTTGGCGCTCAGAATTCCCGTTCATGATGACAAAATAATCTGCCAACAAAGACACTTCATGCATGTCTAAGGCCACAATGTCTTCGGCGCGCTTGTCGTCGCCGGCTTTAACGATGGTTTCAAGTAATTGTTTTGCTTCCATATAAGCTGATGAGCTCCTTTTATTCCTTGGGTTGGATAAATGCGTTATAAGTTAATAAAGTCTTCGGATACACCACTTGGCGCTTGCCAATCAGATACGTTAAGGTGTTCTCCAGTTCGATCAAAGTTGCTTCGCGCATGCTGGTTTTAGCCGCTTCACGGGCTTTGGCTTCGATCGGCAAGTCGCGCGCCGGTTCAATGAAATCGGCGACAAAAATGATCTGATCCAGCGTGGTCATTTGCGGATCGCCGGTGGTGTGGCGCTCAATGGCTTGAATCACCAAATGGTCGGTGACGCCGACTTCTTGTTTAATAAACCAGGTGCCGACCATGCCATGCCACACGCCGCGGTTATATTTTAGCAGCTTCAAGTCAAAGCCGTTGCGCTTGATCACATCAATGTAATCGGCGATAGGCACTTGCTTGGCATAGTCATGCAACAACCCAGCCAACCCAGCGCGATCGACGTCTTCACCGAAGCGCTCAGCCAATTCACGCGCCGTTTCTTCCACGCGCAAACAATGCTCAAAGCGTTCTTGGTTCAAGCGGTTATGCAACAACGCCAAGATCTCTTGGCGCGTGCGCCCGTTGGTCAAGGTGCTGGGATACTCAATTGTCATCACGGTACAAGCCTTCTTTCTGGATGTAGTCACGAACCGGCTCCGGTACTAAATACCGAATGCTTTGGCCCATGGCAACACGTTGTCTGATTTGAGTCGACGAAATGTCGATCAACGGCGCATCGACCCACAACACCGGATAAGGGCTTTGCGGTGTGACGCCAGGACGCTTGACCCCGACAAAAGTCACTAATTTCACCAAGTCGGCGATGCGATACCATTTCGGCAGATAATTGACCATATCCGCGCCGATGATGAAATAATAATCCACATCCGGGTGCAATTTCTTCAACCCGACGATCGTGTCATAACTATATGACACGCCGCCGCGCTGCAATTCGCAAAGCTCCAAGCCAAAATGCGGGTTATCATGGATCGCCATTTCCAACATCGCCAAGCGGTCCTTACCAGAAATCGCCGCTTTATGATCAACATGCGGCGGCAAATTATCCGGCATAAACAACACCGTTTCCAAGGCGAGTTGCGTGCGCACGGATTCGGCCATGATCAAGTGGCCATTGTGGACTGGATTGAACGTCCCGCCGAATAAGCCGACTTGCTTGCGGTGCCCCCCCATGATCTCCACTGCCACTTCTTCTGAAATCACCGGTTGGGTCAACGTCGTCTTTTGACTTTGTCGCTCCAAGCTCAACGCCTCCTATTGCTTCGCTAATTCCGCCGTGATCTTGCGATTCTCCGGATCAAAGGCGCGGCGGTAAACCAATACTGTCCGGCCAATGGTTTGGGCCACTTCAAGCCCTGGCAATGCTTCAGCCAAAGCTTCACCTAAAGCTTTCGGGGTGATTTCGGCAGTTGGCAGCAAGCTGACTTTGATCAGCTCGCGCGCTTCGATGGCTGCCGCGACCCCTTTGATGAAACTGTCTGACACGCCGTTCTTGCCTAAGGTGACCAATGGCTTCATGGTCATGCCTAAGCTGCGTAAATAACGTTTCTGTTTACCTGTTAACATGAATTCTCCTTAATATATAACGTGCATCGGCGAGCTGCGCAAGGCTCCGCTCTGGTTAAACTAGTGCTTTGCGCAGCAGGACATCCACCCCAACTGGGGCGTAGCCGGCAACGGTTTGGCCAGCAGGAACGACGATCCAGCCTAAACCGGCAAATACCAGATCCGACTTCTCTTTAGGCGTAAATTCAAACCTGGCCAATGGCGGGAAGTCGGTTTGTTCTGGACGCGGTGGGTTCAATAAGCCGCCTTTGTGCTTTTCATAGAAGGCATCGGCGTTTTCCAGCTTGGTGCGGTGCAAGACCAATTGGTTGTCGACATAAATCGTGAAACCATTCTTTTGGCCTTTGATGAAGTCAAAGCGGGCCAGCCCGGCTAAGAAAATCGTCTGCCCTGGGTTAAGTTGATAAACTGCTGGGCGGATCGGTTTGGTCGGTGCCACCAAATTCAAATCGCGCTGATCGATGTAATGCGCCATTTGGCCGCGGTGGATGATCCCTGGCGTGTCGATCAACGACTTGCCGTCATCCAGCGGGATCTCGATGCGATCAAGCGTCGTGCCAGGAAAGCGCGAAGTGGTGATCAATTCTTGCACGCCGGTTAACGACTTGATGATCCGATTGATCAGCGTCGACTTGCCGGTGTTAGTCACCCCAACCACATACACATCACGCCCGGCGCGGTATTTCTCGATTAAGGCCAATAATTCGTCGACATTGTGCCCTTTCTTGGCACTGGTCAACAACACCGCTTCCGGCCGCAAGCCTTGCGCATGCGCCGCTTGCGTCAGCCAGTTGGTGAGCTTGCGCGGGTTAACCGACTTGGGTAAGACATCGGCTTTATTACCGACTAAGATCACGGGGTTGTCGCCAACAAAGCGGTGCAAACCGGGGATCACACTGCCGTTAAAATCAAAAATGTCGACAACATTGACGATCAACGCGTCGTCTTGACCCAAGGCATTCAACAACTTCAAGAAGTCATCATCAGTGAGTTCGACGTCTTGGATCTCATTATAATGCCGCAAGCGGAAGCACCGCTGGCAATACACGTCAGCTTCTGGGTTGGCTTGTTGTTTCTTTAAACTGCTTGCCGGCAAATACCCGGCGTGATCCGGCGCTTCGGTTTGTAAAACTGCCCCACACCCGATACAACGCAACGCTTCATCTTCAGCCATGTAGATCCTCCTTGTAAACCAATCGTTTCTTGCCGCCTAACAACATGAACACAAAGCGTTCCATGAACCGATTGATGCGCGTGTTCCAAGCATCAGTGGCCACCAAAGGCTGCACCAAGATCGTTTTGACCCCGGCGGCATTGCCAGCCATCACATCAGTCAACAGTTGATCGCCAACCATCACCACGGCGCTTTTGGGTAAACCAAGCTGTTTGACCGCCCGATTGATGCCGACTGGCAGCGGCTTAAGCGCGCGGGAAACAAAAGGCAGTGCCAATTTTGAAAGCGCCCGGCTGATCCGGTCATGATTATTATTGGATACGACCATCACGGTAATACCAGCTTCTTGCATTGTCTTAAGCCAGCTGTGCAATTCTTTGGTACCGTCTGGATTATTCCAGGCAATCAAGGTGTTATCCAGATCTGTCAAGATCGCCTTAATGCCTTGTTCGTGCAATCGCTCAGGGGTCAAGCCGTATACAGCTTTCACCAGCCAAGTCGGTTTGAATATTGCCACTTGCGGGCCTCCATTTCGTAAGCATATCTAATTCATTATAACAAAGTCCCATGCCGCTGAACAGCTAAGCGCGCTTCACCAACTGAACAATCAGCAACTTCCTTGGCTGGTTGAATGCCGGCGCGGGTTTAGTCATTGATCAGGAATAAATTTCCCTTTTGGGCAAAGATACGCTAGGATAATTGTAAGCGGTATCGAACGACAAGCCGCTGGGATGGAGGCGATCATTTGAATTCAATGCATCATGTGTCACTACTCACCGGCAACGTGCCTGCCACCATCGCGTTTTACCGCGATCAGCTGGGCTTGCGCTTAGTGCAAAATACCGTCAACCAAGAGAACCACCACATGCGCCATATTTTCTTTGGTGACGATTTAGGGACGCCCGGCACGGTGATCACTTTCTTTGAAGTGTCAAACCTTGGGCCGCGTTATGACGACGGCGCCTTCATGCACGAGCTGCACCTGGCGATTCCAAAAACCAGCGCCGACTATTGGCAACATCGCTTAGGCAGTTTGCATGTCAAAGACCCCAATGACGTCGCCATCACCTTGGTGCCTACCAATACCCTGCCAAAAGCTGCAGCAGTCGCCAGCCTTGTGCCGGCTGCCGCGCAGATCCAAGGCTTATTAGGCAGTGTCTTAAGTGTGCCAGATCGCGCCGCTGCATTGCATTTCTTTGCGACGATGCTGCACCAGCCGTTATATGAGCCGCAAGTCCTGCTGGATCACGGCGAGCGCTTAACGCTTGAAGCCGCCTCTGCTGGCAAACACCGCTTCGGTCGCGGCAGCATCGACCATATCGCCTTAACGGTGCCAGACCAAGCGGCGCTTAACGGCTTGCAAACCCTTGCCCAACAAGCCGGGTTTACGGTTGAGAAGTATGCCGATCGCGGCTGGTTTCAAAGTCTGTATGTGTTAGAACCCAACGGCAATCGCATCGAGTTTGCCACCACCACGCCAGGCTTTGCGCTTGACGGCACCGTGGATCAAATTGGCGTGGGCTTAGGCCTGCCGCCGTTTCTTGAAGATCAGCGCCAAGCACTCGTCCAATATTGGGCCAATCAGGGGGTGTTGTTTGATGAACCTGCCGTTACCCCACATTGATCATGTCACGTTACTCACGCAAGATGCCCAAGCAATCATCGACTTGATGACGCAAGTTTTTGGGCTGCGTTTAATCAAAACCACAGTCAATCAAGCTCAACCCACCCAGTATCAATTGTATTTCAGCGATGACATCGGCACTTCCGGCACGAAAGTCTCGGCCATCGTTGATCCTAACTTCGCCAAAGCCCAACGCGGCGGCAATATGCTGGCCAATTTCGCGTTTCAAGTTGCCGATCTCACGGCTTTGCATTATTGGCAAAAGCGGCTGCAAAAGTTCCAATTGACTGTCAGTCCAGTCTATTACCGCTTCAACATGCCGACTTTTGACGCCAGCACGCCAGACGGCCAGCAGTATCAATTTATCGTCAGCCATGAGCGGCGCGGACAGTCTTGGCTGGATAGCGATGTGCCTGAGGCTTATGCTATTGGCGGCATCGGCTTGGTGACAATCAACGTCTTAAATGCACCGCGTTTGGCCTATGTGTTGCAACAAGACTTGGGTATGACAGCTGTTGCGCAAGACGATCAGGTCAGCTTGTTTCAACAAGCGCACAGCCAGCTGCTCGTCCAAGCACAACCAACGGCGATCTTGGTTGAAAGCGGCTATGGCATGCTGCATCATGTGGCCTTTGCGGTACCTGATGATGCCAGCTTGGCGGCATGGCTGACGCGCCTTGATGAAGCACGTTTGGCACATTCGCCGATCGTGGATCGTTACTATTTTCATGCGGTGTATTTCAAAGTTGGACCGCAATTGTTGTTTGAACTTGCCACCAGTACACCCGGCTTCTTCAAAGACGAAAGCTATCAACAAGCCGGCAAACAGCTGGTGCTGCCACCGGCTTTGGCAAAACGATCGGCTGAACTGGTTGCCAAGCTGCCGCCAATGGATACGAGTTGGCATGGGAGGTGAAACAATGACGATTTATATTGACGGCCACAACGCCCAAACCTTATTGCTGCTGCATGGCAGCGGCGGCAGCGCGCAAGACCTGATCCCCATCGGGCACAAATTGGCGCCTGAGGCCGCGTTATTAAGCATCCCCGGCCGCGTCATTGAAAACGGCCAGCGGCGATATTTTAAACACAATGCCGACGGCGGGTTTGATCTGAATGACTTGGCTAAACAAACCGCGTGGCTGTTAAATACGGTTGATCATGAATTGATCAGCCACCGCCGCGACGCCGCCCAGCTAACCGTCGTCGGCTATTCAAACGGCGCCAACATCGCGGCGCGCGCCACGTTAAGCGGACCAGTGCCTTGGCAGCGCGGGGTGTTCTTGCACGCGATGCGGCTAGGCGGTGAAGAACTGGCGGCGCGCTTGGATGATTTTGCCGGGTGGTTTTCTTATGGCACCCGCGATGCATTAGTGTCAGAAGCCAACTTTCACAGCTTAGTAGCGATGTTTCAAGGTTCAGGCGCGACAACCACCGTCTTCACCCATCAACGCGGCCACGCCTTGACACCGTTGGAGCTGGAAGCTGCGGCGCAGTGGCTGACATAGAAGGAGAAAATATGCAACGATTCGGTTTTGATCATTATGGCGATTCCACCGTTTTTCATGAGATCCAAGCGCCGATGCCGCAACCCAAATCAGGCCAAGTACTGCTGAAGGTCTTAGGCTTTGGGCTGAATCCGTATGATGCCCGCTTGCGCGCCGGTGCTTATGCCGCCAGCCGCCAGGTGAAGTTTCCTGTAGTACCAGGCACAGATGTCTTAGGCCAAGTCGTGGCGCTAGGTGCAGGCGTCAGCGATTTTGCCATTGGTGATGTGGTGATGAACTATCGGCCATTAGGCGGCTACAGCGAATATGTCACTGCCAGTGCCACCAAGCTATTGCTCAAGCCCACCGCCTTAAGCATGTTGGATGCCACCGCAATCCCTCAAATCGGCATCGCCGCGTATACGCTGATGACCATGCTTGCCCAGCAAGACAAGCGCGACCTCACGATCTTAGGCGCAGCTGGCGGCGTCGGCAGCATCTTGACTCAACTGGCCATGGCGCGCGGCTATCGGGTGTGCGCCGTGGCGCGGCCGCAGCATCGCACCTTCTTAGAAAGCTTGGCCGTACCGCAAATTGCCTTTGATCCCACCTTATTGCCGAAAACCGCATTAGTGGTCGATTGCACTACCGGCGGCGCGTTAAGTGATGTAGCGATGAACTTGGTTGCAAACGGCGGCTTGGTGTTAAGCTTGAATCCCTTGCCGGCAGCCACTGGAACTTACACCACCCAAACGCTGGGCCAATTCGCGCCGGTGCAAGCAGCGTTTAATACCTTAGCCACCGTGGCGCGTACCTGCGGGTTGACGGTGCGCATTGCCTCAACGCTGCCTTGGTCGGCTGCTGGCGTCCAACAAGGCCATCAGCTGCTCGATGCCGGGCACGTTGCCGGCAAACTGGTGGTCATGCAAGCCCAAGCGGTGCAAGACGCTGCCCGCGCAAATTTCGATCAGTTATAACGACACAACAAACAGCTCTCTGCCATACTTAAGCATGGCAGAGAGCCGTTTTGGCGTGATTGGGCGAACAATTGCTTAACCCAACCAAGGTTAATTGTGATCTAATGCCGAATCATCAACAGCGTTCAATGCGTCAGCCACTGCCGAAATCGTGTCAGCCAACACCCCTTCATCAAACGGTGAACGCAAGTGGCCGGTTTTCAATAATTCCAGCAGCGTTTGGCTGCCGCCGGCTTTGGCCATGGCCACATAATCTGCCCAGGCGTTGTCATCATGCGCCACGGCTGTCCGCTGCCAGAACTCAAAGGCAACAACTTGCGCAATTGTGTAATCCAGATAATAGAATGGCACATCAAACAAATGCGCTTGGCGATACCAATAAATGCCGCTGTTAAGCGCATCATTGTCGCTGTAATCGCGATCTGGACAATAACGCTGTTCCAACAAGCGCCAGTGCGCCTTGCGCTGTTGCGGCGTCCAGTCAGGATGGGTATAAACATCGTGTTGGAAGTGATCGACCAAGATCCCATAAGGTAAGAAGATCAACGCGGATTGCAAATGCGCATAGCGATATTTATCTGTTGCCTCGCCAAAGAACGCCTGCATCCAAGGATAAGCGATAAATTCCATGCTCATGGAGAAAATTTCCGCTGCTTCATTGGTAGGAAATACCGTATCGCCTGGCTGGATCCACCGCGCCAAATAGGTTTGGAATGCGTGGCCGGCTTCATGAGTCAACACATCCACATCCCCTGCTGTCCCATTAAAGTTGGCAAAAATAAACGGCCGCTGGATCCCTGGCAGATATTCAGCATACCCGCCGCCTTCTTTACCTGGCTTGGCCACCAGATCCAACAATTTATCCGAGATCATATGTTGAAAGAACTCGCCGGATTCAGCCGACATTTCATGATACATCTGATTGGCTTTGGCCACTAATTCATCAGGCGTGCCGATCGGCTGCGCATTGCCAGATTTAAACTGCACCGCCAAGTCATAATACGCCAAATGATCCAAGCCCAACCGCTTGGCCTGCTTGCGTCGTTGCGTCAGCACCCGCGGCACCACATGCGTCAACACCGCTTGGCGATAATCGGCCACCATGGCCTCGTCATAATCGAAGCGGTCCATGAACACATAACTCATTTCAGCATAGTCTTTGAAGCCTAACACATGCGCCATTTCAGTGCGCACCGCCACCATCTTGTCGTAAATCGCATCGATTTGGTCACTGTGTTGGGCAAAAAAGCCCCAATATGCTTCGCTGGCTGCTTTGCGTACTGCGCGATCCTTATCGGCCATCGGTGCGCCAAGCTGGGCCAAGGTGTAGGTGCCGCCAGCATATGGAATCTGCGCTTGGGCAATCAAGTTGTCATATTCGCTGATCAACTGATTGTCTTGTTGCTGCAACGCCAATACCGCCGGCGTTTGCACGCGCAATTGATTCCTAGCTTTCAACATGAAAGTGTGCGGATACACTTCAGTCAGCGCCGCTTGATAAGGACTGGCAGTCAACGCTTTGAGGTACGGCACCTCGGCGTTATCAAATTGCGGGCCGTATTCATTCCAGAAATCGTCTTCTTGGGCATAGAAGGTATCTTTGGTATCAATGCTGTGGCGGATCGTCGCCAACATCGCCGCAGTCATGACGGTATTAACTTGTTGCACCGTTTGTTTGGCAACCGCCACCGCGGCTTGCGCACTCGGCGCACTATTGATCGCCTCAGTGGCGCGTTTCATCTGCGCTTGATAAGCAACTAATTCAGGCCGCTGGTAAGGAACTTTGGTAAAATCCATGATTAACCACCTCTTGCAAGCATTATCCCACATTGCGCTTGTTTCGGCGAGGCGGACAAAACATTGCAGCGGCAGATACGCGGTCTTTCACGTTAACCACGATCGCCCTTGAGGCTGACCAACTCATCCACATCTTAATGCTGCCGATACACTTTCTCTGCTTCAGTATGATTACTGCATACGATTGCTTTAACTCAAGCATTCACCGGTCACAACTCACCTTAATTTGCTTCCAATCAAACCGATATCACCAACTTACAATTTCATGTGCCAGACAAAAGATGATGCTGATTCACACATTGTAGGACAGGTGTTGCGCAGGTGCGTGGGGGCCGCGAGACGGTCAGGCCGTGAAACGATCAGCAGCGCAAGACAAGCGTTCTCTGCTTGGCTTGCGTTGCTGATCGCGGCAAGAATTGAAACAGGCAGGTGAGCGCAGCGAGCGCCTGGTTCAATTCTTAGGCGGAAAACGCGCGCCCCTCAGCGCGGTTGCAGCCGGCCGCACCGCCTGCGCCGTCTCGCGGCCCCCACGCACCGAAGCAGCACCTGTCCGGGCTAGACCCATGTCCCCGCGGGATACGACTGTGGTCTTCGTCGAGCTCCGTGGCGCAACGCGGCGTGATATAAGTCGTGACGTCAATTGGGCAAAGAACGCCCAACTGCCATCCCGCCTTATATCCACCGCTAAGTGCGCGCCACTGCGCTCTGGGTACTTCGTCGAGCTCCGTGGCGCATCGCGGGTGCGGCTAGCTACGCAATTGCACTCGGGACAAAGTGCGGTCCCAAGCGCAATTGCTAGGCTACCCGACCCGCTCAAGCGCGCCACTGCGCTCTGGGTACAAAAAAAGCCCCTCAACGAGGCGGCTTTTCAATGATTTAGGCCAAAGCCTTCTTAGCAGTATCTGCCAAGGCAGTGAAGCCGGCAGGATCTGCAATGGCGATGTCAGCCAGCATCTTACGGTTCATGTCGACGTTAGCCAACTTCAAACCGTGCATCAGCTTGCTGTAGGAAAGACCGTTCAAACGCGCAGCGGCGTTGATGCGGGCGATCCAAAGGCGACGGAAGTTACGCTTCTTAGCGCGACGATCGCGGAAAGCATAGCGATAGGAAACCATCACTTGAGAGTTTGCTGACTTGAACAGTAAGTGCTTGGCACCACGATAGCCCTTAGCGAGCTTCAGTACCTTCTTACGACGCTTACGAGTAACAGTTCCACCTTTAACACGTGGCATTAGAATTCCTCCTCAAATTTCACGAAAAACATTGAGCGCGACACCGTGCTCTATCCAATCTAGGCGAGGCCTAGGATTACTTCATTTGGCTGAGCATCTGGCGGATCCGCTTCATATCTGAGTGGGATACCACACCGGACTTGCGCAGTTGACGACGTTGCTTCTTAGTCTTACCGTGGAAACGGTGAGAAGTATAAGCGTGGCCGCGCTTTAAAGCGCCGCTAGCAGTGCGCTTGAAACGCTTGGCAGAAGCGCGGTGAGTCTTGAATTTTGGCATGACGATTTCCTCCTAAATAACTTCTGACTACTTTTTGTTGTCAGGTTTTGGCGAAAGCATTAAGAACATGCTCCGCCCGTCCATCTTCGGACGAGATTCAACAACAGCGAGTTCCTTAGTGGCCTCCGCCATTTGTTCAAGGACCTTTTGCCCCAAGTCCTTATGGGTGATCGCCCGTCCGCGGAAACGAACGGAGACCTTGACTTTGTCGCCTTTTTCAAGGAACTTAGTCGCATTCTTCAAACGGGTGTTGAAGTCCGCTTCGCCAATGGTTGGGCTCAGGCGGATTTCTTTGATGCTGATGGTTTTTTGTTTCTTGCGCGCTTCGCGTTGTTTCTTTTGCAACTCGAAACGATATTTACCGAAATCCATGATCCGCGCAACAGGCGGCTTGGCATTCGGCGACACAAGGACCAGATCCAAGTTAGCAGCTTCTGCTAACGCAAGGGCATCACGGGTCGCCTTCACGCCAAGTTGTTCGCCGTTTTGATCGATCAAACGAACTTCACGTGAACGAATCCCATTGTTGACCATCATATCTCGTGCTATGGCAATTCACCTCCAAGATTATTCGCAAAAAAACCAAGCAAAAAGACGACACGAGCTTCTTCGCATAGAAACTCCCGCCGTCATGGTTACCGTACATTTGCCTAGCGGTCGCAATGACGTGGGCGAGAAGCGGGCGCTTCTGCTTGTTTTCTCAACGTTTAATACTCTACCAGACTATGGCCGACGCGTCAACTATTCTTTTTCTGAAAAAGCCGGCTATGGCTTGCGCAGCGGCTTGTGCGGCGGCTTGAGTTGATTCTTCGGCGGCACCAGCGGCTTGCGATGCAAGCGTGCATCACGCTGGAGCTTTGATTCGTGTCCCGCAACATGGCGCCCTTGGGCCAAGGTACGGTTGTGGTGCACCACCGCAGCTGCTGGTGCTGCAACAGGCTTGGCTGAACTGGGTGCTTGTTGCGGGTGATGTTTTTGTGAAACGCTTTGTTGACGCTTGTTGCGTGCCGCGGCAGGCTTAGGGGCTGCAGCTTTTGGCTGGGCGGTTGCCGTGGGCATTTGGCCGGCTTTGAGCTGCGCTTGCCACTGCTGGTAGCGCTTCTTAGGGGCGTTGTCGGCGTTGACGCGGGTCAGCTTGGTGGCGACGATCATCACCACCACAATGATGACAATTAGCGCGCCCATGATCAGGCCTGCTTGTCGCTATTGTCGACATCTTTGATGGCATCAACGACCTTGGCGTTGCCCGCTTGTTGGGCCAAGGCACTGTTGAGCATGCCACGAATATTGATGCCGGCAACTTCATCCAACATGTCCAACTGCTTAACCAGGGAATCATTGGTTTGGCTGGTTAAGTCCCCGTTGCCATACAGCTTGATCGAATCCACATTCGCATAAGGGCTCATGGCGGCTTCGATGATCTTTGGCATCGCTTCGATCACCATCTTAAAGCGGCCGGATTCATCCAATTGCTTAGCGGCTTCGGCTTGTTTGGCAATGGCTTCGGCTTGCGCCAAGCCCACTGCTTTGGTTTTCTCGGCTTCGGCCCGACCGGTAGCAGCAGTGGCTGAAGCTTCGGCTTGGCCAATGCGTTCAGTGCGTTGCGCATCGGCGTCGGCTTGCAGCTTGACTTGGTTGGCGTTGGCTTCAGCGGCTAATTCCACTTGCTTGGCATTGGCTTCGGCAGCGGCGATTTGCGCAGCTTTTTGCGCTTCGGCAGCACGTTGGGCCTTATACAAATCGGCATCGGCTTGCTTGCGCACTGAGGCGTTTAATTGCTGTTCTTGCAATTCGGCGTCTTTTTGGGCCAGTTCGATGTCTTTTTCCTTCTGAACTTGCTTGGCTTTCATTTGTTCGACGATCGCTGCTTGGTCGGCTTGGGCTTGGGCGATTTCTTGTTGCTTCTTGAAGTCGGCAAGCTTGACTTGTTGTTCGCGCTGGGCGTCGGCGACTTGTGTTTGGCGCTCGATTTCTTGCTGCTTGGCTTCTTGATCAGCTTGGGCTTGTTGAATCCGCGTATCGCGGCTGGCGGCAGCTTCGGCGATGGCCGCGTTCTTTTTGACCTCGGCGATTTGCTTCTTGCCTAAAGAATCCAGGTAGCCGTTTTGATCGGCAATGTCTTTAATGGTGAAACTGATGATCTGCAGACCCATTTTGGCCAAGTCAGATGAGGCCACATCTTGGACTTTCTCGGCAAAAGCGTCACGGTTTTGATACGTGTCTTCAACGGTTAAGGTGCCTAGGATCGCGCGCAAATGCCCTTCCAAGATCTCGGTGGCTTCGGCATTGATTTGCGCGTCGTTCTTGCCTAAGAATTGCTCTGCGGCAGTGGCGACTTCTTCTTGGCTGGAGCCGATTTTCAAGATCACTGTACCATTGACGATAATCGGCACACCTTGTTGCGTGTAAACTTCCGGCGTAGCCACTTCAATGGTGCGGGTGTTTAAGCTCAACACATCCCAGCGCTGCAGGATCGGCAGAATGAACGACCCGCCGTTGGTGATCAATTTCACCCGGTTGCCGTTGACGTCTTTGAAACTGTGCTTGCCTGAAATCAAAGCCCCGGAAATGATCAACACTTCGTTAGGCAGCGCCGTTTTACGGTGCGTCGCCAAGAAGATCAGAATCAAGATGATCACAACAATAGCAATGAGCCAGGGAATATAAGGGGCAACCATATCCATATCCATCACTTGTCTCCTCCACTTTCTTTGTTTGCCGCTTCGTGCAAACGTTCAACATAAGCAATGCCGCCGCGCACGGCAACCACCACCACCTGCGTACCTTGAGGCAAAGCTTTGGCATCTTGCTGCCACAACTTGGCCGGATAAGTCTGCCGCGCCCGCCCGCCGCCTTGGACCATCACTTCACCGGTGTGGCCTGGGGCAACCCCAAGCGTCAAGGTGCCCAACAGATAGTCATGATCTGACATCGAGGTGGAATTCTCCACCGGCGTGAGCAATTTGTTAAGCATTGCCAACACCGGCAACAACACCGCCGTTAGCACCAGCCACAACGCAATGGCGGCGATCACGACAATCAACCCGCCTACTGCCACTTGCAGCGGCCATTGCAGTTGACTGTACCATTCCAGCATATTGTCACCCCCTGAAGTTGCTGCTCGGCCAATTGGCAACTTGTGCCCACAGTATGCGCTGTCAAGCGCGGGTTGGCAACGAACACTTTTGTCACTTGCGAAAAAAAAATGACCAGGCCACCAATCATATCGTCTTGAGAAAATTGGCAACACCAAGTCACAAAAAAACTGCTCTGCACCGCGATTTAAAGTACAAATCGTGGTGCAAAGCAGCTGGCGTTATTAGTGCAGCCGCACATGGCTCAGCCTGGCAAATTATGCCTGATCATCGTGGTTGGACCCATTAGCGGCGGCTTTGAGCTGTGCGGTGAATTGCTTGCGATTCTTGATGAACTTGCTGATCCAAGCGATCGCGGCGATGCCGACACTGCCAAACACCGCCACCCCCACTGGGGCAAAGTCGATGCTGGTAAACCACCATTGCGCCACGAAATACACACCGATCAAAGCGATGACGATCGCCACCAGGACCAATAAGAACAAGTTGCGACCATCATGGGCCATCAAGGCCGCAAAGCGCTTGGCTTTATTGCCAGGCAGCCACGCCATGCCAAACACCACCGCCAGCATCGCCACCACTGCGATCACGCGGGCAATAATGAATAGTAGTAACCAAGAACCCCAAAGTTGCCAGATCATGTTTGTGTTATCCTCCGCTCGTTTACGTTATTAAGTAGATTAACACACCTGCGCCTCTTTTACCAAAAGGGACCCCGGCCTGAATCAGGCTGGGGTCCCTTCATGGGCATTAAACGACTAGTCGCCTAAGACCTTGTTGATTTCGCTTGGCTTGCGGGCGCCATCGCGAGAGTAGTTCTTGACTTCGGCTTCCATAGCTTCAACAAACATGTTGGAAGCTTCTTCTTCGGTGTGTTCTTCACCATAGCGGCGAACGGATACAGAAGCATTGGCCACTTCTTTGTCACCAACCACCACAGTGTATGGCACCTTGCGGGTTTGGGCTTCGCGGATCTTGTAGCCCATCTTCTCGTTGCGGTTGTCGATTTCAACACGCAAGCCGGCTTGCAGCATCTTATGCTTCAAGTCTTCAACGTAATCTTCATGCACGTCAGCCACAGGGATCAGAATGGCTTGCGTTGGCGCCAACCAAGTTGGGAAAGCACCTTTGTAGATTTCAGTCAGATAAGCGATGAAGCGTTCCATGGTGCCAACGACCCCACGGTGGATCATGACTGGACGATGGTCTTGGCCGTCTTTGCCGACATAAGTCAAGCCAAAGCGTTCAGGCAGCATGAAGTCCAATTGGATCGTAGACATGGTTTCGTCGTTGCCTAAAGCGGTCTTAGTTTGGATATCCAGCTTTGGCCCGTAGAATGCGGCTTCGCCTTCAGCTTCATAGTAATCCAAGCCCAAATCGTCCATGGCGCCTTTAAGCATCGCTTGGCTGCGCGTCCACATTTCTTCGTCATCAAAGTACTTCTGGGTGTTCTTAGGATCGCGGTAGCTCAAACGGAAGGTGTAGTCGTTGATGTTGAAGTCTTCATAAACATCCATGATCAAGCGCAGGATCTTCTTGAATTCTTCTTGGATCTGATCCAAAGCGACAAAAGTGTGACCGTCGTTTAAGGTCATTTCCCGCACCCGCTGCAAACCAGATAAGGCACCAGACTTTTCATAACGGTGCATCATGCCCAATTCGGCGATGCGCAGCGGCAATTCGCGATATGAACGGATGTGATGCTTGTAGATTTGGATATGGGATGGGCAGTTCATTGGGCGCAATTCCAACATTTCGCCATCGCCCATGTCCATTGGCGGGAACATGTCTTCGCGATAGTGATCCCAGTGGCCGGAAGTCTTGTACAGATCCAAGTTAGCCAAGATTGGGGTGTAAACATGTTCGTAACCGTCAGCCAATTCCTTGTCAATGATGTAGCGTTCGATCACGCGGCGGATCGTCGCGCCATTTGGCATCCAGTAAGGCAAGCCGGCACCGGCTTTAGGATCAACGAAGAACAGATCCAAGTCGCGCCCGATCGTACGATGGTCGCGTTCTTTGGCTTCTTGACGGTGCTTAGCGTCATCTTCGAGGTCTTGTTGCTTGTAGTAAGCCGTGCCATAGATGCGTTGCAGCATTGGGTTGGAAGACTTGCCTTCCCAATATGCGCCAGCCACAGACAGCAATTCGAAGTGCTTGAGGTCTTTGAGACTTGGCAGCAATGCAGATTCTTCAAAATCGAAGAAGTCGCCGAGCTGGAAGCCTTTGATCGCACCATCTTGGGCTTGGACCAATTGCTTCTTGAATGGTTCATTGGCAAAATATGCCAGTGCTTCTTCTTGGCTCAAGGTCTTGGATTCAATCTTGGCATCGGCTTTGATCAAGTCTTGCATCTTGGCTTTGATTTGCGGCAATTGGTCAACTGTCAATTGGCCGTTGTCTTTGTCAGTATCGTAGAAGAAGCCATCATCTTGCGCTTCACCTTGGCCCAAACGCACTTCTGGGAACAAGTCTTTGATGGCAGCTGCCAAGACAAAAGTAGCGGTTTGGCGCAGCACAGTTAAACCGTCGTCAGAATCTTTGGTGACGATTTCTAAAGCAGCGTCTTCTTCAAGCTTGGTGTCGAGGCTGACCAATTGGCCGTTAAGCTTGCCGGCAACGGCCTTCTTAGCCAAGCTGATGGCGATGGACTTGGCAAAGTCTAAAACAGACGCGCCAGCTTCAACTTCACGCTTGGAGTTGTCTGGTAAAGTAATACTGATTGACATAGTGTGATCCCCTTATGAATTATTCAGGAGTACAAAAAAGTCCCGGGCGCCATCACTGGCACCCGGGACGAGGCAACTCGCGGTTCCACCCGGTTTGAAGGCAAAAAAGCCTTCCACTCTGTGTGATAACCCAACACGGGCGAAGCATTTGCGAGAAGCGGTGCGGACCAGGTCTTGCGTCGCTTGCAGCCAAGGCGTACGCTCTCTGTTCATGGTCCTTGTAACTCCTGTCTTCGATACTTAGATTAAAACACAGCCAGCCCCACTTGGCAAGCCTAAACTGCAAGAAAATCTGCAATTGCGTCATCGCTTATTGATTCTGGGTGTTGGTCTGCGCGGCCGGACAGGGGTTGCTGCGTACCGCGGGGAAAGCGGCGGCGCAGGCAGTGCGGCCGGCTGCAACCACGCAAAGTACGCGTGTTTTCCGCCTAAGTTCAAAGCCAAGCGCTCGCTGCGCTCACCTGCTTGTCTTCGAACTTGCCGCGAGCAGCATAGCAAGCCAAGCACAGCCCGCTTGGCTTGCTATGCTGCTCGTTTCACGGCCCGAC
This sequence comes from Lacticaseibacillus jixiensis, assembly GCF_042847315.1. Lineage (NCBI taxonomy): Bacteria > Bacillati > Bacillota > Bacilli > Lactobacillales > Lactobacillaceae > Lacticaseibacillus > Lacticaseibacillus jixiensis. Next base: position 104,234 of record NZ_BAAFPR010000006.1, read on the forward strand.
CACCGCTTTCCCCACGGTACTTCGCAACCCCTGTCCTTTGGTAATCGTGATCCATTAGACGACTGGCAGGTTGTATTCGGCTGAGACAAGCAATTCTTCACTATCTCAAAGTTGCCTGTGCTGAACTAACTAACAACACACAGTTCAACGCCTAACCGGTAACAACTAGCTTGAAAATTCATTGTGCCGGCAATAGCGACCAGGCGACCTGGGAGCCATTGCCTCTTGAGTACGTTTCAGAATATACGCTTGAGCAATCAAACGGTAAGTCAGACAATCATGGCAACCCCTGTCCAACCTGAACCCTTAACCGTTGCGTCGGTCCACGCCGCCCACGGCAATTTCGGTGCTTAAAAAGCGCACCCGCTCCATGAGCCGGCTGGCTTTGAGCTGCTCGTTATCGCCGCGCTCCACCCCAGCCAAGAAGTGATTCAACTCGGCCATGGTTTTGTTGCTGGTAAACAGCGTCGGCAGTTCTTCTTGCATGCGATACTGCAAGATGATGCCTAACACCTCGTCACGAAACCACGGCGACAAAGCTTCAGCGCCGATATCATCTAACATTAACACTGGGGCAGCTTTAATCGCGTTGATCTTGGTCAGCACTGAATTGGACTTGATCGCATCTTTCATTTCCACCGCATAAGTGGGTACATGCAACAACGTCGAGGCAACGCCTTGTTCAGCTAACTCATTGGCAATGGCGCCGATCAAATACGTTTTGCCTACCCCAAACGGGCCGGTGAGGTATAAGCCTTTATGAAAGGCATGCGGTGCTTGCGCCACACCGACGGTAAAGGTGACTGCCGCTTGCAGCGCTTCGCTGCGGCTGGTGGGATCATATTGGTCCAACGTTGCCGTGGCAATGGCTTTAGGCATGTTGATGGCATTGACCAAGCGGCGCTGGGCCACGGCTTTTTCTTGGGCGAGCTTTTGCTTGGTGGGCTCATAGGCAATATCCAATTGCCCATTGGTCACCGTCAATTGCGGCTGATAGCCAGGGGCAAAGCTTTGGATGCCCTTCTCGTATTTGGTGCGTTCGTTGACAAATTCATAGATCTTGGCGGCGCCTTTGACGATCGCATCGTCAGCCAAGGCCTCTTGATTGGCCTTTAAGAAGGCTTGCACTTGCGGATCGGAGACGGCTTGGTTGATCATTTGGTGGTAGCGGCTGGTGACTTTGCGGCTATCCATCAACTGCCGCAGCTGTTCTTGCATGTCTTTCATTGCTCAGAAGTTCCTTTCTGCCGCAGCTTGCGCAACGCGTCTAAGCCGGCTTGAATGTCTTCTTGCTCATTGGCGGTCACCGGCTTAGCGGCGGCTTTGTAGTCGGCTTTCATCCAATCAGGCGTTTCTTCTTGGCGCGTTGGCCGATTGGCGTAGCGGGTTTTGGGTTTGGCCTTGTCCGCGGCGGTTTGGCGCATTTGCAACAAGGCGGACTCTGGGGTGGTGACATTGGCGTTGATCCATTTGTTGGCGAAGCTGTCTAATAACGCTTGGCTGACACTGTCGTATTGACTCAAGACGCTTTGGATCAACAAGTTCACCGTGGCTTCTGGAAAAACGTTGCGCGCCACCAACTGCCGCACGGCGTAAACCTCATTTGGCGCAGCAAAAGCGCGGTCGTTCTTGGCCTTCTTGGTGGCTTCCAGAAACTCGCGCGGCGCCATGGTGGTGGCCGCTTGAAGCATTCTGGCTTCCGCTGGAGTCCAGTTGGTCTTCGTTGGCGCCGGCGCTGCTGCTGGCTGCTCATGTTTGGTGCCGTAATGCGGCTGGCCGGCTTTGCTGTAAGTTTGCTCAGCGTAATCTTGCAGCTGGCGCAAATGCAACTCGCCGCTCATGGGATCAGTGGCACGCATGATCAATGGCGCCAGGCGCGTCGGCTCCAGCCCGTAGAACTTGGCCAGTTGATAAATGGCGTTGCGGTATTGATCCAACTGGCCAGCTTTAAGGTTGGTGCGGGCCAACAGTTGTGCCAACAACACCCAATCATAAGCATTGTTGTCGCCTAGCGTCACTTGCGGCGCGGGTTTAAGCTGCAAAGCTTGTTGGGCTTGTGCAGTCGCTGGAGGCGTATCTAACACATTGGTCAAATCAAACACCTGCAAGAAATCATGGGTGACGTCTTGCCAATCACTGCGCCGTACCGGCTTTAAGGTAAATTGTCCAGCTAATTCCTGATAGCGCGCTTGGCCGACGCGGTCATACAACAACATCCCCAACAAATCATCGGCGAAGAATTGCTGCGGACTAACCGGCGCATATAACTCATACGCATAATAGCGGCTCATGGTGTCAACGGCAGTGTAGGACTTCAACAGCCCCACCGCTTCCAGCCGCACCCGCGCGTCAAATAACTGATCAAGGCTGATGTTCAACAAATCCAACAAGCGCGTTTGCGGCTGGCGGTCGGTCAACACCGGCTGAGGCTTGGCCTCTTGCCACAAACTTAAATACATGGCCAAGGCCACCGGCCCCACCAGCGGCTGATATAACGCGATGGCGACTTGCTGGTCGAAATCGCTGAAATAATTGGCTTGCGCGACAATGTAATCATCTTGTGCCATGAAACTTTGTGGCCGCTGCATCGGCTGGACCTCCTTTTTGGCTTTGCCTTTATTCTAACCTATTTGCGCCGGATTATCGCCTGGCGCTCACAAAAATGGAGGCGAACTTCGCCTCCATCAAATCAGTCGTCTTCAGACTGCTTTTCTTTCTTCATCATGCCTTGCAATTCCTGCATGAACACCGACATATCTTTGAACTGGCGATACACGCTGGCAAAGCGAATGTAGGCGACGTCGTCAACATCGGCCAACAACGACATGACATATTCGCCGATGGCCTGGCTGGAGACTTCATTCTCGCCAATGGCGCGCAGGCGATTTTCAACTTGCTCGACGATCTTGGTCATTTGCTCCATCGTCACCGGCCGCTTCTCGGCCGCGCGGATCAAACCGCGCAAGATCTTCTCGCGATTGAACTCTTCGCGGGTGCCGTTTTTCTTGATCACCAGCAGCGGCGTTTGTTCGATCCGTTCAAAAGTCGTGAAGCGAAAGCCGCAGTTTTCACACTCGCGACGTCTGCGAATCGCCTTGCCGCCGTCAGTGGGCCGCGAATCAACAACGCGGCTGGAATTGTGATGACAATGTGGACACTGCAAACTTACACCTTCTTATCCGTTTTCACTAGTATACCAGAAAATCAATTCGAGGACACACTCAACAAGTGGTTGATCAGCTGCTGCACTTGGGCGATGCGGGCAGGTTCGCCTAGCGAATTGTCGATCAAGAAATCGGCTTTGGCCATTTTATCGGCTAAAGGCATTTGCGCGGCGATGCGCTGCTGGGCACTGGCTTCATCCAGCGAGTCGCGCGCCATTAAGCGCGCCACTTGCACAGCCTTGGGCAAGGTCACCACCGCCACGCCGTCAAAAGCTTCATCCCAGTGGGTTTCATACAACAACGGAATGTCGCCTACCACGATTGGCGCCTTGCTTGCTTTCGCGTCGACTAACGCTTGGGCAATGGCGTCATGCAAATACGGCCGATCGATATCATTGAGCTCAGCCAGTGCCTTAGCATCGCCAAACACCAGCTGGCCTAACGCGTGCCGGTTCAAGCTGCCATCAGCGTTCAACATGCGTTGGCCAAAATGATCCGCGATTTGTTGCAGTGCCGGCTGGCCTGGTTCAACGATTTGCCGCGCGATCACATCAGCGTCTACCACCGGATAGCCGGCTTGTTTAAACAACGCCGCCACAGTACTTTTGCCTGTGGCGATGCCGCCGGTTAAGCCTAATAAGTAAGTCATTTCACCACCCGCTTTCTTAATGGCTGACAATGCGGGCAATAATGCGTGCCGCGTTGGCCAACTTTGATCTTCACGATCGTGGTGCCGCATACCGGACAAGGCGTCCCTTGTTGGCCATACACGCGCAAGTGGTCTTGAAAGCCGCCGGTGGCACCATTGGCATTGACAAAAGTGTGCACTGTGGTGCCGCCTAGTTCAATCGACGCCGCCAACACCTTGATGATTTGATCATGCAAGCGCGCTGCTTCGGCGCGCGTCAAGGTGCAAGCCGGCTGCTCGGGGTTGATCTTGGCCCGCCACAAAGTCTCATCGGCGTAAATGTTGCCAACGCCAGCCACCACGCTTTGATCCAAGATCACGGATTTGATTGCTAAGCGCCGGTGCTGCAATTTCTCATAGAAATCGGCCACCGTAAAGTCTGCCGGCACAGGCTCCGGCCCCATCTTGGCCAAGCCTGGCACCGCGGTGGTTTCACTGCCGGTTTGACACAGCTGCATGCGGCCGAACTTGCGCATATCCAAATAACGCAACTGACTGCCGTCGGTGAAATCAAACCACACATGCAAGAAGCGCGGCTTGGCTGTGTCTGCCGTGGGCGCCAGTTGGTATTTGCCTTCCATGCGCAAATGCGACACCATAGTCACCCCTTGATCAAAGCGCAAAAGCAAGTATTTGCCGCGTCGATCAACGCCGATCACGGTGCGATCAGCTAAGGTTTGTTCAAAATAATCGCGGCCGCCGATCAAGATCTTCTCCCAATTGCAATTGACGCCGGCAACGGTTTTGCCCACCACCAGCACGGCGAGGCTTTGGCGGACGTTTTCTACTTCTGGTAACTCGGGCATTGTGACTCCTTATTTTGCATCATACCAAGTCGGGCCGTATGAGCTTTCGACTTTCAACGGCACTGCCAAATCAACAGCTGAATCCATCACCTTCGGCACCAATTGCGCCAAAGTCGCCATTTCGGCTTCTGGGCCTTCAAAGATCAGTTCATCATGCACCTGCAACAGCATGCGCGATTGCAAGTGCTGGTCTTCTAGCATCTTTTGCATGCGGATCATCGCCACTTTGATGATGTCGGCAGCAGAGCCTTGGATCGGGGTGTTCATCGCGGTGCGTTCGGCAAACTGGCGCAAGTTGAAGTTGCGCGAATGGATCTGATCCAAGTAGCGCCGACGATGAAAAAGCGTCTCCACATAGCCTTGTTCGCGCGCAAGGGCAACCATCTTGTCCATGTATTCGTGTACCTTGGGATATTGTTCGAAGTACCCATCGATGAACGCCTTGGCCTGCCGGCGGGTGATGCCGATGTTTTTGGCCAAGCCAAAATCAGAGATCCCATACACGATCCCGAAGTTCGTCGCCTTGGCTTGGCGGCGCATGTCTGGCGTCACTTCATCCGGTGAATCCAAGTTGAAGATCTTCATGGCCGTGTTGGCGTGAATGTCGCGGTCTTCCTTGAAGGCTTCTTGCATATTCGTGTCACCGGAAATATGCGCCAACACCCGCAGTTCGATTTGTGAATAATCCGAACTGAAAATCTGCCAGCCTTCATGCGACGGCACAAACGCCTTGCGGATCAGTTTGCCATCGCCACGCGCCGGGATATTCTGCATGTTCGGGTCCACTGAAGACAAGCGGCCGGTTTGCGTCAGCGTCTGCAAATAGCGCGTGTGGATCTTGTTGTCTGGTAAGACGGCTTTGAGCAAGCCTTTGACATACGTTGAATACAACTTGGCTACCGCGCGGTAGTCCAAGATCTCTTGCACCACAGGACTGGCTGAGCGCAATTGTTCCAACACGTCGACACTGGTCGAGTAGCCGGTCTTGGTTTTCTTGATCACTGGCAATTGCAGTTTCTCAAACAAGACTTCGCCTAATTGCTTAGGGGAATTCAAGTTGAACTTCAAGCCCGCTTGCGCATAGATCTTCTCTTCCAACACAGCCATGGTTTGGGCGTATTCTTCGCCCATTTGCTGCAAGGTATCTTGCTTCAAGGTGATGCCGGTACTTTCCATGATCGAAAGCACCCGCGCCAGCGGCAATTCCATGTTGGTGAACAAGTCCCATTGGTCTTGAGCCTTGAGTTCTTCTTTCAACTTGGGCTCGAGTTGCAACAAAGCCTGCGCCTTATTGGCCAAATGCGCAAACAATTTATCATCATCTGGTTGGGCCAGCTTGGCCCCTTTGCCATAAACATCTTCGTCAAATTCAAGCTGGTAATCATGATCTTGGGCAATTTGGCCTAAGTCGTTGGAATTCTGATCCGGGTTTAACAAATAGCTGGCTAACAACACATCAAAAGTCGCCGTGTGCAGACTCAAGCCTAATTTATACGCCGCCACGAGGTTTTGCTTCACATCAAACACCACCACGTGTTCTTGTGCTTGCAGCCACTTGGCCAATTGCGGGATCGTCAACAAGGTCACATCTGAGCTCACGTAAGTTTCTTGGGCCGTGGCAATGAAGAAGGCCACCGGCTCTGCAACATGATAATTAGGGTGCAGCAATTCCAATTCAAACGCGATCGGTTCATCCAAATTCGTGACCTGATCCAAATTGGTGTCGTCTAACACCACATAATGTGCCGCTGGACCCGCCACGGCCGGTGCTTGCTTGTTGAGCTTGTTCAGCGCTTGGCGCATGTCCAACTCAGTATACAAATCGCGCAGCGCGTCGTAATCAGGCCCAGCGTATGCTGTATCATCAAGGCCGACGGTGATCGGCGCATCTTGGCGGATCGTTGCCAAATCTTTGCTTAAGAAGGCGTTGTCGCGGTCGTTGATGAGGTTTTCTTTCATCTTGGACTGCTTCAATTCGTCAACGTGATCGTAAAGATTCTCGATCGAACCCCATTCGCCCAGCAATTTCAACGCCGTCTTCTCACCGACTTTGGTGACGCCTGGATAATTATCGGAAGTATCGCCCATCAAGCCTTTCATATCGATGATCTGCTTAGGCGTCAAATCAAACTTCTCTTTGATATGCGCCGGCGTGAAGGCTTCTAAGTCTGCCACACCTTTCTTGGTGACTTGCACGGTGGTGGTGTCAGTCGCCAGCTGCGTCAAGTCGCGATCGCCGGTAACCACTGTCGTTGTCCAGCCAGCCGCATCCGCTTGTTTGGCTAAGGTGCCGATGATGTCATCGGCTTCCCAATCCTGCAAAGAATAATGCGTCATACCATGGCCGTCTAACAGCCGCTTGATCAACGGCAATTGCTCCAGCAATTCTTCTGGTGCGCGGTCACGATTGCCTTTGTAATCATCGAACTTCTTGGTACGGAACGTGCCGCCAGAGCGGTCAAACGCCACCAGGATGTTGTCTGGATGAAACTGATCCACCAGCGAGTCCAGCATGTTGTTAAACGTAAACACCGCATTGGTGTGGACGCCTTGTGCGTTGGTGAAACGATCGAGTTGATTGTACATGGCATAAAACGCCCGAAAAGCCATGGAATTGCCATCGATCAGCAGTAATTTTGTCATATCGGCCTCCTGAATTCTTCTGTCCCCATTGTACCAGAAATGGCCTGAACATTTTAGCATCGTGATCGACGCTGTGACGCCATCAAGGCAAAGCATGCCTTGGTGTCATCCCATCTCATAGCCACTGCCAAGTGCGGGCTGCTCCGTTCCTGGTTTCTTCGTTGAGCGCTGCAGCCCGATGCAGGTCATGCTCCATTCTTGTTTTCTGGATGCCAAAATTGCATGTGTGCTTGTGGAGGATGCCGGCAGCGACTTGAATCACCACCGCGATCACCGTTGGCAGTGCCGCAACCGATTACGCCAAGGCAGATAAGCCAAAAACATCCAGCCCCGTGGTGATGCGGATCATAAATTTACCAATAGCCATGTGGACCTCAATAAGATCGTGAATTCCTTGGCTGAGTATCACTGCGCTAGGGTCTCGTATCCTGATTCAAATACAGTAGGTCAGGTGTCGCATAGGCGCGCGGGGCAAGCGACGGTCAGGCCGTGAAACGAGCAGCATCGTAAGACAAGCGGGTTGTGCTTAGCTTGCGATACTGCTCGCGGCAAGTTTCAAGACCCGCGCTGAGCAAAGCGATGCGGGGCTTGAAACTTAGTCGTAAAGCGCGCGTACTTTGCGCGATTGAAGACGGCCGCACCGCCTGCGCCGTCGCTTGCCCCGCGCGCCGAAGCGGCACCTGGCCGGGCTTGAGCAAGTCCCCGGATACGGCTGTGGTCTTCGTCGAGCTCCATGGCGCAACGCGGCGTGATATAAGTCGTGACGCCGCTTGGGCAAAGAACGCCCAAACGTCATCCCGCCTTATCTCCACCGCTAAGTGCGCGCCACTGCGCTCTGGTCTTCGTCGAGCTGCGTAAAGCAACGCGGCAGTGATATAAGCTGTGACGCCACCAAGGCAAAGACCGCCTTTGTGTCATCCCATCTTATATCAGCCGCTAAACCCGCTTTGCTCCGCTCTGGTAAACAAAACCGCCGCACGATAAGCCGTGCGGCGGTAATTGATTGATTAAATTAGTTGCGATCGGAGACACCGAAGATCTGCAGGATCACCACAAACAAGTTGATGAAGTCCAGGTACAAGATCAAGGCGCCTTGGACAGCAAGGCTGGACGTGTTGACCACGTAGCCGCCGTTGCCGCCAGCTGACATATAGATGTTCTTCAACGCTTGCGTATCCGCGGCAGTCATCACGATGAAGATGATCAAGATCGCATAGGACAACAGGAAGGCCAAGCCGGTGGAGCCCATGAACCAGTTGATCACAGACAACAAGATGACCCCAAACAACGCGCCATATGCGATGCGTCCGGCTTGTGACAGGTTCTGCTTGGTGATGCGTCCCACTGCCGTCATCGAGAAGAAGACCACAGCGGTGACCACCAAAGCAATGGCCATGTTAGCCGCTGGATAAACCAGCCACAACGTGCCGAAGGTGAACCCGAAGGTCACCGCCAGCAGGCCAAACATCAAGCGGGCATAACCGGCGTTTTCGCGGCCGCGCTGGCTATTCATCAAGAGCACCAAGATGAACGGCAAGAACGTCGCGATCCAGAACATGAAGCGGTGGGCGACGATAAAGTTCCCGTAATCGGTAGCGAATACCGAACCTAACAAATAGGATACCGCGGCGGTGATCAACAGACCGACCCCCATGGTTGCGTACACTTTTCCAAAGAAAGTGGCTAAGCCAGAATCATTGACAACACGACGTTCTTGCATCGAATCGTCTCCTTTCACATATCTTACTAACCTTTAGTATATTCGATCGCACGCAACTTGTCAGTTGGACTTTGGACCGATATTGCCAATTGTCACAAATCAGTTGGTTTTAGGACTGACCGAGCTCAACAAGTCTTCAAACGCCACTTCATACTTCTGAATGTCACCGGCGCCCATAAACACGAATACCGCGTGGTCATAATCCAGCAGTGCTGACATGTCGTCAAGTTCGATCACTGCGCCAGGCTTGGTGATCTTATCGGCTAAGTCTTGCGCCGACACACTGCCAGACGCTTCGCGGGCACTGGAGAAAATCGGCGTCACATACACGGCATCGGCGGCACTTAACGTTTCGGCAAAATCATCCAAATAAGCAATGGTACGCGAGAAGGTATGCGGCTGGAATACCGCCACCACTTGTTGGTCTGGGTATTTCTGACGAGCCGCATCCAAAGTCGCCTTGATTTCAGACGGATGATGCGCATAGTCATCGATGATCACCGCATTAGCCATTTGCTTCTCAGAGAAGCGCCGCTTAACGCCGGCAAAGCTGGCCAATTCACGGGCAATGTAGTCAGCATCAAGGTGTTCGGTGTAAGCCACTGCCACCACGGCCAAGGCGTTTAAGACACTGTGTTCACCGAATAACGGCACATGGAAGTGGCCGATGAGCTTTTCATGATGGAACGCATCAAAGCTTGACCCAGTTGTGGTGCGGCTGACGTTTTTGGCAACGAAATCGTCGCGGTCGCTGGTGCCGTAATAATATACCGGCACCTTGGCTTTGATCTTGCGCAGCCAAGGATCATCGCCCCAAGCGAAGATCCCCTTTTGCACTTGCGAGGCTTCAGTTTGAAAAGCCGTATACACGTCTTCGATGCCGGTGTAGTAATCCGGATGGTCGAAGTCGATGTTGGTCATGATGATGTAATCTGGCGAATAAGCCAAGAAATGACGGCGATATTCGTCGGCTTCAAAGACGAAGAACTTGGAATCCGGTGTACCTTTGCCAGTACCGTCACCAATCAAATAACTGGTTTTGTCGATACCAGACAACGTATGCGCCAACAACCCAGTGGTCGACGTTTTGCCATGCGCGCCAGCCACACCGATAGAAGTGTAAGGCTTCATCAACTCGCCTAAGAATTCGTGGTAGCGATAGAATTTCAAGCCTAATTCATGAGCGCGCTTGACTTCAGGGTGTTCATCGGTGAAGCTGTTGCCGCAAATCACCGTGTAGCCGGCTTGTAAGTTCTTCGGGTCAAAAGGCAGCATCTCAATGCCTGCTGCGGCCAGCCCGCGCTGGGTGAAGGTGTATTGGGTAATATCAGAGCCTAAGACTTTGTGGCCCATGTCGTGTAAGATCAAGGCCAACGCACTCATGCCTGAGCCTTTGATACCGATGAAATAATATGTTTCTGTCATGTGAGATTCCTCTTTCAACATCATTGTGGATTTTCTGGTAAATCTTCTTTGGTGAAATACACGTCGCGCGGCTTGGAACCGTTGGCAGGCGAAATATAATGGCGCATTTCCAGCTCATCGATCAAGTTAGCGGCGCGATTATAGCCGATGGAAAAGACCCGCTGCAGTTTCGAGGTTGAAACGTGCTTTTCTTGGGCAATGTACTCCAGTACCTGCGGGAACAAATCGTCTTGCGCCTCGCTGGCTTCGGCTTGGGCTAATAAGCCGTCTGGTTGGAACAAATAGCGCGGCGGCCGTTCCGCTTTGACAAAATCTACCACTGTGGCGATATCTTCGTCAATGAACGTGCCTTGCAAACGAATCGCCTGACTGGCGCCGCTGCCCAGATATAACATGTCCCCTCGGCCTAACAAGCGCTCGGCGCCGTTAGCATCGATAATGGTGCGCGAATCGGTTTGGCTGGCGACCATGAAGGCAATGCGCGTGGGAATATTATTCTTGATGGTACCGGTGATGACATCCACACTTGGCCGCTGGGTGGCGACAATCAAGTGAATGCCGGCTGCCCGCGCCTTTTGCGTAATGCGGGCAATATAATCTTGCACTTCGCTGGCGGCGACCATCATCAAGTCTGCTAATTCGTCGATGATGATAACGATGTATGGCATCACCATGCCAAAGTCGCCATGCGCTTTGGCCTTCTGGTTGAATTGGGCCAGATTGCGCACGCCGGCGGCAGCGAGCTTTTGATAGCGTTCTTCCATTTCTTCAACCGCCCACTTCAACGCTTCAGCAGCGGCTTTAGGTTCTGAGATCACCGGCGAAACCAAGTGCGGTAAGTTGTTGTATACCGCTAGTTCCACGGCTTTAGGATCGATCAATAACAAGCGCACTTCTTCAGGCGTGGCTTTATACAAAAGCGACGTCAGCAGTGAGTTGATGAATACCGATTTCCCGGAACCAGTCGCCCCGGCGATCAAGCCATGCGGCATTTTGTTGATGTTGGTGACTACCGGCTGGCCAAACAAGTCGACCCCCAACGCGATGGTCAGTGGCGACTTGGCATCTTTGAAGGCTTGCGATTGCAAGACTTCCCGCAACATCACGGGACGTGGATGCAGGTTCGGGATCTCAATGCCTACCGTGGTTTTGCCTGGGATTGGCGCTTCGATGCGGATGTCTTTGGCAGCCAAGGCCAATTTCAAGTCATCATTCAAGTTGGTGATCTTGTTGACCTTCACCCCAGCGTCTAGTGCCACTTGAAACTGCGTGACCGTCGGGCCGATGGTGTGGGCCACAACATGCGCCCCGACATGAAAAGCATCAAGGGTTTCATCCAAGCGCTGGGCTTGATCTTGCACCCATTGATCTTGCTGCGGGCTTTCATCATTCACCGGCTTGGGCAATAAATCCAACGGCGGGAAAACGTATGGCGCCTGTGCTTCAGGTTGCGCATTGGCTTGATCAGCCGGCTTAAATGCACTTGGTTGCGCTGCGGTTTGCGCAACCGCAACGGCTTGATCAACAGGTTTAGCAGTCGGCGCAAGCGGCTGTGAGACTTGCTTTGTCGGCTCAGTTGCAACCGGCGTTGATGAAGCCGCATCGCGGGTCGCTGCCGGCCGCGGCAGCGCCTTGTCGCGGCTGTGATGCTTGTAAGTATCTACCGCTTGGCGCAAGGCGCGCCGATCAGGTAATTGAACCGGCCGCCAGTTGGCGTAAACGGTTTTCTTTTGTTTGGCCAAAGCCGCTTCGATCTTAGCTTGTTGGGCTTGTTTCAGCGGATCGGTTTGACTCGGTAGCAGCGGCGTGGGTCGCTTTGCAGCCATCGGTTTGTCAACGGCTGCAGGCTGCTCTGCTGCAGCAGAGGCAGCAGGTGCAGGTTCTGCGCTGGCGTTTGTGGCCGTTGGTGCTGGTTGAGTTGAGGCTGCCGCTTCCGCTTTGGCAGCTGGATTTGATGACTGTGTCAACATCGAGTCGGCCTTTGGCCCTTCAGCCGCAACTTCTGCAGTTGATTCTGGCGTGTTTGCCGGTGGCACTTCAGCTTCAACGCTGGGCTTCAATGCTGGATCTCCCGCTGAGGTCTTGGCGTCAACTGCTGATGCTGACCGCAGTGAATCTGGCGCAGCTGTGTCATCGCCAACAGTTGGTCTTGAAAGCGGCGTATCGGCTGTTGTTAAATCCGCCTCAGCGTCTGTTTCAACATGCTGTGCGTCTGCTGCAGAGACTTGGGCATCAAGGGCTGAGGTTTGCGAACAAACCTCAGCGTCTGAGTGCGCAACACGGTCTTGTGTATCAGGTGCCATTGGCTTCACTTGGGCAAGGTCTGACTCAACTGCGCTGGCTTGATCTTCGTCTTCATCATCAGGCGCGTCGGCGGTGAACAGATACACGTCTTCATCGGCGCGCTTCAAGCTGGCTAACAGCACTTGATAATTGATCTTTGGTTTAACCGGATCGCGGCGCACAACGCTCTTAGGCGTACTCAAGGCTGCCAGCGGGTCAACCGAATGCCGCCCGGCGTCAGCAACCTCAGGCGCTGGGTGGGTCAAGCGTGATTGACTGCTGCTTGGCGCCTGAGGCTGCGGGGTGCGCTGGGCTTTAGGCGGCAGCGGATAATCTTGATGAGGTTGCGGTTGATCATCCCGCAAGAATGGTGGACCATCATAATGCGCCATTACTCTCTTCCTTTCCGATACTCAATACCGTCCATTTTACCATAGACCCGCGCTCCTTCGGCCTTTTGCAGAAAAAAACTGGAAATCATAATCATTGCAGCGATGTGAAAGAATTTCATCACGCCAACACAAAAAAAGGCCTGTCACAATTGACCAGGCCCATACAAGCACAGCAAACACGCGATATGCTTGCGACTTATCGCGTGTTTGCAATTGCGGCAGGCGATTCATCTGTGATCTTGCTGCCTGCCAATTATTATTAAATTAAGTACCCAGCCTTCGTAAACCTACTCCAGCTGAGGTGGTCGTGGAACGGTCCTGTTGTACGCCCTGGCATTGCCCGTGGACTAGGTGACCGGGCTTCATAGCGCGCGCTCTGGGGGAACAGGCCACACTCCTGAGCAGAACTCATTCGTGCCAGACCGGCCTGTTTCGGGGTTTGGGGTACAGACAAGCTTGGCCTTCGTTCGTCTCCTCTCCCCTATGCGGTTGAGCAATGCTAATATACCATACCAATAACGATAATGCAAGCGTTTTGATGCATTATTTTTGAAATGCTTTGGTGTTGCTTGATATTTCGAAAATCGTCCCCGCCGCTGCTATGAACGCGATATTCGGTTCCTTCATTGACGTGCCTGCTGTCGATTACGCAGGCGCTTATACACGATCCGTGCTTCGTAAATCAAGTATACCATTATCGGCCAATACGAAATTCATCGAAAAAAATAGCGTCACCTTGCAATGAGGTGACGCTTGCCGATCCATTATGCTTGTTGCGCAACTACCGCGGCGGCTTGCTCGAAATCAAATGCGCTGCCGGCAGCCAAATCGTCTGGCATGATCAAGATGCCGCGCGCTTGCGGGGCGTTAGGCAAGGCCAACTCGCGAGCAGCACATAACATCCCATAAGAATCGACGCCGCGCAGCTTGCCTGGCCAGATCAGTTTGCCATCAGGCATCATGGCCCCTGGCAGCGCAGCGACCACAGTTTGACCCAAAGCAGCATTCGGTGCGCCGCAAACGATTTGCTTAACGCCTTCTGCCCCAAGGTCAACTTGCGTAATGTGCAGGTGATCTGAATCCGGATGCGCTTTGAAGTCCACGATCTTGCCAATCACGATCCGCGCCGGCGTTTCGCTTGGCAATTCGCCTGCCAAGCTTGCCGCTTTGATCGCGGTGTTTAACGTGGCAATCTGCGCTTTGGTCAAATGCACTGCGCCGTTGCCAGAGAAATCCGGCAGCCACTGGTGCAAGTTGAAGAAATTAAAGCCCAGCGCCTGCTGGTCTGCGCCGTAAATGCCGACGATGTCACCAACTTGCTGGGTCGTTTGTTCGGCTTGATCTGGTCCTAAAATCGCGATCAAGGTGTCGCCTAATGCTTTGGGGTTATAACTTGTGATTAACATACTGTTTGCCAAAAAAAGAGCTTTGGCGTCCTTTCTTACGATTATGCCGGCAAGCCATTGATGAAGTTCTCCACTTCAGCCTTGGTCTTGCGGTCTTTGTTAACGAAGCGGCCGATTTCTTTGCCGTCTTCTAACGCGATGAAGCTAGGAATGCCCATCACTTGATATTCTTGCGCAACTTCAATATTGTCATCGCGATCGACATAAATGAAGTTGAAGTCGGGATATTCAGCTTCGATGTCAGGCATTGCCGGCTTGATGAAGCGGCAGTCTGGGCACCAATCGGCGCTGAAGAATAACATTTGTTTGCCATTGCCGGTTGCGGCTTGGCGGATCTGGTCATCTGAATCAAACTTTTGCATAGTGGTCATTCCTTTCACTTACATATCATAAGTACATCATACCGCATTTGGGCAGAATTGCAATGCACCAAAGCGGCTTTTCAGTTATACTAGATGCAAATTGGAGGCGTGAACATGGCTAAAGCAGATTGGGCCTTGCTCGGCGGGTTAGCCACCGCCGGCGCATGGGGCTATCACCAATATCAGAAACAATGGCTGCCTGCTTGGCGCTTCAAGCAGCTGCAACAACGCTTAAAGGACCATCACCAGATCCAAGGCGGCTATATTGATCATCGCTTGCGCACAATCGCGCGCGGTGACGTGCAAGCCAAAGCCTATGCATGCGGGCTGCAACTGGATGGCAAGTGGTATGCTTGTGACTTGCTGCCAGATGGCACCAGCTTGCATTGGCGCCAGTTAGACGTCAAAGCGCGCCACTAGCTCATAAATGCGCCCGCCTTTAGAAGCAAACTTGTGCTCATATTCAGTTTCGACGTTGTCTGTGACGCGCGCATCGTTGTGCAGATCCAGCGCCACAAGGTCGAAGTGCATCCCATAATTATTCATGCTGACCAAGGAGAATTCAAAGAAGCCTTGGTTGTCTGTTTTGAACTGTAAGGTGCCGCCGACTTGCATGATCGCCTTGTATTGATCAAGGAAGGTCTTGTAAGTCAGGCGGCGCTTTTCGTGTTTGGTCTTCGGCCACGGATCAGAGAAGTTCAAGAAGACGCCGGTGATTTCTTCCGGGGCAAAATAATCCGTTAAGTCCGCCCCGTCGCCTAAGATCAGCTGCAAATTCGGCAATTGCAATTCCACTTGTTTGCGCAAGATATAAGCAATCGCCACATCTTGGATCTCTAAGGCAATGAAGTTGTGGTCTGGATGTTGCTGGGCCATGTTGACAATGAATTGGCCTTTGCCAGAACCGACTTCAAGATATAATGGCCGCGGTGTATCAAAGCGGCTTTGCCACTTGCCGCACATACCGACTGGGCGGGTCATGATGTATTCAGGGTGGGCGGCAATCAACGGTTGGGCCCAGGGTTTGTTACGCAGACGCATAAGTTCTCCTTATCTCATAAAAACGCCGACGCACACGTTTATGCGTCGGTACTCAATCAACATTCACTAATTCTTGCAAGCGCAGCAAGGCTTGATTCATTTCGTGGTAGCGCTGCTGGTTAAAGCTGCGACAGATCTCATTAAGCAGATGCAACTGGCCATACCACAAAATGCGCGCATGCAAATCAGCATCCAGCGGCCGACCATAGGCTTTCAGCCAAGTGCCCCACGCTGGTCGCGGAACATAATTGATCAACACCACTGACAAATCAAACGCCGGATCACCTAGACTGGCTTGATCCCAATCTACCAAATACAATTTCTGCCGATCCGATAACAACCAGTTCTTGTGGTTGAGATCACCATGGCACACAGTGGATTCGCTGGTGTGCGGCAAAGCGCGCAAGTTCTTGGCACATTGCGCCACTAACGGATGTTGGCGCAAGCTTTGCGGCAAGTCTGCCACATAATGATCGCGCAGCTGCGCCGGGGTTTGGCCAGGGCCGGAAACTTTCAACAGCATTCGGCGCAACAATGTGGAGCGGTGCACTCGCGCCAGAAGCATCGCCACCATCGGCGTATTCATTTGTTCGCGCGACAAGGTATGGCCGTTAAGCCACTCTTGTGCAGTTAAAACATCACCTGTTGTCATGCGTTTGGTCCAAATCAACTTCGGAGTGATCTCCTCAACTGATAAGGCCGCCAAGAATGGGGACGCATTGCGTTTTAAAAAGAATTTCTCATGGGCGTGCACGCCAAGAAACGCGCCGCCGGTGGTGCCGCCAACAGGTTGCAGCGACCACCCAGGGTCTAGATCAAAGTTCATAGGCACAACTCCTTTGCAGATCGCTGGAGTGCCTCAAAACCAGCACAATTTTACCAATATCGCTATTAGCGCGATTGGTTCCAGGATTCAGTGTACTAACCTCACACCAGCCCGTCAAGCACAAGCGTTTGTTCGCTTGCTCAGCGCGTGGCCAGCTTGGCCACCCGCAGCGGCAAATACCAGCCAGCCATCAACGCCGCCACCACTACGCCAGCGGCAAACGCAGCGCCTGCGGCAATGAAGTGGCCAGCCGCCACAGCACCCAGGCTTTGCACCACGGCTGCAATCAACAACAAGCGCAACACTAAACCGCGAAAGGCTGCAGGCTTTTGGGCAGCCGGCAAAGGATACAAATAAGAGAAAACGATTTCGTCATGCACCTGATACATCGGCAACAGCTGAAAGCCAATCAAATACACGAACAGCGCCGCCAATGCTGCCGCCAGCCACCACTGGTCAACAAACGCCTCGACCACTGCCCCGATCACCACCAAGCGCACATACAGCCCCAAAAACTCAGTACGGCGCAAGAAGCTGCGCGTCAAAAGCCATGCCCAAGTCCGTTTGTGACTGCGCGGTACCAAGCGGGCAAAAACATCTAAATACTTGCGGCGCTTGACCGTGCCGCTAAGGCCTGGCACATCAGTAAACAAGTTATAGAAGCGGTAAATACGCGTCATGCGCTTGGCCTCATTGGCCACCAAACGCTGCCAATTCAACCGTGCCGGCTGCAGCCACGCGGCAAGTTTCAAGCGCAAGCCCAAATCAACGATCAACCCGGCAACCAATACCACTGCCGGATGCCAATAAAACCCCGCCACCAGTGCCGCAAATGCGACCAGCAGCAAATTATTGCGCTTCACCCAGCGCGGCATTGCCAAAGTGTATTGGTTTAACACCTGCAGCCACAAGTCAGCATCTTTAAACGCCCACAAGCCCGCAACCAGCGTCAACCCAGCTGGCACAACCGCCATGCCTAACACCTTAAGCATCGGCAGCACCGCCACTGTGGCCAAACTCAGCACCACCAGCGGCAAGATCAAGCTATAGCGCCGCGCTTTAAACAAATACTGGCTGAACGCACTGGTTTGCGGCAGCAGAAACGTTGCATCCGCCGGCTCCACGATGGTTGCCACACTGCCTAATTGCACCACTGCACCAAAAATCACCGCCAGCGCCAAAGGCAGCCACCAGCTGGTTTGCATCCCTTTGACCAGTTGTGCATAGCCGTACAGCAGTGCCCCTAACATGATCACCAAGATCAACACAAAGTGATCATTGAATACCAATTGTAAATATTTGGCTTGCGCCTGCAAATGCCGGCGCAGCCGTTGTCGCCACAATGCTTTCATGGGCGTTCCCCTTCTTCGGTCATCGCCATGTACAAATCATCCAAGCTGGCGTTGGCCACCCCGAATTCTTGGCGCAGCGCATTAAGATCGCCAGTGGCGCGTACTTGGCCATCTTTAAGCAACACGAACGCGTCAGCATACTGTTGCGCCGTGGCCAAGATATGCGTTGACATCAACACAGAAGCGCCTTGGGCTTTCTTGGCTTCCACCAGATCCAACAAGTCATGCACCGCCAAAGGATCCAAGCCGGTGAACGGTTCATCGATGATGTAAAGCTGCGCATCGGTGATGAATGCACACACGATCATCACCTTCTGTTTCATCCCTTTAGAGAAGTTGGCCGGGAACCAATCTAACTTGTTAGCCAAGCGAAAACGCGCCAGAATCGGCTCAGCCGCTTGCCAAGCCGCCTTCTTGTCCAGGTCATATGCCATGATCGTCAAATCAATGTGTTCACGCAAGGTCAACTCCGGATACAACACCGGCGTTTCCGGCACATAAGCGATTGCTTGGCGATAGGCTTGCGGGTCATCTTGTAAAGTGTGGCCAGCCACTTGAATGCTGCCTGACAACGGCTGAAGCAAGCCGATGATGTGTTTGATGGTGGTGGACTTGCCGGCACCATTTAAGCCGATCAAGCCCACGATGGATTGATCCGGCACCGCAAACGTCACATTCTTTAATACCGGAACGGTGCCATAGCCGCCGGTCAATTGTTGAATATCTAACATGAAAGCCTCCGTTGATTTTCGTTTCAACTTACTGCTTTCTATGATAGCATGAAACCAAACCAAAACTCTGGATAGAAAGAAGAATTGACCATGACAGATTGTATTTTTTGCAAGATCGTTAACGGCGACATTCCCAGCACCAAAGTCTACGAAGATGATGAGATCCTGGCATTCTTAGATATCACTCAAGTTACCCCAGGACACACCTTGGTCATCCCTAAGAAGCACGTGCCGGATATGTTCGCTTATGATGCAGACTTAGCCGCTACCGTCTTCTCGCGCTTGCCGAAAATTGCCCGCGCCATCAAAGCGTCAAACCCGGCGATCAAAGGCATGAACATCTTGAACAACAACGGCGAAGTGGCCTATCAAAGCGTGATGCATTCACATATTCACCTGATCCCGCGCTACAGCGCCGATGATGACTTCAGTATCCACTTTGGCGACCATTCTGCCGATTATGACGCCGCCAAGCTGCAAGCCGTCGCCGATCGCATCAAGGTTGAAGATTAATGGCTAAATTTACAACCGGCTTCTTATTAGGTGCTGCGGCAGGCACCATTTACGCTTTGGCCACCGCTAAGTCCACTGGCGCGCAGAAACAAGCGGATGCCCGCGCTTATGTCAACGACTTGACCCAAGGCACCAAGGACTTGCAACAAGCCCTCAAGCGCTTCGGCAAGGCTGTGACTGACTTGCGCCAAGCAACTGAGACAACGCTGAAGCCGGCAGTGGCTGACATTGAACAAAGCGTACAAGATTTTGAGTTTCAAACTGCCCCGCGCGTTGAAGCGATCAATGATCACCTGAATGTCATCGATCAAGCAGTGGCTGATCTGGAACCAAAGGATCCTAAATAATCAACATGCAACAAGGCTGGCGATGCGCGCAGCCTTGTTTTTTGGGGCAAAACGGCTTTAATCGGCGATACAAAACGCCGATGCGGCATAATTAGCGATTTGTTGGCGGTTTTGTGAAGCTTTTGTGAATGACCCCTATCTGCGGAATTCCTGTGGTATATTGAACCAGACAACGATCACGACTCTAAATTAGGATGTGTAAACCAATGAAAAAATGGATCCTCGGGCTTGCCGGTATCGTCTTGGCAGCCACATTAGCCGGTTGCGGCAGCAGCACGGTCGCCAACATGAAAGGTGCCAAGATCACCAAAGACCAGTTCTACGAAGAGATGAAATCCACCAGCTCTGGCGAATCTACTTTACGTTCCATGATCGTCTTGAAGGCCTTGGAACAACAATACGGCGACAAAGTTTCTGACAAGAAAGTCACTGCGCAATACAACAAGGTCAAGAAACAATACGGCTCAAGCTTCTCCAGCGCCTTGGAGCAAAACGGTTTGACCACCAAGACCTTCAAGGAACAAATCAAGACCTCCTTGCTGTCTGAAGTCGCTTTGAAAGACTTGAAGAAGCCAACGCAAAAGCAAATCGATGCGCAATGGAAGAAATATGAACCAAAGATCACCGTGCAACACATCTTGGTAGCTAAGAAAGCCACTGCCACAACGGTTTTGAACGAGTTGAAGAAAGACAGTTCGGCAGCTAACTTCAAGAAGTTGGCCAAGAAGTACAGCACCGACACTGCTACGGCTTCAGATGCCGGCAAGCTCGCCGCTTTTGGCAACACCGACACCAGCTTAGATGCCACCTTCACCGCTGCCGCATTCAAGTTGAAGAAAGCCGGCGACTACACCACCACAGCGGTGAAGACCTCTAATGGCTACGAGATCATCCGCGCCATCAAGATCCCAGCCAAAGGCAAAAAAGCCGACCACACGGCTGACTTGAAGAAGCAGCTTTACACCACTTGGGAATCTGATTCCACTGTGATGACTGGCGTGATCAAGAAAGTCTTGAAGAAAGCCAACGTCTCCATCAAAGACGACGACTTAAAGAACGTCTTGTCTGTTTACTTGAGCAGCTCCAGTGCCACTTCTGCAAGC
The DNA here is from genome assembly GCF_042847315.1 of Lacticaseibacillus jixiensis. Classification (NCBI taxonomy): domain Bacteria; kingdom Bacillati; phylum Bacillota; class Bacilli; order Lactobacillales; family Lactobacillaceae; genus Lacticaseibacillus; species Lacticaseibacillus jixiensis. The sequence continues at coordinate 125,036 of NZ_BAAFPR010000006.1, forward strand.
AACTAACTTACGCCGGCGCCTGCAACGCGATTCCATGCGAATCGTGTTGCAGGCGTTTTTGCGTGTCCTGAGTACGACTGGCTTGTGAAGTTCTGCGAGAACTCGGCAAGGCCGTGCGGTTTGTGGTATATTAGGAGACGTGCGAATTCTGCAAAAAATCTCGTTTAGGATGTGTCAAAATGAAGAAATGGATCCTCGGCATTGCCGGCATCGTGCTGGCTGCCACGTTAGCAGGTTGCGGCAGCAGCACCGTTGCCAACATGAAGGGCGCCAAGATCACCAAAGACGAATACTACGACGAAATGAAGTCCACCAGCGCCGGCGAATCAACGCTGCGTTCTATGATCGTCTTAAAGGCCTTGGAACAGCAATACGGTGATAAAGTCTCTGACAAGAAAGTCACTGCACAATACAACAAGGTCAAGAAGCAATATAGCGCCAACTGGTCTTCTGTCCTTGAACAAAACGGTTTAACCGCAAAGTCCTTCAAGGAACAGATCAAGACTTCCCTGTTATCAAACGTCGCTTTGAAAGACTTGAAGAAGCCAACCCAAAAGCAAATCGATGCCCAATGGAAGAAATATCAACCAAAGATCACCGTTCAGCATATTCTGGTGGCCAAGCAAGCCAAAGCCGAAGAACTGATCAAAGATCTGCAAAAGACCAACACCGATGCTGAATTCAAGAAGTTAGCCAAAGAGAACTCCACAGATACGGCAACGGCTTCTGACGCCGGCAAGTTGGCTGCTTTTGACAACACTGACACCCAATTGGATGCCACGTTCAAGAAAGCCGCTTTCAAGCTGACCAAGAAAGACGAATTCACCACCAAGCCAGTCAAGACGCAATATGGCTACCACATCATCCGCGCCGTTAAAGTGACCCCTAAAGGCACCAAAGCCAGCCGCACCAAGGTCCTTAAAGATCAGCTGTACACCAGCTGGGAATCTGACACTGCAGTGATGACTGGTATCATCAAGAAAGTCTTGAAGAAGGCCAATGTCTCCATCAAAGACGAAGACTTAAAGAACGTGTTGTCTGTTTACTTAAACAACTCTGCAAGCACCGCCGGTACCACTGGCACCAGCACTCCTGCTGGCAACTAAACATTAGCTACACAAAAAACCGCCTCGACTGAGGCGGTTTTTTGTGTAGCCAAAGCGCAGTGGCACGCACTTAGCGGGTCAATTAGACTAGCACTCACATTTGCGGCGCTCTTTGCCGCGAGTACGGGGGCGTAGCTAATTGCACCCGCGTTGCGCCACGCAGCTCGACAAAAACCAAAGCGGAGCAAACCGCACTTAGCGGGTTAATTAGACTAGCGCTCCCATTGCGCCACGCAGCTCAATGAAGCCCCCAGGCTATTTAGGATCTGCATAGCCTTTGCCGTGTTCTGGGCGATAGAAGCGGCGGTTGTCCATGCCGAACAAGCGCTCAGTGAAAGTCCCTGGTTCAACATGTTGATAGGCAGTCGTCAACATGTTGATTTGCGCATCCATGTCATCCAGGTTGTGCAAGATCTGCGCTTCCAGCAGTTCTGGGCGCACCGGTGAACCATATTCCAACAATCCATGATGGGCCAAGATCACATGCCGCAACATGATCATGTCTTCTTGATGGATATCGATTTTGAGATCTTTGGCCGCTTGGACCAATGCTTCGTCAACTAAGACGATATGGCCGATCAAGTTGCCTTCCATGGTATATTCCGTAGATACCGGACCGGATAATTCCAGCGTTTTGCCTAGGTCATGCAAAATCGCACCGGCATACAACAGCGACGAATTCACGCTGGGATATTGTGCCGCTACCGACTTGCATAAGCGCAAGATACTCAGCGTATGAAACGCCAAGCCGCCGGTGAAGGCATGGTGGTTGGATTTGGCAGCCGGATAAGTCAAGAACGCCTGCATGTGATCGGCCAGCAGCTTGCGCACGATGCGGTTCCAGTTGGCATTCTTGATGGCAAACACGAAATCATTGAGTTCATCGCTCATCGTGTCGGCAGATTCCGGGGCATGTTCTTGATAATCGCTAGGCTTGTTGCCTTCTTCTTGCGTCGCCAAGCGCATGTTGTAGATCTTGATTTGAGGATTGCCTTGGTACAATTCGCGCTTGCCATGCAGCAATACCACCACACCTGATTTGAACTGGTCGATGTCGGCTTCAGTCGCATCCCAGAACTTCGCAGAAATGTGCCCAGAAGCATCTTGGAAATTCAAAGCAATGAATTTCTTGCCGTTTTTGGCCACCCGCACTTCTGCAGACTTGATCAGCACCGGAATCGTTAAATCGGCGCCGTTTTGAAAATCAAATAGCTGTTTTGCCATTGTTGTTCACCTTTTCTAAGTCACTAGACTACTGCTATGATAATCGTTTGGCTGGCCCAGCGCAACGACTGCCTGGTCCAGACACACAAAAGCCTTTGCTTCATAGTCAAGACCATGAGGCAAAGGCGCTTATGCGACGCTTATTTGGCTTGGTACAAGTCAGCGATCGGCTGCGAGATGGTGCGGTTGATGTCATCCATCACCTGTGACAAAGCTTGTTCTTTGGCCATCAAGTCGTTGATCGGGTCCATGCTTTGCATCTTGCCGCCTAAAGTTTGTAAGTCGTTGATCTCGTCATCGGAGATCTCTTGACCGTTCATTTGCTTCTTTTGCAAAGTCATTTGCTTGTCTTGGAATTGTTGGAACAATGCGTAGGCCACAGCGTCCAACTTCAACATCTCGAAAGACTTCTTCATGTCCAAGAATTGTTGGCTTTGTTGCAAGTCTTGCGCCAGTTGATTCGCCGTGTCGTATACGTTTGCCATGTGCAGTGCCTCATTTCGATTTTTTTAGGGTCATTCAAAAAGTCCCTTAATGCCATTATACCATTCATTGACCTTTTCTTTAGCAGATTCGATGCCACTTTGTACGCCAGAGAACCAGTCGCTGGCGCTGCTGGAATTCGCCGGCGTTTGCAAGGTCGCCAGCGACTTGGCATCTTTCTCGCCGAAGCTGGTTTGCGGGCTGCTTGGCAGCATCCCCGACATTTCTGCTTTGAAAATCGGCGCCACGCCGGACTCGCTGGTGCCCACCAGAAAATGCTGCGCATCGGTAGTCGCAAACCCGGTCCAAGTCGCCACGACAATGTCTGGGGTATAGCCGATCACCCATTGGTCTCTGGTACCATACCCCCAGCTGCTAGGTACTTCAGTCGAGCCGGTTTTGCCAGCCACGGTGTAGCCGCTTGGCGCCGCGGTGACACCAGTGCCATATTTGAAGGTGCCTAACATCATGCTGGTCATGGTTTTGGCCACTTTGGCGTCGATGATGCGCTTCTTTGACGCGTTGGTGTTATCTACCACCGTGCGCCCAGTGGCATCAACGATTTTTCTGATGAAGTGCGTTTGCGGCAAGTAGCCGCCATTGGCAAAAGCCGAATACGCTCGCGCCATGATCAACGGCGAAAAGCCGGTGGTCACCCCACCCAAGGCTGCGGCAAGGTTCTGATCTTTCTTCTTCAAGTCGATGCCAAAGCGCGCCAGACTCTTGACGCCGGTATCCACGCCGATCTTGTTAAGCAGCCACACGGCACTGGTGTTCACCGAATTCGCCAAGGCCATATACATCGGCAAGCTGCCAGAATAGGTGCCAGTGGCATTGGTTGGCGTGTAATGGTCTTTGCCAAAGCTTTGTTTCTTGTCTTGCAGCGTCGAGTCATAATCATAACCGTGTTCCAAAGCCGGTGTGTACACCATCAGCGGCTTGATCGTAGAGCCTGGACTGCGCTGCAGCTGAGTGGCGTAGTTATAGCCCAAATAGACATGCTTGCCGCGCGCCCCCACTACCGCCAACACCCCGCCGGTACTTGGATCCACGGCGATGCTGGAGGCTTGCGGTTGGGTGCCGTCTGCCGCATTAGCCGGGAAGTTGGCGTCATTGTCAAAGGCCGCTTGCATTTCTTTTTGATAAGTCGTGTCCAAGGTGGTGTAGATCTTATAGCCTTTGTTCACGATGTCGTCTTGGGAAATGCCGTCTTTTTGTGCTTCTTCGATCACCGAGTCCACAAAATAAGGATATTGTTCACCGTTGCTGGCTGAATAAGTGTCCTTGAGCACCAAAGTACTGCTTTTGGCAGTGGCGGCTTGAGCTGCGGTAAGCTTGTGGTTATCGACCATCAAGCCTAAGATCAAGTTGCGGCGGGCAAGCGCATGGTCCATATGATCCACCGGATTATAGTAACTGGGACTGCGCAGCATCCCGGCCAACGTGGCGCCTTCAGAAGCGTCCAGCTGACTGGCGGGTTTGCCAAAATATCGCTGCGCAGCGTCCTCAACACCCCACACACCATTGCCAAAATACGAGTTATTCAAATACATCGCCAAGATATCCTGCTTGGAATACACCTTGGTCAATTGCACCGCCAAGAACAATTCTTGGGCTTTGCGCAGGTATGACTGCTGTTGCGTTAGCAGCGTGTTCTTGGCCAGTTGTTGGGTGATGGTAGAGCCGCCGCCGGTGATCGCCCCGTGATAACGCACCAGGTTGACCATTGAGCGCAGGATGCCTTTGATCGAAAAGCCCCAATTGGTGTAGAAGCTGCGGTCTTCAGTTGAAATCACCGCATCTTGCACCGATTGGGCGATGTGGTTCAATTCGACATATGTGCCTTTTTGGCCATACATCACGCCTGCTTTGTTGTTGCTGCGATCGTAATAAGTCGTCTTGGTTTGCAAGGTTGATTTAATGTCTTGCACATCGGCGGTTTTAGCCTTATAAGTGAAGAAGGCACTGGCACACAAAATCGTTAACAACACGATCAGAATCGCCCAGCGGATCAATTGAAACCGCCTAAAGAACCAGCGGATCCATTTCCACACTATTGCCAAATACGGCGCCAGCCAATGCCAGAATTGCTTGAGGTATGCCACGTCTTAGCCCCCTATGATAGTCTTAGCCATTGTAGCACACGGCTTGGCCAGCCAAGTTCTTCTGGCCTTAATTTTACTTATTCTCAAACCTAAAGGAATCCGTCTTATGCCCGACTTTACTCTCAGCGCCGTTGTGCGCCAAGCTTACCCTAGCGTTACTGACCAACTTAGCGCCTGGCATGTGCCCAAGCGCTATCGCTTTTGGCTGCGCAAACACCAAGGCGTGTTGGTCAATGGCCAATATCGTTATGGCAACTTGCCAGTTGCGGCAGGTGAGCAAATCACCCTACACCTAAGCGCGCTTGATCCCACCCATTATCAGCCGCAAGTGCACCCGCTGGCGATCGTTTATGAAGACGCGCAAGTGTTGGTCGTCAACAAACCAGCCGGCGTCAAACCCCATCCCAATCAACCAGATGAAACCGACACCTTGATGAATTGGGTGGCCGCTTATCTGGCCCCTAACCCGGCATATATCACACATCGCTTGGACATGGCCACCAGCGGTTTAACGCTGATCGCCAAAGATCCGCTCACCCAAGCGCTGATCAATCAACAACTGGCCAACAAAACCATGGCTCGCAGCTACGTCGCCTTAGTGCCTGCTGGCATCGCGCAACAAGGCACGATCGATGCGCCGATTGGAGCAGACCCGAGTGATCAGCGCAAGCGCATGGTGCGCGCAGATGGCTTGCCTGCCATCACTCACTATCAAGTGCTCAATGCAAACGCCCAGCACGCTCGAGTGTGGCTGACGCTTGAAACCGGCCGCACCCACCAATTGCGCGTGCATTTGGCACATATCGGCTACCCGATCCTTGGCGATCCGCTGTATGCCCCAGCCACCTCGGCGCCGCGCTTGATGCTGCACGCTTGTGAACTGACTTGGCAGCAGCCTTTAAGCGATCAGGTGCACACCGTTCAATGTCCTGCACCATTTTGATTCGCTGACACAAAAACGCCTTTGTTGCGGCAGCTTGCTGCGCAGCAAAGGCGTTATTCGTGCTTAATCGGCAAAGGCCCGGTCGTATTGTTGGTTGAACCAAATGGCCGCCTCAACATCTGGTGAAATCACCACAATGGTATCATGGCCGGCTAAGGTCCCCACCACCTGATCGAATTTGATATCGTCAATGATCGCCGCCAGCAAGTTGCCGTTGCTAGGCAGTGTTTTGATCACGTTCATGAATTGCACGCGGGTGATCGATAAGCCGACTTCGCGAATGGAATTGCCTAATCGTTCCAGCTGCGACTCAGAATCTCCGCGGAAGATCGTATAGCGCAAGCTGCCGCTGGCGTCTTGGGCTTTGACAATGCGCAATTCGCGAATATCGCGCGAAATCGTGGCTTGCGTGGCTTCAATGCCGTTAGCTTTAAGCTCGGTCAACAATTCATCTTGTGTGGCAATGACTTTCTGGTTAATGATCCGCGCCAAGGCGTTCTGCCGTTCCGTTTTATTCAATCTGCTCACCTCTTGTGAATATCTATTCACAGCATAGCATATTTTTACGGAATAATGAATATTTTTTGTATATTTAAGAATTTATTCACCAACGCAAACGGCGCTGCCTCAGATGCTGGCAGCGCCGTTTGTGTCGCTTGCGATTACATTTCTGCTGGCGCTTCAACGCCTAACAACGCCAATGCGGAAGTCAAAACCACGCTGACGGCTTTGACCATGCTTAAGCGCGCCGGCAATTCTGCATCGTCGACTAAGACTTTGCTATTGGCATAATACTTGTTGAACGCCTTAGCCAAGCGCAAGGCATATTTGGCCACCACAGACGGTTCATAGGCCAAAGCGGCCCGGGCGACCACATTCTGATAATCGCCTAACGCCTTCAACACATCCCAAGCATTCGGGTCAGTTAATGCCACATCAGCTGCCGGCTGCACCGTGGTTTTCTTCAAGATGCTGTTGGCTCGCGCGTTGGTGTATTGGACATAAGGCCCGGTTTCGCCTTCAAAGCGCACGACTTCTTCCAAGTTGAAGTCAAAAGAATCTAAGCGTTCGTTCTTCAAATCATGGAAGATCACCGCGCCAACCCCAACTTGATGGGCCACGACATCAGCATTGGCTAAATCTGGGTGCTTAGCGGCGATTTGATCCTTGGCCAAAGCGATCGCGTCGTTTAACACGCGCTCCAACAAGATGATGTTGCCTTTACGCGTGGACAGCTTCTTGCCGCCGCTGGTGATCAAACCAAATGGGATGTGGTGGATGTCATCTGCCCAAGCGTAACCCATTTCTTTAATGACCGCTTTAAGCTGATCAAAATGTTCGCGCTGTTCATTGCCGACCACATACAAGCTTTGCACAAAGTCATATTCGTTATGGCGGTAGAACGCCGCAGCCAAATCCCGGGTCATATACAGCGTAGCCCCGTCAGACTTCTTGATCAAAGCAGGGTTTAAGTCGTATTGACTCAGATCCACGATTTCGGCGCCTTGGGATTCGTGCAGCAAATGCTTTTGGACTAATTCGTCGACGACCCCGTCCATTTTGTCATTGTAGAAAGCTTCACCATTGAAGGAATCGAACTTAACGCCCAGCATGTCGTAAATGCGGTTGAATTCCTTCAAGGATTCTTCTCTAAACCAACGCCACAACTTGGTGACTTCTTCGTCGCCATCTTCCAGCTGCTTGAACACGGCGCGGGCTTGATCATCTAAGCTTGGATCCTGCTCGGCTTCTTCATGGAATTGGACGTAATATTGCACCAAGTAGTGAATTGGATCTTTTTTGACGTCGGCTTCAGAGCCCCATTTGCGATAAGCCACGATCAGCTTGCCAAATTGGGTGCCCCAGTCGCCAAGGTGATTGATCTTGATCGGCGAATAACCGACTTTAGTCAAGATGTTGGCCAAAGCGTTGCCGATCACAGTTGAGCGCAAATGGCCCATGCTCATCGGCTTGGCGATGTTGGGGCTGGACATATCGATCGGCACATTGCCGCTGCCTAATTGGCCGTCACCATAATGTGCTGGATCTTCAGCAATAGCTGAAAGCACGTCATGGGCAAAGCTGACCTTATCTAAGAAGAAATTGACATAACCGCCGACTGCTTGGACCAACTCATAAGGCGTTGTGTCCAGTTCGCCCACCAAGTCTTGGGCGATTTGCTTAGGCGCTTTATGATAGATCTTGGCCAAGGCAAACGTCGGGAAAGCATAGTCCCCTAAATCAGACGTCTTCGGGGTTTCCAATAACCCGCTGATGGTGTCTAAATCTAATTGGTCTTGTAACGCCGCATGCAAAGTCGCGGCAACTTGTTGTTTGAAATCCATATTATCCTCCTGACCACGAAAAAAACCCGCCTCTTCAACTGTAATTGAAAGAGACGAGTTTCCCCGCGGTACCACTCTAATTGGCTAAGCCCACTTAAGTATTCAACTCACACTCCAAAGCGCGCCGTCGGTCAGGCGAGCCGCTTGCACCGCCGCGGCCTCACTGAACACCTTGCTCCGACATCTTCTTCATCAGCATGTGTAACAAAAAACTGGTACGAGCCTCGCACCAGTCCTGCAGCGGTTGACGAGAATCGAACTCGCGACACCAGCTTGGGAAGCTGGAGTTTTACCACTAAACTACAACCGCAACAACGTGTTTAAGTATAGCAAGCACCCAGGATTTTGGCAAGGATAAATTTCTCGCGGCATCATCAACGCTGATCGGCTTCTCATTTATCCGTTGCTTTGCTTCACTTGCCACAGGCGCAATCCCCAGAATCGAACCTGGCGATTAAGGCCCAAACGCCGCTAATCCCAAGGCCGGCGCGATGTTCGGCTTTCCGAGTGAAAACTGTGATTATTAAAGTTTGCTCATTTACTTGCTCATAATTTTAACCGTGCTATAATGATATTGTGAATATAGAGTGACGTTATGCCAAAAGCGGCACACTAAAGGAGTGATCAACATGGCAGATAAAGCCCGTCGCTACTACTTTGCAGCGCGTAATGAAAAAACAGACCATGGTTACATGATCAACTTCGTCAACATTCCTCAAGCATCGGCTGTCGGCGCCACTTATGAAGAAGCGGTGTACTATTCTTACCGTGTCCTTTCTGATTACTTGAGTCACCTGCCTGAAGGTGAAGCGGCAACGACCGCTTATTCTTTGGCGGAACTGCCTAAAGGCCGCTCCGCTAATGTGTTCTACTCACTGGTCAGTGTGACGCCTGATTTCAACCCGCACAAGATGGTCACACATTTCACCCTGCCTCAGGCCCCGCCTGCGGAGATTCGGCGCAAAGCGTCGGAGTTGGCAAAGCTGGTTAATCATCAAAACAAGGCGCGCGAAGCCGCCAATTCATAATTAATGTGATTTTAGCCGAACAAAAAACTAGTTTCGGCTTTTTTTATGCGGATAATGACCTGTTCAACGACGGCTGGGTGTGGTTTAATAAATGCAGTCGATAAACGAGGAGGACAGTAACAGTAATCGAAAATGTGGCACAATGTGTTAATCTATGGCAACTAGTCGTTCTGTAGTAATCAAGTGGAAGACAGAACGACTAACGGCTACAAAATGATAAACTCGTGAAAAATCACTGACTGATGCATGGATAGATGATGATGGTTTTCATCATGTCTTGACAGAATGACTTCATCTGCATTTGCTATGATATCCATAAGCAAATCTGAGGTGAAGGCATGTTAAGAACGCACAAGATCCGGTGTTATCCGAACGCAACAATGAGTCGTGTATTGGACCAAGCTTGCGATTACCGCCGCTATTGTTACAACCAAGCGCTAGCCACGTGGAACGAGATGTATGACGCATCAGTCGTATTGGCAGATAAGACGGCGCGGCCTAATGAACGTAAAGTCCGCAATGAATTAGTTAACAACAAAGCAGACTGGCAATATCGCCGTTCTGCGCGGATCTTGCAATTAGCGGTACATGACCTGGCTCTTGCTTGGGCGAATTTCTTCAACCCTGAAATGCCAGACCATCGCAAGCCACGGTTCAAGTCGAAGAAGCGCAGTTGCTGCGGTTTTAAGACCGATCGGGCAACCATCGTTAATGGTAATCTGCGACTGGATAAACCGCAGGGCTACCGTAATCGGTGGTATGATATTCGATTGGCTGAGAAACCACGTTGGCAAGGAACGGTTAAACTCGCCGCTATTGTTAAAGAAGTTGATGGCTATTACGCTTGTCTCAGTATCGATGTGGCCAAACCTGAGCCGTTATCGGAAAGCCAACAAGTATGTGGCATTGATGCCAACGTTGGCAAATTCGTTTATAACGATGGCGAGGCGATGTCTGCTATGCGTGTATTGACCGAGCAACTGGTTAGTTTGTACAACCGCGTGTCCTTGTACCAGCGGCGGCTCGCCCGCAAACGTCAGGCGAATCCCAATCACTTTCGTTCCAACAACTACCGCACAACGAAAACCAAGTTGCAGCGGACCTATCAGAAAGTGACGCGGATTCAAAACGACCTCTTGCAGAAGTTCACAACGATGCTGGTGAAGACTAACGGCACCCTCGCTATTGAGGACTTGGACGTCAAGCATATGAAGATGAACAAACGACTGGCAAAGAACTTACATCGCTCGTTGTTTGGCCACTTCAAGACGTTGCTGAAGGACAAGGCACGGTGGTATGGCCGTCAACTGATTATAGTCGATCGGTTCTACCCTAGCACACAGCGATGCAGTCGGTGTGGGTTAGTGAAAACCGGTGACGATAAACTAACCTTGGCAGGCAACGCGCTTCACGGCACCAAACATCACGAGTTTCATTGTTACGGTTGTGGCGCTCAACTCGAACGCGACGAGAATGCCGTACAGAACTTGATTCAATACGCTCAGGGGCAGGCTATGCCCTAAAGGTTCAAGAGCCAGTCAATGTTGCTAGGTTATTACCGACGTAAGAATACTGGTGTTAACGGGACCAAATAAAATAATGAATGTATAACTATGAAAGGAAAAATATAATCCTTTACTAGTGCCATTAGACATTCTTCCACATTTTATATAGCAGGACAATAATGACCAGTTTAGCCACAGCGATGGGTGCTTACACGTTTGACAATGTCTTGATGAATGCCAGTGGCGTGCATTGCATGACCCGCGAAGAACTTGATGAACTTGCCCAAAGCGATGCCGGGACTTTGGTGACCAAATCGGGCACGCTTGAAGCACGCCTGGGCAATCCCGAACCCCGTTACCATGCCTTAACCTTGGGCAGCATTAACTCAATGGGCCTGCCTAACAACGGCATCGACTATTATCTTGATTACGCCTTAGCCTTTCAAGCCAAGCACCCCAACACTCCGATTTTCATGTCGGTGGCCGGCACAGGTCCGGCTGATTATCAAGCCTTAGCTGAGAAGATCCAAGCCAGTACGTTTGCTGGGTTGACTGAATTCAATCTGTCTTGCCCTAATGTACCTGGTAAGCCGCAGATCGCTTATGATCTTGAAACCACCAAAGCGATCTTGGATGGCTTGTTTAAGACCTTCACCAAACCAGCCGGCATCAAATTGCCGCCATTCTTTGACTTGGCACAATTTGATGCGATGGCTGATTTGTTGAACCAATACCCGTTGACCTTCATTAACTCGATCAACTCACTTGGCAACGGCTTGATGATCGACCCTGACGAAGATCGGGCCTTGATCCGGCCTAAAGGCGGCTTTGGCGGCATCGGCGGCGCTTACGCTAAGCCGATCGCCTTGGCAAACGTGCGCGCATTCCGCCAGCGCCTGAAGCCTTCGATCCAAATCATCGGCACTGGCGGCGTGACAACCGGCCGCGACGCTTATGACTTGATCTTGTGCGGCGCCGACATCGTGCAATTAGGCACCGTGTTACAAGAAGAAGGCGTCAAAGCCTTCACCCGCATTAGCGCCGAACTCAAAGCTGTCATGGCCGCCAAAGGCTACACGAAATTAGCAGATTTTCGCGGCAAGCTCAAAACCTTCGCCTAAAAGCTGAACCATAACGCGGTTGCGCCAATAACGCAAGCGGCTCTACGCCACGATTCGAATTCTGAATCGCGGCGTAGAGCCATTTGCGTTGCTTGGCGTTGCCAAATGTCTGGCGACGATATACCTGATGTCTTACCCACTAGAACTGAGAATTGAATTGGTCGGTTGCGCTGCGCTTTTCTCGGCTGTAGTTTTGGAACATGAACACCGTACCCACAATGCGTAAGATCCAAGACGCCAAGGCACACACCAACCCGATCAAGATGCCACCCACCATCGAACCTAATTCTGAATTCGACATATCTTTGATCAACGCTTGCGTATCGGTACCTGACTTAAAGGCCGAGCCCATTGCCACAAACAACGCCACATAAAACAACGCCTCTAACACACTGGCGATCACCAACAAGATCGCCCCTTTGCGCCGAGTTTTTTCTGCTGAGAATTTGACCAGCAAATAAACGCTTAAGCCAAACACCACGATTGCAACAGCGTAGTTAAGAAATTTCAGTGGGATCGGAATACAACTGATGATGGCTAAGATGCCAGTGACCAGGAACAAAGTTTGATACGTTGCGGGATGCTCTTCCATAATATTTCACTCCTCTAAAACCCTAAGTTAAGTACATATGGAATATGCGCCTTAACGTAAGCGCAGTCAACGAACATTTTTGTCACATCCCAATCAAAAACGCCCAGCCTGATTGACTGGACGTTCGCTGTTTATTTGAAGTAATACCGCGCGGTTTCAAGTGCGCTGGTGGCCATCACGTGCTGCCCATATTCCGAAAGTTTGGCACTGGAAACCGTCGCCCGTTCGCTATATTCCAAGGCCACGGCGAGTTGATCTTGGATCTCTTGATCGCTGACTTGATTGCTGTAGAAGGTCAATACCAAATAGTACTGATCTTGGTAATGATACAAGTCGCTAGAGGCCCCTTCTAGGCGCAACACCTTGGCCATGGCGATCAAGTCTTCGAAACTGGCAAGCTGCAACACGGCTTCATGCACCTTAGTTCCGCCAGCGTCGATAAAGCCGCCTTCATCTACCGCGGCATCAGGCGCACTGTCAGTCGCCATCAATTGGCGCTTGATGAAGTCTGGGACACTGGAAATCGCGTCTTTGTTGAAATCATCATCATCGTCATCATCATCTTGACCCACATTCTTGCTGATCAGCAGCTCAAGGCCTTGTTGACTTGGCATCACCTGGAAGGTCACAGCATCATTGGAAGCAAAGCTATGATCCTTGTCGACTTCATCCAAGATACTGTAGAAGAAACTTTCGATCTGTTGATGATTACCTAACAGATCCAACATGGTGATCCCGCGCTGCGCAAGGTCGTCGTTTCCTAGTAATACTCGGATCGTATTATCATTGATGCGTTCCATTTCCATGATCGCTGCACCTCAATTCTGACAGAAGTCACACATCTGTCTGTGAACATTATAACACTTACTTCAAGGCATTCTACGTCAAACCAGGCGGTAATGCAACTTAAACCAAATCATCGTCAGGCCGCGGCTTCACCAAAAAAAGCTTGCTGCTTGCCTAATCGGCAAGCAGCAAGCTTTGATCAGTGGCGCAGCAGCGGATACACGGCGCCAATCAAATTTGCATCATTATAGAAGCGCGCACTGACGATTTGCGGCGCATGGATCGTCCGTGCCGCCAATGGCGTGACTTGCTGCAGCTGGCGAAAGTCGTCACTGAGTTGCGTGGCCACCAGCGGCTGCGCCGAGATCCCGCCGCCGATCACGATGCGCTGCAGATCCAGCACCGCTTGCATGTTGTACAACAGAATCGCCACGCCGCGGCTGAAGGCGCGAAACGCAGTCACGGCCGCCTTTTGGCCGGTAGCAATGGCAGAGAAAACCTGGTTGCCGATCGCCGGTTCATGTAAATCGAGTTTTTCTGCTACAGAATTGATCATCCCCACTGCCGATAAGCCGGCTGCAGTTTGCCCAACTCGGTCAGGGTTGGTCGCATCGATCACCATGAAACTCGGTTCTCCGCCGACATAATGCGCTCCGCGGTACAACTGATCGTTCAAGAAAACCGCCGCGCCGATGCCGGTACCAAGCACCACCATGGCGCCGTTGGACACGCCAGCCAAGTGGCCTTGCCACTTCTCAGCATATGCTGCGGCATTGCCATCGTTTTCGATGCTGATCGGCAATTTGCCTAACGCATGGCTCAGCCGTTCAAAAAGCGGCACGCCTTCTAAGAATGGCAGTGACGAACTGGCCAAGACAAGGCCTTGACGGCTGTCAACTACCCCAGGCAGCGCCAAGCCAACGCCTTCAATATCTGCGGCGTGGCGGGTGATCAATGCCTCAAGGCTGGCAATGAATTGCGCGGCATCTTGATTATGCGTCAGCTGATCGCCTTTGACGACGACCTGACCGGTTGCGGTAATCAACGCATATTTCACTGCCGTGCCGCCGACATCGATGGCCAGATAGGTCATTTGCTCACTTCCGTTTCTGTTTGGCTGCATGCGATCACTTACTGATCGACACGCCTTTGTAGTTGTGCAGCGGGCCTGCAGTGTTGACGATCAAACCTTTGATCTTCGGATTGCGCAGGCTGGCCACAGACTTCTGATACAACGGGATGGTGGCTTGCTGATTCATCAACAGCTTCTCTGCTTGGACCATTTGTTGCCAGCGGCTTTCAGCAGAACCGGTGTTGTTGTTGATGGCATCGATCAATTTATCATATGCCGGATTTGAATAGCCGCCAGCATCCCCAGCATTACCCGTGCGATACAAGTTCAAGAACGTGATTGGATCAGAGAAATCAGCACCCCAACCAGACAAGGTGACATCAAAGTCGCCATCACTGGACTTCTGGATCCGGGTGGCTTTTGGCACCGTGCGGATCGTGACATCGGCGCCTAAGGTCGATTTCCATTGGCCTTGAATGAATTCGACCACAGACTTGGTGGCATCATCATCATCAGACATCAACTCAAACGACAGCTTGGTCGCCCCGATTTCTTTGAGTCCTTTCGCCCACAACCGCTTGGCTTGTGCTTTATTATACCCAACGCCAGCTGCGACATAAGCTTGTTTGGCAAAATCTTCACCAGTTTTCGGGTCAGTGGCCAAATCTGAGGTAACAAAGCCTTTCGGAGCAATGGAGCCATCTGCTAACACAGACTTGACGAATTGCTTGCGATCAAGTGCTAAAGACAAGGCTTTGCGAATGTTGACGTTGTTGAACGCTTTCTTCAACAAAGGCGTGCTTGGCTTGGCGACATTGAACTGCGCATAAGTCATGGAAGCCTGCTTGTCTAAGACGTAATCTTTGTTGGACTTATTGGCGGCAACTTGGGTCCCCACCAACGCGGTTTGATCCAGCTTGCCTGATTTATACAAATTCAACCCAGTCGCTGGCGTCTTCACAGTTTGGAAGTTCACCGCAGCCAGTTTGACATGCTTCTTGTCCCAGTAGCGATCGTTCTTGACTAACTTCCAAGAACTGTTGGTCCCGTTCCACCCGCTTAACTTAAACGGCCCGTTAGCTGGGCTGGTCGCTGCGGTAGTCCCATATTTCTTGCCATACTTAACCACAGCTGAACGCTCTTGCGGATAGAAAATCGGCATTGCCGTCAACAACTTGAAATAACTGATCGGATGTTCCAGCGTGACTTGCACTTGATACTGCCCAACGGCTTTGACACCAAGGCTGGATGCAGGCTTCTTGTTGGCCATGATCGCATCGGCATTCTTGATGCCTGAATACAAATACGCGTATTCACTGGCCGTCTTGGGGTCAATGGTGCGCTGCCAACCATAAACGAAATCCTGCGCCGTTAATTTCTTGCCATCTGCCCACTTGGCGTCATGCCGCAAATCGAAGGTATAAGTCAATTGATCTTTCGACACGCTGATCTTGGTGGCCAACTCTTTTTCAATCTTGGAATTCTCACCAAGTTGTAAGAAGCCTTCACCAGTGTTTTCCAGCATCTGCATGCTGGTCGTATCACTGGCATGTGATGGATCCATTGTGGCAATATCAGAAACCACCGACATGTTCATTTCATTCTTGCTGGTGGCTTTGTCGCTTTGTTTATTGCCACAACCAACTAACAGCACTGCGGTTAACGCAAGCCCACCGCTTAATAATTTGCCCTGCATAAGATTGCCGCCCTCCTTTGTCCCGCTATCATAGCGGTTACAAAGCCAGCTTATATTAAAGACTGGTGAATTGCAACGAATTTGGTGAGAAAACCTCTCATAAATTTGGAACGATTTTTCTATCATGAGTATTTTCTCATTATCAAGGCATCAAAAACGGGCAAGACACAAGTCACATCGTCGCGTTCCATAAAGTAACGCCAATAACGCAAGCGGCTAAAACCACTTTATGTCCCAGCCTCTAAACCCATCATATTTCGTTAGCCAAGCGGGCCATCGCATGATAATCGATGGTCATCATCGTCAACCAATCACTGATCTTCAACCATTCATCACCTTTATGCGCGATGCCGCGCTGCCCTGGAAACGATGGGCCAAACGCCACGATGTTTGGCATCGCCCGAGCATAGGTGATCCCGGTGGTGGATACGGGATGATTAGCTAACCCAGTCACTTCCCCATACACTTGCGACATGATTTGGATCTCTGGCTGGTCAGGATCGCGATACAACCGCGGGACCTCGCGTTTCACCTCGACTTGAGTGTGCGCTGGCAAATGCTGGTGCAAATCGGCCAACAGCATTTCTTGCGTCATGGTCACCGGATATCGCATCGATAAGTCGAGCTGCAAGCCATGCGCAACTTTGGTGATCGCGTAAACACTTTGTTGCAACGCCCCAGAAATCGCGTCGTGATAGGCCACACCTAAATGAGTCCCATCCGTGTCTGCCATCACCCCGGCAAGCCAGCGCCCATATTCGCCTAACTCACCGCTAGCTTGCGCCAAGTCCGCTGCCAGTTGGCCGATCACATTATCTCCAGTATCCGGAGCGTTGCTTGGTGCCCGCACGCCGGTGTAGCGATAAGTACGGCCGTTTAATTGCATCTGGGCATGATCTGGAATGTAAGCCGCGCCAAAATCTCCGCTTAATGCCGTCAGTTGGGCCAAAGCTGCTTGAGGCAGTGTCGTCGTCAGCGATAGCCCGACCAAGCCGCGTTCTGCATACACCACCGGATATTTGCCGTCAGGGGTGAAGCCGGCGATCGGCGCTGGCTGTTGGGCCAGGTAATAAGGAATGTCTGAACTGCCAGATTCTTCATCGGTGCCAAACATCACGCGAATGCTGTGTTTGAGCGGCACCCGATTCTGCTTCAACAACGCCAAGGCAAACAAGGCGCCCATGATCGGGCCTTTGTTATCCAACACGCCGCGGGCGAACATTTTGTCCCCCGCCACGGTTAAGGCAAAAGGCGCGCTGTGCCAGTCATCCCCAGCAGCAACCACATCCAAATGCCCCAGCACCCCGATATAGTCGGCATCTTCGCCGCTTAGTTCGGCATAGCCGACCCGATCAGCGATCAAGTGCGTCTGCAACCCAAAACTGGCCGCAATCGCCAACGCCTGAGTCACCGCAGCTTTAGGGCCTGGCCCATAAGGTGCTTGCGCAGTGGCAGTGCCGCGCACACTTTGAATTTGAATGACTTGGTTCAACAGTTTCTGATAAGTCGTTAACTGCGCGGCTAGCTGTGCTTGGATCTGATCCATGATTGCCTCCTACAACGGCTTGGTAGCACGTTGTTGATAAGCGTCCAACCAAGCTTGATCTGCTAAAGTGATTTGCACCTGATGGCCGGCTTGCGGCGTGGCCAAGAACAATTGCGGCTGGCCGGCTTTGATCACGGCAAATTGAAATGCGACATTGGTGGCCACGCCATAGTTGCCTTGTGCATCCAGCGCCACATAAGAGAATTCACCGACTTGCCCGTTGCGCGCTTGCAGCTTGTCAATGAAACCATAAACCGCTTGATCCATTGCGGCTTGCACCGGCATCCCTTGGCCGATCAAATTAACGATTTCAAAACACAACGGCCGCTTCATCATGTCTTCACCAAGGCCAGTTGCCACGGCACCACCAATTTGACTATCAACATAAAAGCCGTTGCCTGGCAGCGGTGAATCGCCAACGCGCCCGGCATGTTTCATGAACAGCCCAGACGTGGAGGTGCCAGCCGCCATGTGTCCGCCAGCATCTAACGCCACCATCCCCACAGTATCGTGACCATCATATGGGGTCAGGCGACTGCCTTGTTGGACCTCGGCTAAGCGCTTGGCATACCACTGCAAAGCGCGCGGCGTCAGCATCGTCTTTCGGGCAAAGCCGTGTTCACTGGCGTAATCTTCTGCGCCCACGCCAACCAGAACGTTATTGACCCGCTCTTGCGCCAAACGGCGTGCAACTTTGATTGGATTGGCCAAATCTTTGACCCCGGCGATGGCCCCGATTTGATAATCGTCCCCGTTCATGAACGCGGCATCCATTTCCAATATTCCATTACGATTCGGCAAGCCGCCATAGCCAACCGACTTGTAATACGGATAGTCTTCGATTGAAGTGATCGCAGTTTCCACCGCATCCCCGCAGCTGCCGCCTGCTTTAAGTGCCGGCGCTGCCGCTTGTAATCCGGTCAGCGCCATGCGCCAGGTGCCGATCATCGCATAAGTCATCTTCAAGCCCCCAATTTGTTTTCTTCCAGCATAGCACATCAAATGAGAAAGTCATTAAAATATCTAAGATTAAATTTCTATGTGAAAAACGTGGCGCAGCGTCAGCATGTCGCCCTTGCCATAACAAGGTTTAACCGTGATCCGAACGAGGTCATTTCCCCTGAACATACAGCATTTGCCAAACATCCCATAGCCTGGCTTTGCAAATCATCAAACACAGCTCGTCATCAAATGCCGCACGATAATTCTCAGCTGTGCCGGAGGTTGATCCCTTCCCTGTGAACCATCAGTGTACACCAGCCGAGTCAATCCCAAACCTAATTCGAACACTGGAGGACAGGGGTTGCGTAGGCGCGTGGGGCAACGCCTGTTCGGGCCCGACCCAAACGTGAATCCACGCTTTTTACGCTGTGGTCTTCGTCGAGCTGCGCAAAGCAACGCGGATGCAATTAGCTACGCCCCCGCACTCGCGGCAAGGTACGCCGCATGCACGAGAGCTAGGCTAATTGATCCGCTAAGTGCGCTTTGCTTCGCTCTGGTTTTTTTCGTCGAGCTGCGCAAAGCAACGCGGCGTGATATAAGTCGTGACGCCAATTGGGCAAAGAACGCCCAACTGTCATCCCGCCTTATATCCACCGCTAGGCCCGCTTTGCTCTGCTTTGGTATCAAAAAGACCGCTCTATGGCGGCCTATGTGATACCCGTATGAATAACGATAACTCCCGCCTCCTCTCAAAATCCTGCCAGTAATTGCGCTTGCTGCAAAGCGATTGCACGCACCTCGCGCGGCAAGAAGCGGCGGATCTGGTCTTCATGAAAGCCCACTTGCATCCGCAACCCATCGATCATGATCGGGTGACGCAATAAATCAGGCCGCTCAACGATCAAGTCCACCAACTCTTCTGTGGTCATGCCGTCCATTCGCCCTTGCAGTTCTGGATAATATTTCGAACGCGTCGACAGGATCTCATCAGTCCCTTTTTCTGATAGTCTCAGCATTTCTTTGACCATTGTGGCGGTCAGCGACCCTGGTACCAATTCGACAGGCTGATAGGCAATATGGGCTTCTTTCAGCCATTCTTCAGCTTTACGACTTGATGTGCAGTTGCGCGCCCAGAAGAAGTACAGTGTGTGTGCGCCATTCTTGTGTTCCGGCATATTTACCACTCCTTGTTCATGTAAGCGTCTTCCTAACAAGATTAATTATACCGGATTGACAATACGCAAAACAATCACGTTAACAAACTTTTTCTTAAAGATAATGCCCTAACGTAAATTTTTCGTAATTGCACATTATTGAGCAATAATAATAAATGCCGTTAACTCGGCGAAGCGCTGAATCAACGGCATTATTTACATTTTTTACAAAGCATCAAATAAAAATTATTTTTATAACGTTCCTAAGTCAATAACATTCTTTTCCGATGCAAGGTCGACTGGGATCGTGCCGGCAGCAGCTTGCGCTTGGGCTTGCAAGATCGCAAGCGAAACTTCTTGCGGCAAGTGGGTCAACAGCAAATGCTTGGCCCCGGCAGCTTTGGCCAAAGCCCCGGCTTCTGGTGCAGTCAAATGCCAGCGCGGTGCCGGCTTGTCGGCTAAGAAATTCGTATCTGCCAGCAGCAGATCACAATCTTTGGCAAACGGGGCCAACCCCGCAAACGCCCGCGTATCACTGGTATTGACCAAGACTTGACCGGTGGTGTTTTCAACGATCCGCACCGCAAAAGCCGGCACTGGGTGTTGGGTCTCTAAGAACGTCAAAGTCAACGGTCCTAATTCCAGCTTGGATTCGCCAGCATAGCCCATGCCCTTGGTGAACCCATCAAAAGTCAACGCCGCATAATGCAGCGGATCTTTGGTGTGGCCGTACACCGGCAGCGGCGTGTGTTTCTTGGCGCCGGAATGCAATTGATAATAATATTGCAACACCCCAAAGTCAGCCATGTGATCATAATGGTAATGCGTCAGCAGCACGGCATCTAATTGCAAAGGATCCAGCACTTGTTCTAAGGCCAGCAAAGCCCCGCTGCCGACATCCATCAAAAGATTATACGATCCTGATTGCACCAAATATGCGCTGGTACCGACGCCATGATCTGGATAACCGCCATAGTAACCTAAAATTGTTAATCTCATCACAATCTCACCTTTCTGATTCGGGTCTGCGTTATAATGTTAGTGGAGGTGGTACAAATGTCAAATCGTATGCAAATGATTCTGGGCTCCCAACATTTCTTGAAGCAATTCTTTAACCAATATTCGACTCCCATGCTATTATTGAAGCCGCTGCACGACGGACAAAACTACGCCTTAGTCGATGTGCAGGCAAAAGTGCCGTTCGTTGCGCCGATGCGGTATCTGATCCAAGCGCAAACCGCACCTTTGGCAGCCAAGGGGTACATTCAGCTGCAATACTTCCACTTGACTGAAGATGAAGCGCCGGTCTTCATCGCTAAAGCCAAGGCGCTGTTAGAAAACCACGCGCAACTGCAAGGCAACTTAAGCTTGGCGGTGCTGGAAAAAGACGCCAAAGAACGCGATTACGTCTTGTTGTCACAATGGGAGCGGACCTTGGATGTTTTTGCATCTAAGAAAACCCCACTAATGGCCCCGATCAATGAATTTGCCGAAAGAGCAGCCAGTGGTTTGGGTTATCACGACGCCAATTACCAAATCGTTGATCCTGCCGCCGAAGTCGACGAACTTGCCGAACCAACCCCATCATAACGTGCCTCAAGCCGACTGTGTGTCGGCTTTTTGTGTGCTCACGCATGATCGCCTTTAGTCGCTGTGGCTGCCGCAAAACCCAAGTACACTACAGTATACACCGCAAAAGCGATCAAGACGAAACGGTTGGACGTGCCATCTAAGGTCACTTGCAGCAAATGGATGCCGATCGCCGCATTGATACTGCCGATCAACCATGGCAGCCCAAACACTGCCATCACCTGCATATGCCGCAGCGCGGCCACATCTGAACGCGGCATTCCCAACCGCAACAAGATCTGGCGTTGCGCCGTACTGCCAAATTCTGTGGCCAGCTGCTTCAACAACATGATGCTGGCAGTCGCCACCAACATCACAGCGCCTAACAGCCCCAGCACAAACAACACAAAGCCAAACACCACATGCATTTCATGCATCGCCGGCTTGCGCAAGCTTAACGCTTCACGCGCCAAGCTTGGCGCTTTAGGCGCAGCGTTGACGATACGAAGCGGCCGCTTGCCTGCCAGCGTTTGGCCATCGATCGCCACATATTCACTGCGCTGGCTGAAGGCTGATAAGGCCTTTTGCACCGCCGCCAAGCGCTTGGCACTGGGGGCAAAGCCAAACAAGACATCTTTAGGTGCTTCTAAGCGTGCATAAGCCGCATCGCTGACCACCAGCCCCCGGTCAAAATACAACGCCCCGCCTAAAGGAAAAACATTGCTTAAGGCTTTGATGGTGAAGTGCTGGTCACTGGCATTTAACGTCACCTGCCGCCCGATGTTGCTCCAAGTGGCGGTTTGATAATAGGTTTGCCCCACCGTCAACAGCACCGCGGCTTGACCAGTTAAGTCGATATCCGCCAAACCGGGCTGCTTTTGTTGAATGCGCCGATACGCACTTTGGCTGAGCACTTGGTAGACACTTTTTTCTTGCGCATCACGGCCGTTGCGCATTTTTAACTGGACATGGCCGCTGGCGAGTTTGGTGGTTAAGCGCACCTGCGGCGGCTTGGCTCCCAGCTGCTTGGCAATGCGTTGGCGGCCTTGGGTGCTGGCCACCACTGCCATTGGCACATCTTGGTCGACGACAGTCATGCCATATTGATAAAACATCGCCGCAGCTCCTAAAATCACCAGCGTCACCGTCGTCAACCATGTCGTCAGCCACAATGATTGCCGATTGGCCCGCAACCGCACATATAACCGCGACAGCATCAACTGCCGCCGCGCGATTTGCGCCCAAGTGGTTTGCATCAAGCTATGCACCAGCGTTGGCAAGCTTGCGGCATAAAGCAAATACACCCCGCAGATCTCAGTGCCTAATAGCGCCAGCAACAACACGCCTAACCCAATCGTGCCGCCAAACGTCGCAGTGAGGCGGCTGAACCACACAAACAACTGGATGATCACGCTGGTGGCCGCAACTAACAACAACACCCCGCCTACCGCGCCGATTTTCATCAAGGCCCCAGGCGCTTGGCTGTTGATCGCAATGTCGTTAACATGCCTGAAGCGCGTGAGATCACGCCCACACACCCCGATGATCCGCAAGGCACCTAACAGCCCCAAGCCCAATGCGACCCCGATGCTCACTTCAAGCAAGGCCGAGCCGGAAATCAGCAAGCCCACTTGCGCATTGATATCGCATAAGCGCAACAGCACCATCGCCAACAACTTAGAAAACACGATCCCGCCGATCAAGCCGCCAGCCAAGCCCCATAACCCGCTGATAAACAGCTCTAACGCCAAGCTGACGCCTAAGCGCCCGGTAGGCATGCCTAAGCGCCGATATAAACCAAACTCTCCGTGCCGCCGCTGCATCAACAAACTGTTCAGATAGCCCATAAACACCAAACAAAAGGCAGCCAGCACCCACAACACGACCAATAAGCCGCCGGTAAACATACTGCGGTGGCCGACGCCTTTGCTCAACATCGTCAACAACGGCGCATTGGTGGCCAAGGCGGCAATGGCATACACCACAGTCACCAAGATCCCCAAGATCACAGCAAACACCACATGCATCCCGCGATGCCGCAAGAGATTAGTGCGTGTCAACTGCCACACTGTGCCTGCCTCCTCCGTTGATGGTCGCTTCCATGTCGATAATCCGGTTAAAGAATTCTTGACGGCTGCCATGCCGCGTCACTTCGGCAAAATACGCCCCGTCGCGAATGAAGATGATCCGGTTGCAGAAACTGGCGGTAAACGCATCATGCGTCACCATCATGATCGTCGTATCCGCCTCAAGATTGATCTTGGCCAAGTATTGCAATAATTCCGTGGCTGCCATCGAATCCAAGCTTCCAGTTGGCTCATCGGCCAACACCAATTGCGGCTTAGCGATGATCGCCCGTGCTGCCGCCACCCGCTGGCGCTGGCCTAAACTCAGCTGTGGCGGAAAGCGCGTCAATAACGGCGTCAAGCCCAACAAGTCGCTGGCTTCTGCCAGCCGCTGATCCAGATCCGGCGGCAATGGCGGCACAAAGGTCAGCGGCAAGCGGATATTGGCAGCGACTGACAAATCGTCTAATAAGTCGAAGTCTTGCACGATGAAGCCCAATTGCTCACGGCGGAACTTGGCCGATTCAGCAGCCGACAGCGTGGTCACATCGACTTTATCGATATATACCGCCCCAGCTGTTGGCACATCAAGCGTGGCTAACATGTTTAACAAAGTCGACTTGCCGGCACCACTGGGACCCATGATCCCAACGAACTCGCCGGCTTCAACTTGAAAAGACAAGTCGCTTAACGCCTTGACCCGATTGAAACGATGCCCATATACCTTAGTAAGATGATCCACGCTGACCCGCTGCATACGACCACTCCTTTGGCCTAGTCATGAACTTGGCCCGACATTGTAATACCTTCATCATACCAAAAAACTTCCGCCCTTGCTCAACTGCTCGTTATTCTCTAGAATGTAGCCATGGAGGTTACGCCATGTTTAAAATCATGATCGTAGAAGATGATCACACCATCGCCACCTTGATCGCCCAAGCCTTGACCAAGTGGCAGCTGGAACCGGAACTGGTGGTCGATTTCAACAATGTTTATGCCCAGTTTCAAGCCAGTCAGCCTGCATTGGTGCTGCTTGACATCAACTTGCCGGTTTACGACGGCTACCACTGGGTCCAACAAATCAGATCTGCCAGCCATGTGCCGGTGATCTTTATTTCCAGTCGCAACACCAACATGGATATGGTCATGGCCATGAACCTTGGCGCCGATGATTTCGTCAACAAGCCTTTTGCCATGGAGGTCTTGATCGCCAAGATCAACGCTTTGTTGCGCCGGACCTACAACTACACAGAAGGCGGCACTCAAACGCTGGAACACAACGGCTTAATGCTGGACCTGCAAACCGGCGCGGCGCAAGTCGGCGCCACTGCCATCAACTTATCCAAGAACGAATATAAGCTCTTGCAGATCTTGATGCGCGCGCATGGCAGCGTGGTGACGCGCGAACACCTGCTTAAAGCGTTGTGGCAAGATGCGCGGTTTGTTGATGACAACACTTTGACGGTCAACATCAACCGCTTGCGCAAGAAAATTGCCGAAGCCGGCTTACCAGATTACATCCAAACCCGCGTTGGCGCAGGCTATATCATCAATTAGGAGCGTGGCGGCATGAGTTTTCGAGCGTATTTGCACGACCGGCGGTTATTTGTGGTGGGCTATGGGTTGGGCTTATTGCTGCTAGGCGGCGGTTTGTGGCTGGATCCGATGCACTTGGTCCATTTAGACACTGTCGTTTATATCAGCAGCTTAGTGACGCTGCTGGCGTTGGGCTTTTGTTTGATCGACTATCGCCACCAGCGCCGCTTTATCAGCCAGTGGCAAGCGCGCACCGCCGCCAGAGCCGCAGCGTTGGATTGGCCGCTGCCCGCTTCTGCTAATCACGAAGAAGCAATCATGATCGAAGCTTTCAACCAAACCCTGCTGGCCCATCGCCAAGCTGTCACCCAGCTGCAAGAAGCGGCAGTCGACCATCAAGCGTTCATTGATTCTTGGGTGCATGAAATCAAAGTCCCGCTGGCGGCAATGACCTTATTGACTGAATCGATGGAAGATCAAGCGCCAAGCGCTGCGCTTGACGAATTGAACGTGCAACTGGATCGCGTGGATCATTATGTCGAACAAGTCTTGTATTATTCCCGCTTGGAAAGTTTCAGCAAAGATTATTTGTTGCAAGACTATCACCTTCAAGCGCTGGTCAACGAAGTGGTGATCGCCAATCGCAACAGCTTCATCAGCAAGCATTTGCGCTTCAACTTTGAAGGCCCAGACGCGCTGGTGACCACCGACGCCAAGTGGCTGCGCTTCATCTTGATGCAATTGTTCTCAAACGCCATTAAGTACACACCAGATGGCGGCAGCATTACCGCCATTGTGGCGCAGGCCAAATCCGCAGTCACCTTAACCATCAAAGACACCGGCATCGGGATTCAACCCGACGAACAACACCGCGTCTTTGAAAAAGGCTTCACCGGCACCAACGGCCGCAATGCCAATGTCAAAGCAACCGGCTTAGGCTTATATTTAGCCCAAGAACTAGCCAAGCGCTTAGGCCACTCGCTCAGCCTCACCGCCACGCCTAACGTTGGCACCGCTGTGACGATCCATTTCCCTAACTTGGCCTTTTATGGGGATTCTGGCAGCCACCTTAGTGAACAGCCTGTGGCAAGATAAAAAATCCGCCTTGTGAGATAAGCTTCACAAGGCGGATTTTGCTTGTACTTAATTTTATGCTCATGCGATTTACAAGCACTCAGGCCCAGGCCTGCTTACTTGGTCAACTTTGACCAGATCTTCACGCTGCCGGCTTGCAAGCTGGCAGGGACATCGATGATGCGCTGGTTGGCACTGCCGCGAAATTGCAAGGTCAGATCCTTTTGCGCTTCTAAGAACCGCCCATCGACTAGAATATCCAGCAAGCTTAGCAATTCCAGCTTGTCGGCAGAATCCGCCTGCAGCTCATCCCAAGTATAACCTGTCCAGCTCCAAACGTCTTTGCTGTGGCCGAATTCTTGGCGCACCCGCTTGACCAGCTTCAAGCAAACTTGCGTGTTTAAGAACGGTTCGCCGCCTAACAGCGTTAAGCCTTGCACATATGATTGGCTGAGGTCTTTGATGATCTGATCTTCCAGCGCTTGGGTATAAGGCTTGCCATAGCGGAAATTCTGCGCAGCTTTGTTGTAGCAGCCCGGGCAATTGAACTTACACCCTGACACATATAAACTGCAGCGCACCCCTTCGCCATCCACGAAGTTGAACGCCTTATAATCAGCAATGTATTGTTGCGACAGATCTTTAGCCAGCCACTCACTGGGTTTGGGGTTGTTGGGTAACTTAACGGCGGCCTGCAATTGTTGGCCAGACAGATGTAATTGTTCAGACATGTCCACACTCCTCTATTCGCCTTTCATCATACCACATATAGCCTCTCATTCAACCAAAAAGCCGACCACCACAATATCTGGTAGTCGGCAATTTTTGATTATTCTGCATGCAAACCAATGTCGCGGCGATAGCCCAACTCACCCACCAACGGCGTTAAGCGTGCGTAGGCCTGCTTTTTGGCGGCGGCTAAGTCAGCGCCTGCCCCAATCACAGTGAAAATGCGGCCGCCATGCGCGGTCAAGCCGTTGGTGCCTTGGCGTACCCCGGCAGGCAGCCAATAAGTCCGCTGGGTGGCATCTGGCACGACCACCGGATAATCTTGACTGGTATCTGTTGGATAGCCGGGATTTGCGGCAACCACGCCGCAATAAGTTTGCCCATCCAAATGCAATTGTGGCGAGCGGCCAGCCAACAAGTCGACCACGATTTGATAGAAATCATTGGTGACTTGCGGCAACAGCACTTGGGTTTCCGGATCGCCAAAGCGCACGTTGTACTCCAAGATCTTCGGTCCCTCTGGCGTAAACATCAAGCCGACATACAAGACCCCGCAACCATTCAAGCCGTCTTGGACCATCCCCGCCAAGGTTTGTTCAACCAACTGGTGGGCTTGTTGGCGCTGGCTGTCACTAAATTGCGGCGCCGGGCTGATCGCCCCCATGCCGCCGGTATTAGGCCCGGCGTCTTGTTCAAAGCGCCGCTTATGGTCTTGAGCCAGCGGAAACATCACCGAAGCACTGCCATTAAACATCGCCAAAGCAGAAGCTTCTTGACCAGTCAGGCATTCTTCGATCACCACTGAAGCGTTAGGATGATCGGCATACAACGCATTGATCGCAGCTTGCGCGGCTTGCGTGGTTTTAGCCACCGTCACGCCTTTGCCGGCTGCCAATCCGTCGGCTTTGATCACCACTGGCGCGCCGTATTCGTCAAGCACTTGCAACGCCTCAACTTGGGTATGCACCACCGTCGCTTTCGCAGTGGGCAGTGCATGGCGCTGCATGAAGGCTTTGGCATATTGCTTGCTGGATTCCAGTTGGGCCAATGCTTGAGTCGGGCCAAAAACAGGCAGCCCGGCAGCTTCAAAGGCATCGACGATTCCTTTGGCCAATGGTGCTTCTGGCCCGATGAAGGTCAAGGCGACATCATCTTTGGCAAACTGCTTCAAACTGTCAAAATCATCTTCTGCCACTGGCAACACCGTCAAGCCCACAAGCGGCATGCCGGCATTACCCGGGGCGACATACACTTTAGCAACTTGCGGGGAGCGCAAGAACGCTTTGCCTAAAGCACTTTCGCGCGCGCCGCTGCCGACGATCAATACGTTGACCATGAACGATCCTTCTTTCCCTTGTTATTCGACTAGTGCCTGAAGTGGCGCACGCCGGTGGTGACCATGGCGATGCCATATTTGTTGGCCATGGCAATGGAATCTTTGTCGCGAATCGAGCCGCCTGGCTGAATGATGGCATGGATGCCATGCTTGGCCGCGTAATCGACACAATCATCCATTGGGAAGAAGGCATCAGAGGCCATCACTGCCCCGGCAAACTCAGGATTTTCTTGGGCTTGTTTCAAGGCGATTTCGACTGAACCGATCCGATTCATTTGCCCTGCCCCAATGCCTAACGTTTGACCGTCTTTGGCGATCACAATGGCGTTGGACTTAACGTGTTTCACCACTTGTTGGGCAAACAACAACGCCTTGATCTCAGCTTCCGTAGGCTTGGTTTCCGTCACAACGGTTAAGTCATCAGCAGTTTCAACCTTATCATCTGAAGTTTGGCGCAACAAGCCGCCAACCAGCGAAACAGATTCAACATGCGGCACTTCAGTGGCTGAAGCCAGCGGCACTTGCAAGATCCGCAAGTTCTTCTTCTTGGCCAAGATGTCATAAGCGTCATCATCAAAGCTTGGTGCCATCACGATTTCCAAGAACAATTCGTGCATCTTGGTGGCAGTGGCCAAATCAACGTTGCGATTTAAGGCGATGATCCCCCCGAAAATCGACATGGAATCAGCCGCATATGCTTTGTCCCAAGCCGCTTCAATGGTGTCTGCAGAACCGATCCCACATGGGTTCATGTGCTTAACGGCAACCACTGTCGGCTTGGTGAATTCATTGGCCATGGTCAGCGCAGCGTCAGCATCCTTAAAGTTGTTGTACGACAATTCCTTGCCATGCAGCTGCTTGGCATTGGCCAAACTCGACGCTGGCGCATCAGGGGCAGCGTAGAAGGCTGCTTGTTGATGAGAATTCTCGCCATAGCGCAGTGCTTGGCGCTTGGTGTAAGTTGGGGTGAAGGTTTCAGGAAACGGCTCCGGATCAAGATAAGCCGCGATTTGCGCGTCATAAGCAGCAGTCGTGGCAAAGATCTTCGCCGCTAATTGGCGGCGCAAATCAGCGTCATCGGCATCGATGCCGGCCAAAACTGCGGGATAATCGGCAGGATCAACCACGGCCCAGACACTGTCGCTGTTTTTGGCCGCGGCACGCAAGGCGCTGGGGCCGCCAATATCGATTTGCTCAATGGCTTCAGCGCGGGTCACGCCAGCTTGCTTAATGGTTTCGGCAAAAGGATACAAGTTCACACACACCACATCAACTGGTGTGATGTCGTGTTCTTGTAAAGCCGCCATGTGCGCCGGCAAATCCCGCCGCGCCAAGATCCCGGCGTGAATGCGCGGGTGCAGCGTCTTCACACGCCCGTCTAACATCTCTGGAAAGCCGGTGACTTCATCGACTGGCGTCACTGCCAAGCCGGCGTCTGCCAACACCTTGTGGGTGCCGCCTGTGGACACCAATTCAAAGCCGCGTTGGATCAAGCCTTGGGCAAATTCGACCAGGCCAGTTTTGTCAGAAACACTTAATAATGCACGTTTCAAGCTATCCGCTCCTTTATAATAAAGACTCTACCGTTTGAGGCAACAACTGATGCTCCACCGCATGGATCGCGGTTTCAAGTTCGGCTAAGGACATGCCTGAAGCGACCTTCACCGGTTCTTGGGCAATGATCTGTCCGGAATCGATGCCGGCATCGACATAATGGACCGTAACGCCAGTGACCTTGACCCCATACGCATAAGCGTCGGCGATCCCGCTGCGTCCCGGAAAACTCGGCAACAATGCCGGGTGCAAGTTAATGATCTGGTTGGGATAAGCGTCTAACAACGTCGGGCCGATGATCCGCATGAACCCCGCTAAGACGATTAAATCACAAGCTGGCAGCTGTGCCAATAGGGCAGTTTCAGCAGCAGCCTTATTGGGATAAGCGGTATAGTCGATCACAAGTGACTTGATGCCTACTTGCTTAGCCCGCTGTAAGACATAAGCGTCGGCATGATCACACACCAGCAATTCGATTTCAGCGCCATGTTGGCCGCCTTGAAAATACTCAGCCAAGGCTTGGAAATTGCTGCCATTACCAGACGCAAACACGATCAATTGTTTCATGCTTCCCTCCAGATCACCGCGTCAGCTTCACGCGGCACCACTGTTCCAATCACCTTGCTGTGGGGCGTTTGGGCAAGCACCGCTTGGGCGTGTTCTGGCGCCACGGCCAACACCATGCCTATGCCTAGGTTAAAGGTGCGCCGCATCGTCGCCAGACTCAATTCCCCGGCTTGTTGCAAACGGGTGAATAATTCCGGCCACTGCCATGCCGCCACATCAAATGCCGCCGCCAAATCAGCTGGCAGCATCCGCGGCACGTTATCTTCAAACCCGCCGCCGGTGATGTGCGCTGCGCCATGCACCAACCCCGCTTCGATCAGCGGCAGCACCGCTTTAACATAAATGCGCGTCGGAGCCAGCAAAGCAGTGGTGATTTCGGTGCCGTCTTTTAACGGCTGATTGCCCAAATTGGTTTCAGCCAGCAATTGGCGCACCAAGGAGAAACCATTGGAATGCACGCCAGTACTCGGCAGCCCGATCAAAACATCCCCTGCGGCAACGTGTTGCGGCAATAATTTCGTTTGATCGGCGACGCCAACCGCAAAGCCAGCTAAGTCATAATGGTGTTGGGGGTACATACCAGGCATTTCAGCGGTTTCCCCGCCGATCAAAGCCATCCCTGCCAAGCTGCAGCCATAAGCGATGCCGCGCACCACCGTCGCCACACGGTCTGGCACCAAAGCGTCAGTGGCCAAATAATCTAAGAAGAATAACGGCTTGGCGCCATCTGCCACTAAGTCATTGGCCACCATGGCTACTAAGTCGATGCCGATTGTGTCATGTTGATCACATTGCAAGGCCAGTAACAACTTGGTGCCGACGCCATCTGTTGCTGAAACCAACACCGGATTGGCCACTTGCGGCATTTTGTAAGCTGCGGCAAAGCCGCCTAGGTCGCCTAACACGTTGGCATCTTGCGTGGCTTTGGCCATTGGCGCAATGGCCGATACCACTGCGTTGCCGGCGTCGACGTCAACGCCGGCGGTTTTATAATCGAAACTCATGCCGATACCTCCGCAATGTTGATCTGTAATTTGGCCAGTTCTTGTTTTAAGGTTTGTTCATAATCATCTAAGCCAGTTGGATAGTCACCGGTGAAATATGCCACACACAAGCCGCCATTTGGCGCATCGGTGCTTAAGCCGACACTCTCTTCCAGCCCTTGTGTGGACAAGAAACCCAAAGAGTCGGCGCCAAGCAAATCGCGCATTTCACTAATGCTGTGATTGGCGGCCATTAATTCCTTAGTAGTTTGAATGTCGATACCGTAGAAACACGGGAAGCGCAACGGCGGGCTGGCGATACGCAGGTGCACTTCTTTGGCCCCGGCATCTTTAAGCAATTG
This sequence comes from Lacticaseibacillus jixiensis, assembly GCF_042847315.1. Lineage (NCBI taxonomy): Bacteria > Bacillati > Bacillota > Bacilli > Lactobacillales > Lactobacillaceae > Lacticaseibacillus > Lacticaseibacillus jixiensis. The sequence goes on from NZ_BAAFPR010000006.1 coordinate 156,460, forward strand.
CACCAGCTGAATGGCCGTGGTGCCGCGCACCAGCGAATCATCGACCAAGATCACCCGCTTGCCGCGCACCACTGGCAATACCGGCGACAACTTCATGCGGACACTGCGCTCGCGCAGTGCTTGGGTAGGTTGAATGAACGTCCGCGCAATGTATTGGGATTTGATCAAGCCCATTTCATAAGGGATCCCAGACGCGCGGGCATAGCCTAAAGCAGCAGACAAGGAGGAATTAGGCACCCCAACGACGATATCGCCGACTGCCGGTTGTTCTTTGGCTAAGCGCTCGCCCATTCTTACGCGGGCTTGATGCACTGACACGCCGTGGATCTCTGAATCAGGCCGGGCAAAATAAATATATTCCATCGAGCACACCGCCAGTTGGGTGTGCGTCGTGTAAGCTTCAACGTGCATGCCGGCATCGTCAATAATGATCAGCTGCCCGGGTTCGATGTCTTGGATAAACGTCGCCCCCACTGCGGTCAACGCCGCCGTTTCGCTGCACACGACAAACCCGCCAGAAGGCAATTGCCCCACCACCAGCGGCCGAAAGCCATTAGGATCCACCGCCGCGTATAAAGCGTGTTCTGTCAACAACTCAAAGGCAAAGCCGCCATGCACTTGATTAAGCGCTTCACACAGCTGCGCTTTGAACGTGGGCTGCTTGCTGCGGCGGATCAAGTGCATCAGCACTTCAGTATCTGAAGTGGACTGAAAAATTGCGCCAGATTGCTCCAATTTATCCCGCAAGCTCAACGCATTGGTCAAGTTGCCATTATGGGCCAACGCAATCGATTCATGGGTGAAGCGAAACAATAATGGCTGAATATTTTCTAAGATCCGCCCACCGGCTGTGGCATAGCGCACATGGCCCAGCGCAGCCGTGCCGGCTAACGCGCGAATGCTTTGCGGATCAGCAAAGACTTCCGACACCAAGCCAAAGCCGTAATGGCGATGCAAGCCGTGGTCGGTTAAGCCCACGATCCCGGCCCCTTCTTGGCCGCGATGCTGCAAAGTATGCAAACCCAAATGCGTCAAAGCCGCCGCGTGAGGATCACCCCACACCCCGAAAACGCCGCATTCTTCGTTTAAGCTTTTTACTTCAGCTGGCATGCCAGAGCCTCCTCTTGGATCTTGGCCAGTGTCTCAATGTTTGCATCAAGCACTTGGTCTTGTAATACCAAGCGCACCGCACCATCAGACACCATCCCGATTTGCGCCGCGCTGGTGCCCATCATTTGTTCAAATTCAAGGCGCAATTCAGCTGGCACCGTCGCTACAAAGCGGCCTTGCGTTTCACTGAACAACTGCGCTGGCGAAAGCGTGGTTTCGCCGATCACCCCTAGGCGATTAGCGGCACCCATTTCGATCAAAGCGGCGCCTAAGCCGCCATCAGACAAATCATGACAAGCATTGACCAAGTGCGCGCGGATCGCTTTAAGCATCAGGTCTTGGGTGGCTTTTTCACTAGCCAGATCAAAGCCGCTTAAGCGTCCCGCATAAGTGCCGGTTTGCAGATACTGCAAACTTGAACCATTGTAATCATCGCCGGTCGCCCCGATCAGATAAACCAAATCGCCTGCTTGTTTAAAGGCCACCGTGGTGATGGCTTGCAAGTCTTCGATTAAGCCAACCATGCCGATCATTGGCGTGGGATGAATGCCGACCCCAGAAGTTTCGTTGTATAAGGAAACGTTACCTGAAATCACCGGAGTGTTGAAAACCTTGGTTGCTTCCACGATCCCTGCGGCAGATTCTTGCAATTCGTAATACACTTCCGGCTTGCTTGGATCGCCATAGTTCAAACAATCGGTGATCCCCAGCGGTTCAGCACCGGTAGCAACAAGGTTGCGCGCCGCTTCAGCCACGGTGATCGCCCCGCCAAGCTTGGGATCAAGCGCCAACAAGCGGCCGTTAGAATCCGCCGTCATTGCCAAAGCCCGATGGGTGCCGCGCACCCGGATCACCCCTGCATCGCCGCCTGGGGCGATCACGGTGTTGGTTTGCACCTGGGCATCATAGCGCTTGAATAAATGGCGCTTTGAAGCGATGTTAGGCAAAGCCAACAGCGCCTTAAGCGTCGCGGTCACATCAGCAACTTCCGGGACAAAATCTGCCGCCGGATGCGCCAAGCGCGCCGGTTGTTTAGGCGTGGTGGTGTAAATTGGCACATCATCGGTCAACAAGCTGACCGGAATATCGCACACCACTTCACCATGATGCAGCAAGCGGTATTGATGGCCGGCTTCAACGCGGCCGCACACCACGGCATCCAGTTCATAGCCGGCAAACAAGTCTAAGATTTCTTGCTCATGACCGGCTTTGATACATAACAGCATCCGTTCTTGTGATTCAGACAACATGATCTCAAACGGCGTCATGCCAGGTTCGCGTTGTGGGATCAAGTCCAGATCCATCGTCATGCCAAAGCCGGCTTTGCTGGCCATTTCTGCAGAACTGGAAACCAAACCTGCCGCACCCATATCTTGAATACCGACTAATGCGTCTTTGTGCTCGCGCGTCACTTCCAAGCATGCATCAGTGAGCAGCTTTTCCATAAACGGATCGCCAACTTGCACCGCCGAGCGATCCGCGTCTTCATCGTCTTTGAATTGCGCCGAAGCGAAGCTGGCCCCGTTGATGCCGTCGCGCCCGGTTTTGGCACCGACATAGATGATGGCATTGCCGACCCCGGCCGCTTTGCCTTTTTGGATGTCTTTTTCATCCATCACGCCAACACACATCGCGTTGACTAAGGGGTTGAGTTGATATGACGCATCGAATTGGATCTCGCCGCCGATGGTAGGGATCCCAATGGCGTTGCCATAACCGCCAATACCGGCCACCACTTGATCGATCAAATTCTTGTTATGCGCGTCAAACGTCGTGCCAAAAGCCAGCGAATCTAAGCTTGCCACCGGCTTGGCACCAATGGAGAAAATATCGCGGATGATCCCGCCGATGCCAGTTGCGGCACCTTCATAAGGTTCCACGGCGCTGGGATGGTTATGCGATTCCGCTTTGAAAACCACGGCTTTGCCTTCACCGATCCTAATCACCCCAGCACCTTCACCAGGCCCCATCAACACGCGGTCATTCTTGGTCCAGAAAGTCTTTAAGATCGGCTTGGAATACTTGTAAGAACAGTGTTCGCTCCACATGCCTGACTGCAAACCCACTTCGGTATAATTCGGCAAGCGGCCTAAGCGTTCGGCAAACAAATCGTATTCAGCTTCACTCAACCCTAAGTTCAAATATGGCTTGTCGGTTTTGATCTGTTCTGGCGTTGGTTCAGTTTGCAACATGAGCGGCTCCTTTCGTGGCTTCGATCAAGCTGGCAAAAACACCTAATCCGTCGGTGCCGCCAAGCAAGGTTTCCACTGCGCGTTCCGGGTGCGGCATCATACCTAACACATTGCCGCGAGCATTGGTCAAGCCGGCAATGTCGTTGCGGCTGCCGTTAGGGTTATGCACATAGCGAAACACCACTTGCTGGTTGGCTTCGATTTGGGCCAAGGTTTCATCATCAGCGTAATAATTGCCTTCGCCATGCGCGATCGGCAGACTGATGGTTTGCCCTGCTTGATATTGGTTGGAGAAGGCCGTGGTGTTATTGACCACCACCAACGGTTCTGGTTCGCAAATGAATTCAAGGCTGGTGTTCCATTGCAAGGCCCCTGGCAACAAGCCGGCTTCCGTCAAGATCTGAAAGCCGTTGCAAATGCCCAGCACATACCCGCCAGCTTCAGCAAAAGCCTTCAAAGCCGTCATGACCGGCGCAAATTTGGCAATCGCGCCGCTGCGCAGATAATCACCATAAGAAAAGCCGCCTGGTACTAACACCAGATCATAGCCATCCAGGCTGGTCGCGTTAGCCGAAACTTTAGTCGCATCTTGCCCGGCGATTTCGCCAACTGCCCATAACAGATCATCATCGCAATTGGAGCCAGGAAAGCTTAAGACGGCTGCTTTCATGCAGAAACCTCCTCTAAGGTGAAGCGGTATGCTTCCATGTTGACATTGGCCAGCATCTGATCGCATAACTGATCAACTTGCTGCTCGACTGCGGCTTTGTCGCCTGTCAACAACACTTCGAAGTATTTGCCAACGGTGACGTCTTTGACGTTGTCTTGGCCAAGCCGGCTCAAGGTGTTCTTGATCACTTCGGCTTTAGGGTCTAGGACACTTGGCTTGTAGTTAACGAAGATCTTGGCTTTATACATGTTGGACTCCTTCTTTCAAGCGAGCGAGGACAGAAGCATACACAGGCGTCAGCGGCCCTTGGTCTTTGCGGAAAACGTCTTTATCTAATGACTTGCCGCTTTCTTCATCGACTAAGCGCATGTTATCTGGGGACAATTCATCGGCTAACACCAAGGTGCCATCAGCCAAGCGGCCAAATTCCAACTTGAAATCAACTAACTTGATGCCAATGGCTTCAAAACGCGCTTTGAGGTAGGCATTGACTTGATCTGACAACTGATGGATCGCAGCAATCGTGGCTTTATCCGCATAGCCTAACGCAATGGCTTGTTCGTCGTTGATAAACGGATCGTCCAAGGCGTCTGACTTGTAGAAGAATTCATGCACCGCCGGATCTAACGCCATCAAATGCGCAACTTGGAATTTGCGCTCAAAGCTGCCGCTGGCATAGTTGCGTACCACCGCTTCAAGCGGAATCATGGTGCATTTCTTAACCAGCATCGTGGTCTCATCCAAAGTCTTGAGATAATGCGTCGGGATCGTGGTTTGGTTGAGTTCTTCAAACAACAAGCTGGAGATCTGACGGTTGAGTTTGCCTTTGCCGTCGATTTGGACCTTCTTCTTGCCATTTAACGCCGTGGCTTGATCCATGTATTCGACCCATAACACTTGCGGGTCATCTGTGGCATACATCGTTTTGGCCTTACCGGTATACAGCAGTTCTGTCTTCTCCACTAGTCTTTCTCCTCCAATTGCACCTGTTTAAGTAACGTGTCCACATCTTCGCCCAGCACGGTGAGATGGCCCATTTTGCGTTGTGGGCGGATCTGCGCTTTGCCATAATCGTGCATGTGCCATTCAGGATGATGCGGCCAAGCTTGCCGCGCCAAGGTGAGGTCAGCGCCTAACAAATTGCGCATCACTGCCGGCTGCAGCTGCTTGATCTCAGGAATCGGCAAGCCGCAAATGCTTAAGATATGCGCGTCAAATTGCGAAAAGTTGCACGCTTCGATCGAATAATGGCCGGAATTATGGGGACGCGGCGCCAGCTCATTGACCAAGATCTGATCTGGCGTTTCAAACATCTCAATGCCTAACACCCCGCGCAGATCCAACGCCTCAGCAATCGTCGTCGCCAACTCGCTGACTTGCTGCTGCAAGGCGGCACTAACGCCTTGCGCCGGGGCGATGGTGGTATGCAAGATATGGTCTTGATGCCGATTCTCCACTACCGGGAAAATGCGCACGGCATCGTTACCGTCGCGGGTGACCATCACTGACAATTCGCGTTGGAACACCACGCGCCGTTCAAGAATACATGGGCCTTGAGCCGCCAATTGCTGACCTTGAGCAAAGTCAGCCTCAGAATTGATGTCGAGTTGGCCATGACCGTCATAGCCGCCAGTGGTCGTCTTAAGGATGGCTGGCATCCCGACTTGCGCCACAGCATCAACCAGCGCTTGGGCATCTGGTACCGCGGCAAAAGCGGCTGTAGGAATGCCGTGATCTTGCAAAAACGTCTTCTCGCTGATGCGCTGGCGAGTCAGCGCCAACAAGCGCGTGCCTTGAGGTAATTCGGCAAAAGCTTGCGCCTGCTTAAGGGCCGCTAAGTCGACATTCTCAAATTCATAAGTCAACACATCGCTGCGCTTGGCCAATTGCATCAATGCCTCAACATCAGCGTATTCGCTTTGAATCTGAAAGTCGGCCACTTGCGCTGCAGGCGCGCTTGGCGTCGGGTCTAAGACGCCGACGGTATAGCCCATTTGTTTGGCGCTTTGGGCCAGCATCCGGCCGAGTTGACCGCCGCCGACGATGCCGATCGTCGCTGGTGGGACGATGGTTTTAATCATCGAGCAAGGCCTCGCTTTCTGTCGCTTTGCGGGTTTGTTCAGCGCGAAAAGCGGCTAATGATGCAGCCACTTGACCGTCAGTGACTGCCAAGATGCTGGCAGCAAACAACGCACTGTTGGTGGCACCGGCTTCACCAATGGCCATAGTGCCCACTGGTACGCCGCCAGGCATTTGCACGATCGACAGTAACGAATCTAGCCCGTTTAATGTTCGGGTTTTGACTGGAACCCCGATCACCGGCACCGTGGTATTTGCCGCCAACATTCCAGGTAAATGCGCAGCCCCACCAGCACCTGCAATAATCACCGCAATGCCATTGCTGCGTGCCGACTTGCCAAACTCTGCCAGTGCATCAGGCATCCGATGCGCCGAGATCACGTGCTTTGTGTACGGGATCGCCAGTGCTTCTAACTGCTTGGCAGCCAACTGCATCGTCGGCCAATCCGAGCTGGATCCCATCACGATTGCCACTTTCAAACTCGTCACCCGCTTTCTTATGATATTTGTAGTCTAGCACGCGTTCTCGCCAAAAACAACCCGTTTTACGCACGAAATGCCATTGAATTAATTGTAATGTTCGTGTTTTGACAAAAATCAATGCATGACAAAGCCGCTGGGAGATTTTCCACAGCGGCTGACATCGATAATGTTCGGTTAATGACAAAAGCATCGGATTCGCCTTAGTCATATTCGCAAATTATGGGCAGTGGTCCATGTGGTTTATTCAAGTCGTTGACAGCTTGAGTTGTCCGACCCGATCACGATACTTAACACCAAAGTTTTGCTGGACTGCTTTCTACCACCAATTTTGTCATCTCGATACTTGCAAGGAGTCCAGCATAGCTATGCATAACAGCAGAACAGTCACCCTACCCTCAAATCAGATGATTGGCCACAAACGGCCGGCTTACATCCATTGAGTGGAGGACAGGCATTGCGTAGGCGCGCGGGGCAAGCGTCGGTCAGGCCGTGAAACGATCAGTGCAGAAAGACAAGCGGGCTTTGCTTGTCTTTCTGCACTGATCGCGGCAAGAATCGAGACGGGCTGGTGAGCGCAGCGAGCGCCTGGCTCGATTCTTAGGTGGAAAACGCGCGATTTTCAGCGCGGTTAGAACCGGCCGCACCGCCTGCGCCGACGCTTGCCCCGCGCGCCGAAGCAATGCCTGTCCGGGCCTAGGCCAAGACGTGAATCCGCGCTTTTTACGCTGTGGTCTTCGTCGAGCTGCGCAGCCCAACGCGGCGTGATATAAGTCGTGACGCCAATTGGGCATAAACCGCCCAACTGTCATCCCGCCTTATATCCACCGCTAAGTGCGGGCTGCTCCGCTCTGGGGACACAAAAAAACCGCCTGCATTTGCAGACAGCTTTTCTTGATTTTACTTGGTGAATTCTTCAACCAACTTCTTGTTATCGTCGTTGGTCTCGGATTCGTTGATGGCTTTGTCAACCAAAGCCTTCATGTCTGCAGTCGACAGCTTCTTCATGAGGCTGCGGACCTTTAAGACACTGGTAGCGGACATGGAGTATTCATCCAAGCCCATCCCTAACAACAACGGTACCATGATCGGGTCGCCAGCGGCTTCCCCACACATGCCGGCCCACTTGCCTTCGGCGTGGGCGGAATCGATGACGTGCTTAACTAAGCGCAAAATCGACGGGTTGTATGGCTGATACAGGTACGACACATGTTCGTTCCCGCGGTCAGCAGCCATGGTGTATTGGATCAAGTCGTTGGTGCCAATGGAGAAGAAGTCAACGTGCTTGGCAAATTGATCAGCCAAAACAGCAGCGGCTGGGATCTCCATCATCATCCCGAGTTCGATATCGTCGGCAACTTTAACGCCGTCGGCAACCAGCTTGGCCTTTTCTTCTAAGAAGATGGCTTTGGCGGCTTCGAATTCTGGAACAGTGGCGATCATTGGGAACATGATCCCCAACTTGCCGAATGCACTGGCCCGCAACAAAGCCCGCAATTGCGTGCGGAAAATGTCATCGCGGTCCAATGAGATCCGAATCGCCCGATAACCCAAGAATGGGTTCTGTTCTTCAGGTAATGGCAGGTATGGCAAGTGCTTATCGCCGCCGATATCCATCGTACGAACAACCACTTGCTTAGGACTCATGGTTTCCAAGACCTTCTTGTAGGCCTCGAATTGGTCATCTTCAGTCGGCAATTCGCTGGAGTCCATATATAAGAACTCAGAACGATACAAACCGATTGCTTCAGCGCCGTTGTCCACCACACCATCAAGGTCTTTAGGCGTGCCGATGTTGGCGGCGATGGTGAAGTGCTTGCCATCAGCAGTCAACGTTTCGGCAGACTTCAAGGTTGCCCATTCTGCCTTTTGTGCGGCATAATCAGCTGCTTCTTGCTTTGAAGCGGCGATTTGTTCAGCACTCGGCTCAACGGTGACATCCCCAGTCAAGCCGTCAACAGTCAGCATCTGACCTTCCTTGACGTCTTGGGTGATGGATTGGGTCCCAACTACCGCTGGGATTTCCAATGAGCGTGCCATAATCGCACTGTGCGCCGTGCGACCGCCAATATCAGTAACGAAGGCTTTAACGTACTTTGCATTCAACTGCGCAGTATCACTTGGCGTCAAGTCGTGGGCAACCACGATGACTTCAGAATCGATCAAAGCCGGAGATGGCAATGAACGGCCTAACAAGTGTGCCAAAACACGCGTGGTGACGTCGCGGATATCTGCGGCGCGTTCTTGCATGTACGGGTTATCCGTCATGGCTTCAAACATCGCGACAAACGTGTCAGCGACATTCTTTAAGGCTGCTTCTGCATTGATCGCATCATCTTTGATTTTGCTTTCAATGGCACCGGTGAATTCTGGGTCGGCTAAGATCATCATGTGTGCGTCGAAGACTTGTGCTTCTTCTTCGCCTAAGGATTCTGCCGCTTTATCACGGATCAGCTTCAAGTCGCTGGTACTTTGCTCTAGCGCAGAATGCAGACGCTGAACCTCAGCGTCTGCATCCTTAATAGAAGTCTGATCAAATGACAAGTCAGGTTGCACCAACATGTAGGCCTTCGCAGTAGCGATGCCATCACTAGCGGCGATCCCTTTGAGTTGCTTTGTCATTAGTCAGAGAGGCCTTCCTTCTTCATGGTTTCTTCGATAGCGTCGATGGCTTCTTTCTCATCAGCGCCTTCAGCGGAGATGGTCACATCAGCACCTTGGCCAACACCCAAAGACATCACGCCCATGATGGACTTCAAGTTAACGCTCTTGCCCTTGTATTCCAAGTTAATGTCGGCGTTGAACTTGCTTGCGGCTTGTACCAGAAGGGTTGCCGGACGTGCGTGGATACCTGTTTCTGCAATAACATTAAATTCGCGTTTTTCCATGAGTAATCTGCTCCTTCGTCATTTAAAAAAATTTTAGCCGAATAGAATGAACACATTCTATCTCCTGTAAACCTTACCATTATTCCGTTTCCACGACAAGTCTTAATCGTCTTGAATTGGCCGATAATGATAGGTAATGGCGCCTAAGCGCCCTGCGGTGCCGACGATCTCTTTGCGCGCGGGATAATTGGTCCATGCCGCACGGAAAGCATTGAAGGTCTCTGGGGTGATCTCGATTTGAGACAACTCCCCTGACCGCAGTTGATCCATCATCTGCGTGTAGTCTGGATCCAAATAGTTGCCCCCTTTCGTCCTACTGCTTTACAATAGCATTAAGGACGTGATCAAGCAACTAAAAAGCCGCACCAGCAAAGGCTGAACGCAACTTTTTAGCACTCTTAGGGCTAGAGTGCTTGCATTTTGGAAATAGCCGAGTATACTGAGCTTTGGTCAGTGAAGGTCAGTAACCTAAGCTTCACTACAAATAGCCACAGCTCTTGGTTGTGGAAAGAAAGGTCGTGACAATATGCTTTGTGAGAACTGTCATCAGAATCCAGCAACGATCCACTTATATACCAGCGTCAATGGTACGAAACAAGAGATCAACCTTTGCCAAAACTGTTACCAGCAGTTGAAGCAACAAGCAGGAGGCAGAATGCAACCAACCAATGCAAATGATCCGTTCGGCTTTAACAGCCTTGACGACATTTTCAAGGCGATGAGCCAAGGAATGGATCAACAAAACCCACAACAGCAACAAACGCCACCGACACAAGCCGGCAACAACGGTGGCGGCGGCAATCGTCGCAACAATGGCAACTCTGTGCTCGGCCAATTCGGTGTCAACTTGACTGCCAAAGCCAAAGCCGGTGAAATCGACCCTGTGATCGGCCGCGATGGTGAAATCGCCCGGGTCATCGAGATCTTAAACCGCCGCACCAAGAACAACCCGGTTTTGATCGGGGAAGCCGGGGTCGGCAAAACGGCGGTCGTTGAAGGCTTGGCCTTGAAGATCGCCAATGGTGACGTCCCTGTCAAGCTTCAAGACCGGCAAGTCATTCAACTGGATGTCGTGTCTTTGGTTCAAGGTACCGGGATCCGCGGTCAATTCGAACAGCGGATGCAACAACTGCTCAACGAATTGAAGAACAGCCCTGACACCATTTTGTTCATTGATGAAATCCATGAAATCGTCGGTGCCGGCAACGCTGAAGGCGGCATGGATGCCGGCAACGTCTTAAAGCCAGCCTTGGCGCGTGGCGAACTGCAGCTGGTCGGTGCCACTACCAACAATGAATATCGTCAAATCGAAAAAGACGCCGCCTTGGCTCGCCGTTTGCAGCCAGTGACGGTTGATGAACCAAGCCCAGAAGAAACCATCGAGATCTTGCATGGCATTCAGAAGCGCTACGAAGACTTCCATCACGTGAAGTACACCGAAGACGCCATTCAAGCGGCGGTCAACTTGTCTAACCGCTACATCCAAGATCGCTATCTGCCAGACAAGGCCATTGACTTGCTTGACGAATCCGGCTCCAAGAAGAACTTGACCATTCAAGTCGTTGACCCTAAAGCCTTGAAAGCCAAAATCGACGATGCCGAAAAGCAGAAGCAAGCCGCTTTGAAGCAAGAAGACTATGAGAAAGCCGCCTTCTACCGCGATCAAGTCAACAAACTTGAGCAAATGCAGAAGGAACAAGCCGACGCTGACAAAGCTGACACGCCTACCGTCACCGAAAAAGACATGGAAAAGATCGTCGAGCAGAAAACCAACATCCCAGTTGGCGAACTCAAGGCCCAAGAGCAGCAACAGCTCAAAGACCTTGGCCCGCACCTCAAAGCCAATGTCATCGGCCAAGACAACGCCGTCAACAAAGTGGCGCGCGCCATTCGCCGCAACCGCATCGGCTTCAACAAAACCGGCCGCCCGATCGGCAGTTTCTTATTTGTCGGCCCGACTGGGGTCGGCAAGACGGAATTAGCCAAGCAATTGGCTAAGGAACTCTTTGGCTCCCAAGAAGCGATGATCCGCTTTGACATGTCCGAATACATGGAGAAATTCTCGGTGTCCAAGCTCATCGGTTCGCCTCCAGGCTATGTGGGCTATGAAGAAGCTGGCCAATTGACTGAACAAGTCCGCCGCAATCCTTATAGCCTGATCTTGTTAGATGAAATCGAGAAGGCCCACCCAGATGTCATGAACATGTTCTTGCAGATCTTGGATGACGGGCGCTTGACTGATAGCCAAGGCCGCACGGTATCCTTCAAAGACACGATCATCATCATGACTTCCAACGCCGGCTCCACCGACGCGGAAGCCAACGTGGGCTTTGGTGCATCGCTTAACGGCACGCAACACTCTGTGCTTAATCAGTTAGGCAACTACTTCAAGCCGGAATTCCTGAATCGTTTCGATGATATCGTGGAATTCAAGTCTTTGACCAAGCCTGATTTGATGAAGATCGTTGGCTTGATGATCGCTGATACTAACGCCAACATTCATGACCAAGGCTTGACCATCAAAGTCACCGATCCGGTCAAAGAGAAGTTAGTTGAGCTCGGTTATGATCCTGCCATGGGCGCTCGCCCGTTGCGGCGGGTCATTCAAGAACAAATCGAAGATCGAGTAGCAGATTACTACCTCGATCATCCTAAGGCTACCGCTTTGGAAGCGCGGATCGCCAATGGTGAAATCGCCATTTCCGAACCTGCTGCTGAATAACCTTCAACCACGCATATCTTTGATATGCGTGGTTTTTTTGGCTTCGTAACGGGATTTGGTCATTATGTGGGGATTTTTTATGCAGGTTGTTGCCGCGCTTGTTGCCTGGATGCGCTAGAATTGGGGTTGAGCCAATAGTAAGCGCTCCCAATCTACAATGAGCTGAGCGGCGGGGCATGCCGCTCCTATGTTTCGGGCAAAACGTGTTATAATTATCGTAAGACAAGAAAGCGGCAACAGTGAAAGGATGTGTTTGGCGATGCGATTGATCGATATCACCAACAGCTACCCGCATCTGGTAGCGCAGCAGTTAGCACACACGGATACTCAGTATGTGAAAGTCTATTCTCTCGGTGCCACCACGGTGGTTTACACCCAGGCACCGACACATGATGAATTGTTGTTCACCAATGAAACGCGCAACGTTCAAGACCAAGAGTTGCGCTTCACCTTACAGAAGTTGACCGGCGTCAGTCTGGAAGACGTGACCGTCGTACGGGGGCCAAAGTTAGCTGAGATCTCCTTGAACTCGCAGCAACGCGCTTCCGAAATGTAGATCCCTATTGGAGTTTTGCCCATGAGTTTGCTTACGCGCATCAAAACCTGGCTTGCTGCGACCACCGCCAAACCGGTGCGTCGGGCTGGTTCTTTGAAACATCCCCATGAACCCGCCCCATCGCGGCCCGATTCTCGCCTTGATCCCTCACCTCACAAAGTTCATGACCTGCCGCCTGCTACTGGTATGGTCGACACCCGGGTCCAAGTGCGCGTCTATTATCAAAATGTCACTTCGCATGTTAACTTGCATGACCCGATCACCTTGCATGGTCACACTGGCGATCCCTTGCCGATTACTTGGCAGGTGATCGCAGGTTTTGTGTTGACTGAAATCAGAAATTTTACCCAAGTTTTCCCGGCCAATAACCAAGTGATTTGGTGTGGCTACACCCCACGCGTGGCTGGTCCGGTGATCGTTTATCATCGCGACAGCAATGGCCATTTATTGCAGGTGCCTGAACTCTTGCAAGGCGTGTTGAATCAAAGCTATACGGCACAAGCTTTGCCAGAGTTTGCCGAACATGTTGTGGGGCCAACCACTCAATCTGGTATGTTCACCCAAGCAGCGCAGAGTCTGCGCTTTTCTTACAATCTGACGCCGCTTGAAAGCGGTCAATTGCCAGACGACGCTTTCATTCAACTGCAAACGGCCAAACTCGCCTATCCTCAACCGCTGGCTGGCGCACCTTATGCCAGTCAGCTGCCGGCGCACACCTATTGGCGCGTCTACGCGGTGATGCGTGATACGTTAAATCACACCGTGTGGTTTAACGTCGGCGGCAGCCAATGGATCACCGCCGACGCCACCACCGGCGTGGCCTCAGATCCTTATTTGCCAGACCCAACGCCATTGGCTTTGCCGCATCAATTATTTGCCAGTGACGAACAAAGTGTGCACCTAACCGGCACTGTTTTAGGCGACGCCACGGTGTGGGCAGAACCTTATGGTCAAATGCATGAAGCCCGCCTGCTTGAAGGCACCGCGGTGACCATCAACACTGTTGTCACCTTGACCAATGGTGCTGTGTGGTATCAAGTGGCATCCGGCGGTTATGTGTTGGCTACTTTCATCACCATCGACCAAAGCGGCCACACGCCTGCTCAACCGCAACTGCGCTAATCACCTCATATGAGTACTCGAGGCTGAGACATAAAGCGCTGTTAGCCACTCGCACAAGCGCCCAGGTACCACGATTCTGCACTTTGAATCGCGGTATCTGGGCGTTTGTGTGACATGGCGTTGCTTTATGTCTGGCGACTATGGGGATTATGTCCCATTCCCGTTTGTGTTTCTTACAAAAAAAGCCACCGCAATGGCGGTGGCAAGGGTGACCCTTATTTGGCGTAGAATGGAACGGCGCCTTCAATGGCTTCAGCCAAATCTTCACTGTATGGCGCAATGGTCAAGCCCAGCTCTGGATCGGTGCCGAACTCTTTAGCCAGCAGCCCTAATTGATCAAAGAATTCGTCTTGATCATCGCGTTGCGGCATATCCAACACGAGAAACAGCGACTGTTCATCGCCCATAGTCAAGGTGCGCAGCCAAGCACGCTGCACCTGACCGTCAGCAACGAATTTATCGACCCATGCTTCAAGCAGGCCATCTGGCGCTTTGAGGCCGTCGCCGATATGCACTGGCGTATCAGCCGCTTCTTGGCGTTGTTGGGCTTGGTGATGCAAATCAACCAAGCTTTCGCGATCCATGGTGATGTTATCTTCGAAAGGATTGATCACCGCGCCGGCAACATCTTCATTGCCGCCAACCAAACGTACCAAATCCGTGAAGTCCACGGCGATTGGGACACTTTGATCGACAGTTTCTTGATTGCCGTTATCTTGCCACTGATTCAACAGCGTTTGCGCCGCTTGCCAATCCGTGAAGAACGGCTGGAATGTTTTGTCGTCAGCCCCGGTCAATAGCGGAAACTGTAATTCAACATTCTGGTTGAAGTCCAAGTGCCCATCTTTGGTCAGCGGGATCTCAGTCTTGCTCATGCCAAAAGTGATCAAGTTGGCATGTTCGATCAACTCTTCTAAGAACGCACTCATATTCGCATCATCTTGCTTCAGCGAAAATGTGCGCCACAAGCCTAACAGATCATCATTGGTGACTTGATGCACTGGATTAACATTGTTGTCATGTGCAGCGTCGTCATCTTGTTGGTTACCAAAATTAAAAATAGCCATGCGATTTATCCTCCTGAAGCTTACAGTTTAGCAGTCAATGTCACATCTGGATATTTATCAGCGAACCAGCGCAAAGCGTATTGGTTCTCAAACAAGAACAGCGGTGCATCGTGCACGTCTTTGACCAACAAATTACGGGAGCTGGACATCTTCTCATCAAGCTGCTCAGGATCGATCCAGCGCGCCACCCGGCTGCCGATCGGCGTCATTTCGACTTCAGAATTATATTCATTCTGCATCCGGAACTTGAACACTTCAAACTGCAGCTGCCCTACAGCCCCTAAGATGTAATCGTTGGTCGAATAAGTCCGGTACAATTGCACCGCTCCTTCTTGCACCAATTGTTGCATCCCTTTATGAAAAGACTTCTGCTTCATTACGTTCTTGGCGGTCACCCGCATAAACAGCTCAGGCGTAAACTGCGGCAAGGCTTCGTATTCAACCGGCTGCTTGCCGGCGTAGATCGTGTCGCCGATCTGGAAGTTGCCGGTATCGTACAACCCCACGATATCACCAGCCACCGCTGATTGCACCGCTTCGCGCGAATCAGACATGAATTCCGTGGCGTTGTTCAACCGCAACGGCTTGCCGGTTCGCGCTAAGGTCACATCCATGCCGCGGGTGAACTCGCCGGCACCGATGCGGACAAAGGCGATCCGATCGCGGTGCTGCGGATTCATGTTGGCTTGGATCTTGAACACAAACCCTGAGAAATCTGACGCCGTCGGCAGTACCACACTGCCGTCTTGCATGGTATGCGGGCCTGGTTCAGGCGCCATTTCAACGAAATGCTTCAAGAACGTCTCGACGCCGAAATTCGTCAGCGCTGAGCCGAAAAACACCGGTGTCTGGTCGCCAGCCATGATCTTCTTGAGATCATATTGGTTACCGGCATCATTCAACAATTCGATATCGGACAAAGTGTCGCGGTAAATGGATTCATTGGCAATGGGCTCGCTAGGGTCCAAATGGCCTTGCGCATCCAATGGCAAGAAGCGTTCGCCGGCTTCGTTCTCGCGGTACAGCTCGATTTGCGGGTCCACGCGATCATATAAACCGACCAAGCCTTTACCCATGCCCATCGGCCAGTTCATCGCATAGCCTTCGATCCCCAGCAATTCTTCCAACTCGGCGATCAGATCCAACGGCTCGCGGCCGTCACGATCCAATTTGTTCATAAAGGTGAAAATCGGGATCCCGCGCTGCTTAACGACTTTGAACAGTTTCTTGGTTTGCGCTTCGATCCCTTTGGCCGAGTCGATCACCATCACCGCAGCATCGACGGCCATCAAGGTCCGATAAGTGTCTTCTGAGAAATCTTCATGCCCTGGCGTATCCAAGATATTGATGCGTTTGCCGGCATAAGAAAATTGCATCACGGAACTCGTCACCGAGATCCCGCGCTGCTTTTCAATGGCCATCCAGTCAGATTTGGCATAATGCCCGGACTTCTTGGCTTTAACTGTCCCGGCTTCGCGGATCACCCCGCCAAATAACAGTAATTGTTCAGTGATCGTCGTTTTACCAGCATCTGGGTGAGAGATGATGGCAAAGGTCCGGCGCTTAGCGACTTCTTCTTGCAATGCTTGAGGTTTCATAAATTTCCTTTCACGCGTTTCTATAGCCCAATCGGCTCACGAAAAAAAGTCCCAGCCACAACATGCACTGGAACGTGGTCAGTATATTATTATAGAGAAGTCAAGGCGTCGCGTCTAGACCTAAGCGCTGAAGCCGTTGACGATGACATCCCCCAAGTATTCAGCCAGTTGCGCCTGACCTGCTTCAACAGCCACGCCTTCAGCCGTCACCTTCAGCGACAACTCGCCAATTTGAGCAGTGATCACCGTGTTTTGTTGCGGGATCGCACTTTGATAAGCGGCTTGGGCTTGTTGCACCATGGCAAAGAAATTCACCACTCGCAAGGTGTTGCTAAAGTCGCCGGTGACCACCGCCTCCCCTTGGGTGTAGGTGGCAATGCGAAAGGCTTCAAAGGCGGTCACATCCACATCGGCGATTTTAAGCAGTTGGGTGCGTTGGGCGTCTAACTCGGCTAAAGCCGCGTTGGCGTCAACATGGGCCATGTTGGTAATGCCAATCAAATTGCCCAATGGCATGTTATGATAATCGCGGTTGTGGTGGCTGAGATATTGGGTGATCGGCTCAAGGCCTAAAAGTTGGATCCTGCTCATATAAAGTTCCTCCTGAATGATGCTTGCTGTTAACTCTAATCGATTTCAATTAGTTTTGCAATGATTTTGCCATTTAGTCTGGGCAGTTCGTGCTATACTAAATGCAATATCATGAGAAAACGGTGATCCATATGGAAATCAGAACGACAACTCGTATTACCAGCGCCACTTATCAAGATGCCTTGGCCATTCGCCAGAACGTCTTTGTTAAGGAACAACATGTTGATCCAGCCTTGGAAGTTGATGCTAACGAAGCCAAGTGCACGTATTTCGTGGCCTACGAAGCCGGCTTGCCGATCGGCTGCGGCCGTTTGCTGCCGGAAGACTATGGCTATCACATTCAGCGCGTCGCCGTGGAGAAAGCCTTTCGCCATCGCGGAGTCGGTGCGGCCTTATTGAAGGCGATGCGGACTTTTGCCAGTGAAGTCCAAGCGCCGGAACTGCGCTTGGATGCGCAACTGCAAGCCGTTGGGTTCTACAAAGCGTTAGGCTACACGCCCACTGATCGGCCAGTCTTTGAAGAAGCCGGGATTCAACACCAACAGATGCATTTGTTGTTAAAGTAAAGTAAGCACCTAATAACAGACCGCCTATCCCTCTCAATTGCCAAGCGGTATCATGACCTCATCATAAGAATGGTGAGGTATTTATATGGACGAAGATCAACCCGAGATTGTTCGTATCAAGTTGGACG